>JAJYSG010000003.1 GCA_021793675.1 Actinomycetes bacterium | reverse complement strand
GGCTGGGCGGCGGGGGCGACGGCTGGCGCGGCCGGCTGGGCGGCGGGGGCGACGGCTGGCGCGGCCGGCTGGGCGGCGGGGGCGGCGGCCTCGACGGGTCCGTCGGCGTCGTCGACCAGCGGGACGACGTCGAAGAACACGCGCGTCCGGCGCCGCCCTTCGAGGTCGCCGGCGGCCGTCCGCGCCTTGGCGCGGTCCGTGTGCTCGTTGATCAGCATCTGGACGGCCTCGATCAGGTCCCGGGCCTCGGTCTTCGTCATGAGGGCGGTCGTGGTGTCGGTGCCCGCGGACTCGTCCTCGTCGGAGACCTCCGACATCGCCGCATCGAAGAACTGCCGCAGCACCCGCACGCGGTCGGCGATGACCAGGTCGAACATCGCCCGCACGGCGGGCTGCTGCGTCGGGTCGGCGATGAGCACCGGGTCCGCGATGCTGAACGACACCGGCCGCCACCAGCGCTCCCGCCCGCCGGCATGCTCGGGGTCGTCCTCCACGAACCCGTGCCTCTCGAGCTGACGCAGGTGGTAGCTGGTCTGCCCGCTGCTCTCGCCGAGACGCCGGGCGAGCTGCGTCGCCGTCGCCGGGCCGTAGTCGCGCAGCGCGCTGTACATCGCCATCCGCAGCGGGTGCGTGAACGCCTTGAGCTCCTCGCCGCCGATCGGGCGCGCGCGGAGGGGTCGCTCGGCGGTGGCCGCCGCAGGCGCGTCGGGCGCGAGCGGTGCGGGCCCTCGCTCGTCGGGCGCATGGCCGTGCGACGCGACCGAGCGCGCACCGTCCAACCCCTTGCGGACCACCATATGCAGAGATACCTTTGCAGAGTTCTCTTTGCAAAGACTTCCTTGCAAAGTCAGGTCAAGACTAGCGAGGCGGGGTGGCGATGAGCAGGCAGCCGCACACCGGCACGGCCCCGCGTCGCCGACTGGGTGCCCGGTTCACCGCACTCCTGATGTCCACCGCGTTCGCCAACCTCGGCGACGGCGTGGTCCAGACGGGCGCACCCCTCATCGCCATCACCCTGACGCGCTCCCCCGCACAGGTGTCGCTGCTCTCGGCCGCCGCCTGGCTGCCGTGGCTCGTGCTCGGCATCCCCGGCGGTGCGCTCGTCGACCGCGTGGACCGCCGGCACGCGCAGATGGCCGCACTGCTCGGCCGCACCGCGCTGCTGTCCGCCGCCGCACTGCTGGCGGCCACCGGCCACCTGACGATGCCCGTGCTCGTCGGGCTCGTGCTGGTCTACGGCGTGACGGCGATCGTCGCCGAGCTCGGCGAGGCCGCGATGGTGCCCGACCTCGTCCCGCGCGACCGCTGGGCGGCCGCGAACGGCCGCGTGCTCGCCACCCAGCAGGTGGCGAACTCGTTCTTCGGCGCCCCGGTCGCGGGCCTGCTCGTCAGCCTCGGCACCGGGTACGCCTTCGGGATCCCCGCGGCGCTGGCGGTGGCCGCCGTGGCGCTGCTGCTGATCGGCGTCCGCGGCAGCTTCCGGCACGCCCCGTCCGCCGGCACGGCCACCCGCCGCACCGCGTTCGGCGAGGTCCGCGACGGCCTGGCGTTCCTGCTGCGCCACCCCGTCATGCGGCCGATGCTCATCGCCGGGAGCCTGTTCAACATGGGCAGCACCGCCTACACGGCCGTGCTGGTGCTGTGGATGGTCGGCCCGGGCTCACGCATGCGGCTGTCACCGGAGCACTTCACGCTGCTCATCACGCTCATGGCCGTCGGCGCGGTGCTCGGCTCGGTCGTCGCCGAGCGTGTCATCGACCGCGTCGGCGAGGTCCGCCTGCTCGCGGTCACCTTCCTCACCGACGCGCTGCTGCTGCTCGTGCCGCTGCTCGCGCCCTCCCCGGCGCCCGTGGCCGCAGCGCTGCTCGTCATGGGCGCCACCGGCAACGTCGGCAACGTCATCACGCAGTCGGTGCGCCAGCGCATGACGCCCAAGCCCATGCTCGGTCGCATCACCGGCGCGGGCCGGACCGTCTCCTACGGCCTCATGCCGCTGGGCGCCCTGGTCGGCGGCGCCGTGGGCCAGGCGGCGGGGTTGCCCGCCGCGATGCTCACCGGCACCGCGCTGTGCGTGGTCTCGTTCGGCGTCGTCGCGGCACTGGTCCGCCAGCACGACGTCGACACCCACGAGCTGCCCGACGAGGACGTGCTGCCCGCCGAGGTGGCGGCGCTCAGCCCAGCAGCTGGTGCCTGATGATCGTCGCCTCGCGCCCCGGACCGACGCCGATCGACGACACCCGCACACCGGAGACCTCCTCAAGGCGCAGCAGGTAACGCTGCGCCGCCGCCGGCAGGTCCTCGAACGAGCGCGCCTGCGAGATGTCCTCGGCCCAGCCGTCGAGGTACTCGTAGACCGGCCGGGCGTGGTGGAAGTCCGACTGGTCGTATGGCATCTCCTCGTGCCGCGTCCCGTCGACGTCGTACGCCACGCAGACCGGGATCTTCTCCCAGCCGGTGAGCACGTCGAGCTTGGTGACGACGAGGTCGGTCAGCCCGTTGACCCGCGCCGCATAGCGCACGACGACGGCGTCGTACCAGCCGGTGCGCCGCGGCCGTCCGGTCGTCGTGCCGTACTCGCCGCCGGACTCACGCAGCCGGTCGCCGTCGGCGTCCAGGAGCTCGGTGGGGAACGGCCCTTCGCCCACCCGCGTCGTGTAGGCCTTGGCGACCGCCACCACGCGGTCGATGCGCGTCGGGCCGACGCCGGAGCCGGTGCACGCGCCGCCCGCGGTGGCCGACGACGACGTGACGAACGGGTAGGTGCCGTGGTCGACGTCCAGCATGGTCGCCTGGCCGGCCTCGAAGACGATGGTCCTGCCCTCGTCGAGCGCGCGGTTGAGCACCAGCGGCGTGTCCGCGACGTGCGGGCGGAGCCGCTCGGCGAAGCGCAGCAGCTCGTCGACCGTCTCCTCGACCGTCACCGTGCGCCGGTTGTAGACCTTGACGAGCATCTGGTTCTTGCCGGCCAGCGCGCCCTCGACCTTCTGGCGCAGGATCGACTCGTCGAACAGGTCCTGGACGCGGATGCCGATGCGGTTGATCTTGTCGGCGTAGGTCGGCCCGATGCCGCGCCCCGTGGTGCCGATGCGACGCGAACCGAGGAAGCGCTCGGTCACCTTGTCGATGGTCCGGTTGTAGGGCGCGATGACGTGCGCGGCCGACGAGACCAGCAGCCCGGAGGTGTCGACGCCGCGGGCCTCCAGCGCGTCGATCTCCTCGAACAGCACCTCGAGGTCGACGACCACGCCGTTGCCGATCACCGGCACGACGCCCGGCGTGAGGATGCCCGAAGGGATGAGGTGCAGCGCGTACTTCTGCCCGTTGACGACCACGGTGTGCCCGGCGTTGTTGCCGCCGTTGAACTTCACCACGTAGTCGGTGCGGTCTCCGAGCTGGTCGGTCGCCTTGCCCTTGCCCTCGTCGCCCCACTGGGCTCCGAGCACCACGACGGCGGGCATGTCAGTCCCCACTTCTGTTGGAGGTCGCGCCGGCCTGGCCGCTCCGGTGCACGGACGAGGCTAGCCCAGCGCCGTGCGGGTGAAGATGTTGACCAGCGCCGTCGCGCGTCTCTACCGTTCACCCCGTCCAGGCAACCGCGGGAGGGGTCCGTGATCGACGACACCGGTCCGCACCTGCCGGCGGGCGACGGCGCTGCGGCGGGCGAGTCCTCGGCGCCGAGCGAGCCGGGAGCGGTCCAGGTGCTCGTCGGGGAGGACCGGGTCCGGATCGTGCTCTCCGGCGACGTCGACTCCGACCTGGGCGACGACCTGGTGGAGGCGGCCGCCGAGGCGGAGCGGCACGAGCTCCCGGTGGAGGTCGACGCGCACCACGTGACGTTCATGGACTCCGCGGGCGTGGCCTTCCTGGCCCGGCTGTCGATCCGCAGCCAGCATCGGGTCCGGCTGCTGCGGGTGCCGCCGACGGTGAAGTTCCTGCTCGAGGTCACCCGCATCGGCGAGCTCGTCGACGTCGCCGCGGACGACGAGGCCGCCCCCTTCCGACCACTGGCTGGACCCCAGCAGTGACGGACGAGGGCGGCCTGACGTTCGCCGCGCTAGCGGGTCACTTGCCGATCGTGTGACCGGCCGAGCCGAGCTGCTGCGCCGCCTCGATGATGCGGGCGGCCATGCCACCCTCGGCGAGCTTGCCCCAGGCGCGCGGGTCGTAGGCCTTCTTGTTGCCGACCTCGCCGTCGATCTTCAGCACGCCGTCGTAGTTGGTGAACATGTGCGAGACCACCGGGCGCGTGAACGCGTACTGGGTGTCGGTGTCGATGTTCATCTTGATGACGCCGTTGGCGACGGCCTCGGCGATCTCCTCCGGCGTCGAGCCGGAGCCGCCGTGGAAGACGAGGTCGAACGGGTACTCCGTGCCGACCTTGGCGCCCACCGCCTTCTGGATGTCCAGCAGGATCGACGGGCGCAGCTTGACGGCACCCGGCTTGTAGACGCCGTGCACGTTGCCGAACGTCAGGGCGGTGAGGTAGCGGCCCTTCTCGCCGGTGCCGAGGGCCTCGATGGTCTTCAGGCCGTCCTCGGGCGTGGTGTACAGCTTGTCGTTGATCTCGGCCGAGTGGCCGTCCTCCTCGCCGCCGACGACGCCGATCTCGATCTCGAGGATCGTGCGGGCCGCCTGCGACAGCTCGAGCAGCTCCGCCGCGATGACGAGGTTCTCGCCCAGCGGGACGGTGGAGCCGTCGAACATGTGGGACTGGAACGTCGGGTCCTCGCCACGCTTGACCTGCTCGGCCTCGAGGGCCAGCAGCGGGCGGACCCAGGTGTCGAGGTTCTGCTTGGTGCAGTGGTCGGTGTGCAGGGCGACCGTCACCGGGTAGTTCTTCGCCACCTCGCGCGCGTAGGCCGCGAGCGCGAGCGAGCCGGTGACCCGCTGCTTGATGGTGGAGCCGGAGGCGTACTCGGCGCCGCCGACCGACACCTGGATGATGCCGTCGCTCCCGGCCTCGGCGAAGCCCTGCAGGGCGGCCGTGATGGTCTGGGACGAGGTGACGTTGACGGCGGGGTACGCGAACTTGCCGGCCTTGGCCCGGTCGATCAGCTCGGCGTACACCTCGGGCGTTGCGATGGGCATCGCAGCTTCTCCTGTGGTGGTCGGGGGGATGTCCCCCCGATCCTTCCACGCTTCCCGCGCGGTCAGCCCGGGACCTCACGAGAACGTCCCCTACCCTGGGCGGGTGCTTCTCGCCGCGGCGGTCCACGCCAACATCCTGGATCCGACCCCGATCATCCAGCACCTCGGCACCTGGGCCCTGCTCGGTGTCATGGCGATGGTGTTCATCGAGGTCGGGCTGCTGTTCCCGATCCTGCCGGGCGACTCGCTGCTGTTCACCGCAGGGGCGGTGGCGGCGCAGCCGAGCTCGCACCTGCCCGTCGTCGGCTGGCTGTCGGTCATCCTCGTGGTCACCGCGTTCGCGGGCACGCAGACCGGCTACCTGCTCGGCCGGCTCATCGGCAACCGCCTGTTCGACCGGCCGGACGGCCGGATCTTCAAGCACCGGTACATCGAGGAGACGCAGGCCTACTTCGACCGGTACGGCGGCCGCACGCTCGTCGTCGCGCAGTTCATCCCGTTCGTGCGCACGTACGCGGCGGCGGTGGCGGGCGTCGTCCGCATGCCGTACCGCCACTTCGTCACGTACAACGCGATCGGCGTCGTGCTATGGGCGGGCGGGGTGACGTGGCTCGGCTACGCACTGGGCGGCATCTCGTTCGTCAAGAACAACATCGAGGTGCTGCTCGTCCTCGTCGTGCTCGTCTCGCTGCTGCCGATGATCGTCGAGGCGCTGCGTCGCCGGCGGCGTTCCCGGCGCGCAGCCGCTGCTCTGGACGCCTGACCAGGTCCGAGGTCCTTCGTCCCCCCTCGTGACAGCCTTCACGAGGGATGCTGAGACATGCGTCCGAGCGAGCTGGCTCAGGTGCTGCGGGCAGCCAATCCGTGGTGGTCACGCCACCAGCGTGCGACCTGGGTCACGCAGGATCCGGAGCTCGAGCAGCGGGAGCGACACGAGTGGGTGCCCGCGACCCGCACGGGGCGCACCGCCCTCGCCGAGATCACCGCCACGCCCCGATCGGGTGCCGCGACCGTGCTCGTCGGGCCCCGGGGGGTCGGCAAGACCACCGCCGCCAAGGACGTCGTGCTGCGCGTGCTGTCCGACCAGACGGTCGATCCGCGCGCCATCCTGTGGGTGCCCGTCGAGCCGGGCCCGGAGCAGCCGGAGCGCGACCCGCTGGAGCCGTCCGACCTCGACAACGCGCTGCGCCGCCCGACGCGCGTCGGCGCGCCGGCGTGCGACGGCCCTCGCCTCGTCGTGCTCGACGAGGCGTCGGTCTCCGAGGACTGGATCGACATCGTCGCCGGTGGCGCACCCCACGCGCAGCTCCTGGTGACGGCCTCGGTGGCCGGGGCCGTGGTGGAGGACCTGCCGAGCCGCTACCCGGGGCAGATGTCGGTGCGCTACCTGCGCCCCTCGACGCTCGCCGAGCTGCTCACCGCGAAGCCGGGCGCCGATCCCGAGGCGACCCGGACCTCGTTCATCCGGCACGGCGGCTACCCGCGCGCGCTCGCCGAGTTCCGGGACCTGGGCCGGGTGAGCCACGAGTTCGTGGAGCTGCTCGAGGAAGGCCTGCTCAAGGACATCGGCGTCTTCGCGCTGCACCCCGTGCAGCTCGACGAGGTCATCACGGCGATGTGCGCCACCGCCGGCCGGTTCATCGAGCCGGGGCTCCTGGCGCCCGCGCTGGGCATGTCGACCGGGGAGGTGGCCTACCTGCTGGCTCGGATGGCCGACGCGGGGGTCATCGACCCGCGCCGCGGGCTCGTCGACCCGCTGCTCCACCAGCTGCCCGCGCTGCACGACCCGACGGCGCAGCCGCCGAGCGAGCGGCACGTGGCGGCGTTCACGTTCTGATCAGAACTGCACGGTCGGCGCCTGGCGCACCTGCGGGTCCTCGGCCTCGAAGTACTCGGCCCGCACGAAGCCGAACATCCCGGCGACGACGTTCGACGGGAACGACTCCACCGTCGTGTTGAGCTGGCGCACGTTGGCGTTGTAGAACCGCCGGCCGGCCGCGATCCGGTCCTCGGTGTTCGCCAGCTCGTCGGCCAGCTGCTGGAAGTTCTCGCTGGCGCGCAGCGTCGGGTACGCCTCGGCCACGGCGAGCAGCCGACCGAGCGCCTGGGTCAGGGCGTTCTCCTGCGCCGCCTGCTGCGCCGGTCCGGCGCCCTGCCCGGCGGCCGCCGCCCGCGCCGCCGTGACCTCGTCGAACACGGCGCGCTCGTGGGCGGCGTAGCCCTTGACGGTCTCGACGAGGTTCGGGATGAGGTCGTGGCGACGCTGCAGCTCGGTGTCGACCTGCCGCCAGGCCTCCTGCACCAGGTTCCGCAGCCGGATTAGGCCGTTGTACTGCGACACCGCCCAGAGGAGCACCAGCACGACGATCACGGCGATGACGATCAGGGCGACGGTGCCGGTGGACACGGAGCGGGCCTTCCTTCGGGCGGGACGGTCAAGGCATGGTAGCGAAGGCGCTGCTCAGAGGGTGGCGTTCGGCGGGGCGGTCGGGTCCCAGCCCGCGGTGTCGATGCCGTACTGCTGCCACACGTGCGGCCGGATCGACTGCGCCACCGCCGAGAGCAACCCCAGCCGGGGCAGCAACGAGTCGAGGTCGGTGGATCCGGACTGCCAGGACAGCACCCAGGTGCCGTCGGTGCGCCACGCGATGCCGCGCGAGTCGTCGCGCAGCAGCCGCTCCATGAGCACCGGCTGGATGAGCGCGTAGGCCGCCCGGACGTCGCGTGCCTGGACCCGGAAGGCGCGGTTGAACTGGTCGGACTCGAGCTGGATGTCCTGCGCGCCGGTCGCCTTCTCCACCTTGACGGCGAACGTCTCCGGAACCACGTCCACCGCCGGCAGCCACATCGGCAGCCGCACCGCGACGACGTGGAACCGGATCTGCTGCTCGTCGAACCGGGAGACCAGCTCCGTCCCCTCCAGGTCGCCGAGGCCGGAGACGAGTGGGCCGCGGCCGCGCCGGGCGACCTGGACGACGAACGACACCGCCTCGCGCCCGCCATAGGCGCCGCGCATCACCTCCGACACCTGCCGCGGGCCCTCGAAGGGGTAGTGGTGCGACATCTGGGCGAGCGACTGGTCGTCGCCCCCCCACCAGGCCCAGCCCGTCGACCTCGCCCACGCGCGCAGCCGGCCCTCGCGGTCGCGTGCGCGCCACGCCGTCGCCGCGCCGATGGCGAGTGCAGCCGCGACCACCGGGAGGGTGATGCGCCACGGCGCGATCCGCAGGGCAAGCACCCCGACGGCCACCGCCCCGGTGATCGACCCTGCCTGCCAGCCCCTCATGCGTGGCCCCTCCTCCGCTCGGCGCGCAACGCCATCACCGCGCGCCGCGTGGCGCCCGGCAGCAGCGGCGGGTTGTCCTGCACGACGAACCGGGGCAGCAGCGCGGCGATGGCGAGGACGAGACGGGCCATCGGCTCGATCCGGTCGAGCTCGGTCGGGCCGGGCACGTGCACGACCACGTCCGCGTTCTCCATCAGCACCGCCGTCCCGGCCGTGTCGCTCGCCATGAGTCGTTCCATCATCCGCTGGTGCAGCACGGCGTACGCGGACCTCGAGGACTCGCACTCCACCCGCCAGCGGTCGTTGAGCTCGCTCCACTCGACGGCGACGTCCTGCCCACCGAGCGCCTCGGCCGCCCGTGTCCTCCTGCCCTCCGGCGTCAGCCTGACGGCCGATCCGAGGGACATGGGGCGGGTGGTCATCACCACCTGCCGTCCTCCGTGGCCAGGACACGTGAAGGCGGTGACGGTGCCACGCTGATCGGTCCGCCGCCGCAGCCGTCTGCCACGGCGTCTGGCTGCCAGCCGAGACCGCAGGGCCACGGCCGCCACGACAAGGACGAGACCGGCGGCGACGTCCGCACCCAGCCCGACGGCGCAGGCCAGGGCCACGCGCCGGGACGGCGGCACGGGCGATCTCGGTGGGCCCCCCACCCCCGCCTCATCGGCACACCGCCGGTGCGACGTGAGCCGACACCGACCGTCAGGCGAGCCCGAGGTCCGCGAGCCCGTACAGGGAGTGGTACGGCAGCCCGAGCGCCTCGACCTTCTCGCGCGCGCCGGTGTCGCGGTCCACCAGCACGGCGACCGCCAGCACGTTCCCGCCGGCCTCCCGCACGGCCTCGACGGCGGTCAGCGCCGAGCCGCCGGTCGTCGAGGTGTCCTCGACGACGACCACGCGCCGCCCCGCGACGTCGGGCCCCTCGATGCGGCGCTGCAGCCCGTGCGCCTTGGCCTCCTTGCGGACGACGAACGCGTCGAGGCTCAGCCCGCGTGAGGCGGCCGCGTGCAGCAGCGCCGCGGCGACCGGGTCGGCACCCAGCGTGAGGCCGCCCACCGCATCCACCTCGCCGGGACCGAGCCCGACCTCCTCGAGGCGGTCCAGCAGCACGTGCCCGACCAGCGGCGCCGCCTCGTGGTGCAACGTGATGCGGCGCAGGTCCACGTAGTAGTCGGCCTCACGTCCGGAGGCCAGCGTCACCCGGCCGTGCACCACGGCCAGCTCGGTGATGAGGTCGCGCAGTCGCTCGCGGGTGTCGGTCACGGCGGCAGGGTACCGGGGTCAGGCGGTCCGCTCGTCGTGCGCGGACCATGCCGTGGCCCCGCCGGGCGCGCCGTGCCCTCGTCCGAGCTCCCGCCGGTAGCGGCCCACCGCCCGGATCGCCCAGCGGGGCGCCATGCGCGCCGACCCGGCGGCGAGCTTGTACCGCAGCGAGGGGGTGGAGATCACCGCACCGCGCCGCACGTCGGCGAGCGCCGCCGCCACGACGTCCTCGGGGTTGAGGAAGGAGGCCGAGGGGAACGCCGCCACGTCGATGCCGCCGCGCTCGTGGAACTCGGTGTGGACGAAGCCCGGGCACAGCGCGGTCGCGGTGACGCCGGTGCCGCGCAGCTCGACCGCCAGGCCCTCGGTGAAGGCCCGCACCCAGGCCTTGTGCGCCGAGTACGTGCCCGACGCCAGCAGCGCCGCGATCGACGCCACGTTGAGGATCGCCCCGCGCCGGCGCTGCACCATGGCGCCGGCCGCGGCGTGCGAGAGCACGAGCACCGCCCGGACCATGACGTCGAGCGCGACCTCCTCGCGGGCCAGGTCACCGCCGACGAACGGCTGCGCGATGCCGAAGCCGGCGTTGTTGACGAGCAGGCCGACCGGACGGATCGGGTGCTGCAGCCGCTCGACGAGCGGCTCGATCTGGTCCCGGTCGGACAGGTCGGCGACGATCACCTCGGTCCGCACGCCTGCGGCGGCCTCGATCTGGCCGGCCAGCCGGTGCAGCCGTTCCCCGTCCCGCGCGACGAGGACGACGTCATGCCGTGCGGTGGCGAGCTGCCACGCGAACTCGAGCCCCAGACCGGCGCTCGCGCCGGTGACCATGGCGGTACCCATGAGGCCACCCTACGGACCGCGGACGACCGCTGTGGAGAGAGCCGCGCCGGGCGTCGGTGGCGTTCCGTACGCTGACCACGTGCCGCCCACCACCACCGCCCCGCGTGACGCGGCGCACGGCGTGCTGCGCACCGTCTTCGGGTACGACGAGTTCCGCGGCCTCCAGGCGGACGTCATCGACCACGTGGTCGCCGGCGGCGACGCGGTGGTGCTCATGCCCACCGGTGGCGGCAAGTCGCTGTGCTACCAGATCCCGGCGCTGGTGCGGGAGGGCACCGGCATCGTCGTCTCGCCGCTGATCGCCCTCATGCACGACCAGGTGGACGCCCTCACCACGGCCGGGGTGCGGGCCGGCTACCTCAACTCCACCCAGGGGTACGACGAGCGGGCGGCCATCGAGCGCGCCTACCTCGCCGGAGAGCTGGACCTGCTGTACCTCGCTCCGGAGCGGCTGCTGGCACCCGAGACGCTGGAGCTGCTGGACCGTGGCAGCCCTGCGCTGTTCGCGATCGACGAGGCGCACTGCGTCTCGCAGTGGGGGCACGACTTCCGGCCGGAGTACCTACGGCTGTCGGTGCTGCACGAGCGGTGGCCGCACGTGCCGCGGCTCGCACTGACGGCGACCGCCACCGCCGCCACCCATGCCGAGATCCGCTCCCGGCTCGCGCTCGGCGACGCCCGCGACTTCGTGGCGAGCTTCGACCGGCCCAACATCCGGTACCGGATCGTCCCCAAGGACAACCCGCGGGCTCAGCTGCTCACGCTGCTGCGCGAGGAGCACCCCGGGGACGCGGGCATCGTCTACTGCCTGACGCGCGCCTCGGTCGACGAGACCGCGGCGTGGCTCGCCGCCCAGGGCGTCGACGCGCTGCCGTACCACGCCGGCCTCGACCGGTCCGTGCGGGCCCGCAACCAGGCGCGCTTCGCCCGGGAGGACGGCGTGGTGATGGTGGCGACCATCGCGTTCGGGATGGGCATCGACAAGCCCGACGTGCGGTTCGTCGCGCATCTCGACCTGCCGAAGTCCATCGAGGGGTACTACCAGGAGACCGGCCGCGCCGGGCGCGACGGGCTGCCGGCGACCGCCTGGTTGGCGTACGGCCTGGCCGACGTGGTGCAGCAGCGCCGTCTCATCGCGACGTCGGAGGGCGACGACCTCCACCAGCGCCGCCTTGCCCAGCACCTGGACGCCATGCTCGCGCTGTGCGAGACGGTGGGCTGCCGGCGGCAGCGGCTGCTGTCGTACTTCGGCGAGGAGTCGCCGCCGTGCGGCAACTGCGACACGTGCCTGGACCCGCCGTCGTCGTACGACGGCACGGTCCCCGCGCAGAAGCTGCTGTCCACCGTGGTGCGGCTGGAGCAGCGCGGCCAGCGGTACGGGGTCGGCCACGTGGTCGACGTGCTCCGGGGGAAGACGACCGAGCGCGTCCGCTCGTCGGGGCACGACGAGCTGTCGACGTTCGGCATCGGCACCGACCTGTCCGACGGCCAGTGGCGCACGGTGGTGCGCCAGCTCGTCGCGGGAGGGTTGCTGGGCGTGGAGCCGCTGCACTCCACGCTCCACCTGACGCCGGAGTCGGCCGCGGTGCTGCGGGGCGAGCGCGAGGTGCGGCTGCGGGACGAGCCGGCCGGCGCCGACCACGCTCGTCGGACGAAGCGGACGCCCCGGCCGGCCGCCTCGGCAGACCTGTTGCCCGAGGACGCCGAGCTGTTCGAACGGCTGCGGGCATGGCGCGCGGGCGTCGCGCACGAGGCGGGGCTCCCGGCCTACGTCGTCTTCCACGACGCCACGCTGCGCGACGTGGCCTCACGCCGGCCGGCGACGCTCGCCGACCTGGCGAGCATCGGCGGCGTCGGCGCGGCCAAGCTGGAGCGCTACGGCGCGGGCGTGCTGGGCGCGGTCGCCGGCGCACCGGACCCTGCGCCCTGACCGGGCCGGCCGCGCGGTCGGCATCGCCGGTCCTCGCTGGGACGCCCGTCCCGGCGAGCGACCGGGCCGGCTACCCGAGCTGGCTGAGCGAGTGGTCACCCAGGTACAGGTGCGCCCCGTAGCGCTGGATCACGTCCGACGCCGTCGGCAAGGAGTAGCTCCAGACGCGGTCCCTGTCCTTCGCGGAGTAGGCCCGCAGCTGGCCCGCCGACGCAAGGTAGAGGTCCTTGTCCCCCTGGCCGGCGAGGTACCACCACTGGTCGGCGGACGGCACGCGATCGTCGAACCGCTCGTCGCCGTTGGCCGCGTCGTACCACACCAGCCGTGCACCGTCCTGCGCGACGACGAGGCCACCCTGCGCCGCGATCGGCATGCCCACCGCGGATCTGCCGTTCCAGGTGTCCTTGCCCGTCTTGGGGTCCAGGCGCACCCAGGTGTTGGTGCTCGCGAACGTGCCGGACAGGATCACGCCGTCGAGCACCAGGACCGTGCCCTTGTCGTCGAACCGGACGGACTGGTTCCACACGTTCTTCCCGGCGGCGTCGACGAGCATCGCAGAGCCGTTGATCACCCAGCCGTTGTCCCCCGCGACCTGTCCCGTGAGGCGCAGGAACGACGAGCCCACCGGTTCGTAGCCGACGTCCGTGCCGGTGTCGAACGTCGTGAGCGTCGACCCGTCCGTCGCCGAGAGGAAGTGGTCGGCCCCCGTGACGGCGCACGTCGGCTGGCCCTTGGCGTTCGTCATCTGCTGGCCGTAGCCGGACACGGCGAGCACGCCGGGGGCGAACTCGCACAGCCTCGACATGGTGACCGTCTGCTGCCAGAGCCGGCTGCCCTTGAGGTTCGTGGTGGACAACGCGGTCACCACCGTGTCGCTGCCGGTGCCATGGCTGACGAACAGCGTCCCGTCGAAGACCGCGACGTCGTCGACCTGGTCGTCGAGCGCGACCGAACCGACCTCCGAGCCGTCCGTGGCCGACAGCAGCACGACGGTGCCCTTGGTGGTCCCGGCGTCCCGCGAGTGGACGTTGACGTAGAAGCCGACCTGGTCGCCCCCGGGAACGGGGAAGACGGTGGCGGGGATCGCCGAGGGCAGGTCGACGGTGACGTCCTTCGCCAGCGGGTGAGACCACAGCTGCGAGCCGTCGGTGGTGCTCAGACCGACCACTTCCGGCGCGAACTGCACGGCCGGGGGCTGCTTGAGCTGGCTCGCGCCCTGGCTCCCGCTGACGCCGTCGTTGAACCCGTCGCGGTAGCCGCGGTAGGTGTCGAGGTTGAGGTCGTCCGTCGTGACGCCCGACGGGAGGTAGGTGCTCTCGTCCGGCCAGGAGGTGTTCCACGAGTCGTTGTAGTAGGCGTCCACGGCCTGCTGGAAGCGGACGCCTGCGGTGAAGCCGGCCTCGTACTGCTGGTCGTAGCCCTGGTACCAGGCCGCGTCGTAGCCGCCGTCGGAGAGCCAGGTCGCGTAGTCGAACGATGTGCCGACGACGAGAGCCTTGCCGCTCTGCGCCTCGACGCCCGCGCTGACGGCGACGTAGCTGCGCTCGCTGCTCGCCGCTCGGGGTGTCCAGGTCCAGGTCTTCTTCGGCGCGATCGCGATGTCGGCGATCGGCCTGGAGTACGCCAGGTCCGAGCCGCGCAGGAACGTGCGGTACGCCCAGAAGCCGGCGCCACCCAACGCCAGGACGGCGACGACGACGGCCGCGACCACGGTGACGAGCACGCGACGGCCGCGCCGCGGCGGAGCCACGGCCGTGGGCGGCGGCGGGACGGCGGGCCCGTAGGCGACCGGCGGCGGGACAGGCGACGACGCGGACGACGCGCCGGGCGACGGCACGACGACCGGCGGAGGAGGCGGCGGCGGCGGGGTCACCGCGACCGGCGGAGAAGGCGGCGGCGGGGTCACCGCGACCGGCGGAGAAGGCGGCGGCGGGGTCACCGCGACCGGCGGAGGAGGCGGAGGAGGCGCAACAGCCGGTGCGGTCGGAGGCGGAGGTGGGGGCGGCGCGGGAACGGCCCCGGACGGCTCGGTACCCGCGGCTCCGAACGCGTCGCTCATCAACTCAGCCTCTCCTCAGGGTTGCCCGCGCGACGAGAGATCACGCGCGCCGCGGGCTGCGGGAAGCGTCCCATGAGATGTCACGGCCCCACGCACCTGAGCAGGTGAAATGCCGCGCGCGGCGCCGACCGGTGGCTAGACTCCACGCCGTCGCCCAGTCCACCAAGGACGTGAGAACTGATGGCCAGCCCCACCCCGCCGTACAGCCCGTCGGGCGCCGTGCCGCCGCCAGGAGCGCCGGCACCGGTGCCGTCGCCCCAGGGCGGTTACTACGTGCCCGCACCGCAGCCACGGACTGCTCCGGGATTCTCCGGGGTCCCCGTCCGGGACTACGTCACCGACGTCGTCGCCGCGCTGCTGCTGCTGCTGTCGCTCGGTCTGACATGGGACGCGTCCACGCAGGCGACGGCGCACGTCGCGGTGGTGCTCATCACGGTCCTCAGCGTGCTGTCGCTGGCCGTGCACTACCTGTACCGGGTCGGCGTCTTCCCGCCAGGTTGGTCGACAAGCACCGTCACGCTGGTCCGGGCGCTGGTCAACGTGCCGTACTTCGTGCTGGTCGGCGTCGCCGTCGTCCTCGACATCGTGTCGACCCTGTCCCGGTCGACCTCGATCACGCCCGCCGTCGGCACCGCCGTCGTCGTCGGACTCGCCGGCGCCACGCTGGCCGCCGTACCCCGGGCCGCCGAGACCGACCCGGCCCGCGCCACCGCGACCGCTCACCGGCTACGTCCCGTGTTCCTCGGCCTGGCGATCGCCGCCGGGGTGTTCCAGCTGCTCGGCCTGATCGCGCCCGCCGTCAACAGCGGCTACCACGCACTGGGTGGCGCATGGACCGCCTTCGTCGTCATCGCGGCTCTCGCGTTCGCCGCGCTCGCCGCGTGGGCGCTGGTGGCCGTCGCACGGGCGGACGACGCCTGGCGGCCGGTCGTCGTCGTCACCGGAGCCACCCTGGTGCTCTGGACGCTGGTCGCGGGTCGCGAGGCCGGTCTCTCGACGAGCGGGGCCTCGCTCGGCCTCGTCGTGCTGCCCGCTGCGGCGGCCCTCGCCACCGCCCCGGCCGCGTGGCGCATCGGCGCCGATCGCCGGGGATACGGCTTGGCCGCCGCCGGCGACGCATTGCGCTACGTGGTGCTGCTCGCAGTCTTCGGCGTCGCGTCCGCCATCACACTGCTCACCACCGGTGGCTACGTCGCGACCGGGACGCTCGTGACGCTCCTCGTGCTCGATCTCGTGACGGGCGTCGCCGCGATCGTCGGTCGCGCCTCGCTCAGCGGGCCGACACGCACGCCGACGTTCGTCGCGCTCGGCCTCGTCGTGGTGCTCGGCATCGTCGTGCTCGCCGTCCGGGGCTCGTCGGGCGGCCAGCTCACCGGCACCTGGTACGACGCCCTGCTCGCGTTCGGCCTTCCCGCCGCGGCGCTGTGGGCCCTCATGATGCCGGCACAGAACCGGACCCTGAGCGACGTCTTCCAGCAGACGAGCGCCACCCCGGGCGTCGGCCAGCCGTTCGCCACAGGCCAGGGGTACGGCGCCCCCGCGGCGCCGTACCCGGCTGCTCCGACGCCCGACGGCATGTCGCCCTACGGCACCGCGGCCACGTCCTCCGCACCTGCGCCGGTCGCTGCACCTGCGCCGGTCGCTGCACCGGCACCCGTCGCTGCACCGGCACCCGTCGCCGCACCCGTGCCGACGCCGCCGTCGGCACCGGCCCACGGCTTCACCCCCCAGCAGGCCGCCGATCCCCGGACCGAGCTCACCCTGCTGACCAGGATCGCGGCCGAGGCTCCCGAGCTGCGCCCCGCGCTGGCGGTCAACCCGGCGACGTACCCGGCACTGCTGCAGTGGCTGGCGGACCTGCACGACCCGGCGGTCGACGCCGCGCTGGCACAGCGCGCCCGCTGACGCGCCGACCTGTCAGGGCCGGCGCGTGCGACGATCCGTCCGTGCTGCACGTCGTCTTCTTCGAACCGCGCATCGCCGGCAACACGGGCAACGCGATCCGGATGGTCAGCGGCACGGGCGCCGTGCTGCACCTGGTCGAACCGCTCGGCTTCGATCTCGGGGAGGCCAAGCTGCGCCGCGCCGGGCTCGACTACCACGACCTCGCCCAGGTCGTCGTCCACCCGGACCTGGAGCACGCGTTGGCCGGCGTGGGACGGGTCTTCGCCTTCACCACGCAGGCGACGCGCCGCTACACCGACGTCGCGTGGACCGACGACGACGCGCTGCTCTTCGGTCCGGAGCCGACCGGCCTGCCGGCCGAGGTCCGCGACCACCGCCGGATCACCGACCAGGTCCGCATCCCCATGCTGCCGGGACGCCGCTCGATGAACCTGTCGAACGCCGCCGCCGTGGCCACCTACGAGGCGTGGCGGCAGTTGGGGTTCCCCGGCGCGGTGTGAGAACGTTCCGGCGGGTTCGTCCGTTGGGGCAGGCAGACGAGCCCTCGACGGGGCGGGACGAGAGGGTGGCATGGCGCAGCTGCAGGCCCGGGGGATCTGGGCGGGCTTCGGGTCCACGGAGGTGCTGACGGGCGTCGACGTGACGCTGGGTGCGGGCGACGCGGTCGGTCTCATCGGCAGGTCCGGCGTCGGCAAGTCGACGCTCGTCGAGATCCTCGCCGGTGCGGCGGCTCCCACCCGCGGCTCGGTGACGTTCGACGGCCGACGGCTGTTCAAGCCCGCGCGCCGCGACAAGAAGGTGCTGCACGCCCGGGTGCGGGTGGTCCACCAGAACGGTCACGGCGCCGCGGACCCGCTCGCCACCGTGGAGAAGGCCCTCAAGAGCGCGCTCGACGACGCGCGGGCGGCGGGCCGCTCGACCGGCCTCGACGTCGCGGCGGCGCTGGCCGACATGGAGCTGCCGACTCACGTGCTGGGCAGGCGTGTCGGGACGCTCTCCGGAGGCGAGCGGCAGCGGCTGGCACTGTCGTTGGCGCTGGCCACCCGCCCGGAGATGCTGCTGCTCGACGAGCCGCTGACGGCCATCGACCAGACCACGCGGTACCGGCTGGCGGGCGTCCTGGCGGACCGGCTCGCCACCGACGGCGCCGGCCTGCTGCTGGCCTCGCACGACGTGCGACTGGTGGAACAGCTGACGCGCACGGTGCATGTGCTCGCCGAGGGCCGGCTCGTCGAGCACGGCCCGCTGCGGGACGTGCTGGCGAACCCGCAGCATCCCGACACCCGGGAGTTCGTCGCCGCCCTGCCGGAGGCGACGCTGCGCTGGTCCTGAGCGACCGCCGGGGTTGCTGACGCGGGGTACTCAGCTCCGGAATCTGCGTCACCCCCCCCAGCCCAGGTGCGCCCGGGCCCTCGCCCGCGGCGGCCGTCCCGGGCCGACCCGTCCGGAGACGCAGCGCGGGGTCCGCGGCAGGGCTCTCACCGTCAGTTGCGCAACACTCAATCGGTTGCTTTACTAAATCACATGCTTGACCAAGAGCGCGGGCTCGACCTGGCGTTCCAGGCGCTCGCCGACCCCACCCGCCGGGCGATGCTCGACCGGCTGACCACGGGACCCCGATCGGCGTCCGACCTCGCCGCCGGGTTCACCATCACGCTGGCCGCCGTGCTCCAGCACCTCCGGGTGCTCGAGGCTGGCGGCCTGGTGCACACGCACAAGGAGGGGCGGGTGCGGATGTGCCGCGTCGATCCCGCCGCCCTGCGGTCCACCGAGGAGTGGATCGCCGCCCGGCGCACCGCCTGGGAGCGCCGGTTCGACCGTCTCGGCACGCTGCTCGCCGAGCCGACGCGAGGAGACTCCCGATGACCGATCGCACCATGCTGCACGACACGTTCGCCCTCGAGCGCGAGTACCCGGTGACGCCCGCCGCGGTGTTCCGGGCGTTCGCCGACGCCGAGCTCAAGCGCCGCTGGTTCGGCGGCGACGAGGGCTGGACCACGATCAGCCATGGCATGGACTTCCGCGTGGGCGGCGCCGAGCACGACGAAGGCCGATGGGACGGTCCCGAAGGCGACAGCCACGTGTCGCGGTTCGACGCCGTCTACCACGAGATCGTCGAGAGTCAGCGGATCGTCTTCACCTACGACATGCGCGTGGACGGCACGCACCTGTCCGTCTCGGTCACGTCGATCGAGCTGACGCCCACGGTCGGCGGCACGTTGCTCACCTTCACCGAGCAGGGCGTCTACTTCGACGGCCACGAGGACCCGGCGCTGCGCGCAGCGGGCACGCGGGACCTGCTCGAGTCGCTCGGCCGGGCGCTGACGACCGCCTAGCCCGACCCGTCCCGCGGCCGCACCTGCCCGGCGGCCGCCTAGCCCCGCACGTCCTGCCGCACGGCCGGATCGTCGGCGAGACGCAGCCGGCTGTGCCGGTAGGAGTAGGTCGCGTAGACCACGCCCCCGACGACGAGCCAGACGACGAACCGCAGCCAGGTCAGCGTCGTGAGGTTGAGCATCAGCCACAGGCACGCGATCCCGGCGAGCACCGGCAGCACCGGCGACCACGGCACGCGGAACCCCCGCGGCAGGTCCGGGCGCCGCCGGCGCAGCACCACGACACCGAAGCTGACCAGCACGAACGCCGACAGCGTCCCGATGTTGATCATCTCCTCCAGGACGTCGACCGGGGACAGCGCCGCGATCACCGCGACGACGACCCCGGTCCCGATCTGCAGCCGTGCCGGGGTGCCGAACCGCGGCGACGTGTGCGAGAGCGCGCGCGGCAGCAGGCCGTCCCGGCTCATCGCGAACACGATGCGGGTGAGGCCGAGCATGAGCACCATGAGCACGCTCGTGAGGCCGAGCACGATCCCGATGGCGATGATCTTCCCCGCCCAGTCGGCGCCCACCAGCTCGAACGCGGTGGTCAGCGACGGCGAGCCGGACGCCGCCAGGGCCGTGTACGGCACCATGCCCGTCACCACGATCGCGACGAGGATGTAGAGCACGGTCGTCAGCGCCAGTCCGCCGAGCATGCCGCGCGGCATGGTGCGCTGCGGGTTCTTCGTCTCCTCGGCCGTCGTGGCGACGACGTCGAAGCCGATGAAGGCGAAGAAGACCAGCGCGGCGCCGCCGAGGATGCCGGACACGCCGTAGACCGACGGTGCCGCACCGGCGAACCAGCTGACCAGCGACTCGTGCAGCGCCGAACCCGTCGGGGACGGCTGCGACGGCGGCACGAACGGGTGGTAGTTGGCCGCCTTGACGTACCCGAACCCGGCGACCACGACGAACAGCGTGATCCCGACCTTGAGCACCGTGAACACCGCGTTGACGCGCGACGAGAGCCGCGTGCCGAGCGTGAGCAGCGTGGTGAACAGGGCGACGACGAGCAGCGGTCCCCAGTCCACGCCGAGGCTGCCGAGGTGGACGGTCGAGGACAGGTTCACGCCGAACAGGTGGAACGCGTCGCTGAGGTAGATGCCCCAGAACTTCGCGATCACCGCGGAGCCGAGCAGCATTTCGAGGATGAGGTCCCACCCGATGATCCACGCCACCAGCTCGCCCATGGTGGCGTAGCTGAACGTGTACGCCGACCCGGCGATGGGCAGCGCCGACGCGAACTCCGCGTAGCACATGATCGCCAGCCCGCACACGACGGCCGCGATGACGAACGACACGATGACGGCCGGGCCCGCGAAGTCGGCCGCCGCGGTGGCACCCACCGAGAAGATGCCGGCACCCACGGCCACCGCCACGCCCATGACGGCGAGGTCCCACGCCGTCAGGCTGCGCCGCAGCGCACGCTCCGGGTCGTCGGCCGCCGCGAGCGCCGCCTCGACCGACGGGCGCCGGAACAGCGCGAGGCTCATGCCGGCACCGACCCTGCGACGACCCGCCCGGCGAAGGGCCCCAGCTCGGTCGGGCCGAAGGACACGTTCGCCCGCGCAGCCACGACGACCCGGTCGCCGTCCACGTCGACGTCGACCGTGAGCGCGTGGGGGGTCTCGACCCAGCGCACCGTCAGCACGTAGTGATCGGCCGCGGTCCAGGTGCCGCTGACGAGCGCCTCCGGCGAGTGGCGCCGCTCGAACACGCTCGTCACCTGCTGCGCGATCGGCTCGGCGTGCCCGGCCCGCAGCGTCGCGTCACCCGCGGCGGCGTGCACGACGAGATCGTCGGCCTCCGCGCCGGCGACGAACGACACCGACAGCGGACCGAGCGGGCTCGTGTCGAGCACGATCACGGAGCCGGAGATGCGGCGCGCGGCGGCGGTGACCGCCTCGCCCGTCGGCGGGTCGAGCCGCAGGGCGGCCAGCCGCGCCTCGAGGGCGGCGCGCCCCTCGTCGTCGGCCGCCAGCGGTTCGTCGTGCAGCCCGGGCAGCAGGTGCGTCCACACCGCGTCCAGGACCGCGCCCGTGTCCCGGAACCCTCCCGTGACGGCCACCACGGCGTCCTGGTCGGGCAGCACCAGCGAGAACTGGCCGAACGCGCCGTCGGCGCGGAACCCGTGCTGCGAGCGCCACATCTGGAAGCCGTAGCCCTGCTGCCAGTCGACGCCCTCCCAGTGCGCGGTGGACACCTGCGCGGCGCCCGCCTGCGCGGCCCAGCCCTCGGGCAGCACGCGGCGGCCCTCCCACATCCCGTCCTGCAGGTAGAGCAGGCCGAGCTTGGCGGCGTCCTCCGTGGTGATCGACAGGCCGGTGCCGCCGAGGTCGACCCCTTCCGGGCTGACCTCCCACCAGGCGCCCTCGATCCCGAGCGGCTCGAGCAGCCGCGGCGTGAGGTAGTCGAGGAGGCGCTGGCCGCTCACGCGCTGCACGATCGCCGACAGCACGTGCGTCGCCGGGGTGTTGTAGACGAAGCGCTCGCCGGGCTCGTGCGCCAGCGGCGTCGCCAGGAACGTGGCCACCCAGTCGCCCGGGGTGTCGATGACGGTCGGCTCAGGGTCGTGCCCGCTGGACATCGTCAGCAGGTGCCGCACGGTCAGGCGCGCGAGACGCTCGTCGGGCTCCGTCGGCGCCCTGTCCGGGAGCAGACCCACCACGGCGTCGTCCAGCGAGAGCAGCCCCTCGGCGGCGGCGAGGCCGACCGCGGTCGCGGTGAAGGTCTTGCTCAGCGAGTAGACCGTCTGCCGCCGGTCGGGGGCGAACGGGCGCGCCCAGCCTTCGGCCACCACCTGGCCGTGGCGCACCACCATGAGGGAGTGCAGCTCGGGGATCGCGGCGATGGCCTCGAGGGCGGCCAGGACGGCGCGCGGGTCGACTCCCTGCTGTTCAGGGGCGCTGCGCGGCAACGACGATGTCATGGTCGACCACCTTGCCACCGCCGAGCGACATGCAGCACACGCGTCTCAGGCCCGCGCGGATACGGCGGGAGCCCGGCCCCTCGTGAGGGACCGGGCTCCCGCCGTCGTGCGCCACGGGACTCAGGCCGGCATCAGACCCGTACCGCTGTCGCCGGCCACGTGCCGGGGTGCTGCGGGCACGTTGGTGCCCGAGGCGGTGCCGCCGGCACCGACGCCCACCGGCTCGACCGGCACGTTGCCGCGCTGGGCGATCGGCACGCCCTGGAAGGTGAACTCCCCGAGCAGCCCCTCGCCCTCGGCGTCGACCAGCACGAGCTGGCCGGGCTTGAGCTCCCCGAACAGGATCTTCTCGGACAGCGTGTCCTCGATGTCCCGCTGGATCGCGCGGCGCAGCGGCCGGGCGCCGAGCACCGGGTCGTAGCCCTTCTCGGACAGCAGCTTCTTGGCCGCGGGCGACAGCTCGACGGCCATGTCCTTGTCCTTGAGACGGGCGTTGAGCTTCGCCACCATGAGGTCGACGATCTGGACGATCTCGTCCTGGCTCAGCTGCGGGAACACCACCACGTCGTCGACACGGTTGAGGAACTCCGGCCGGAAGTGCTGCTTGAGCTCGTCCCCGACCTTCGACTTCATCCGCTCGTACGACGTCGACAGGTCGCCGCCTGCCTGGAACCCGGTCTGCAGGCCCTTGGCGATGTCACGCGTCCCGAGGTTCGTCGTCATGATGATGACGGTGTTCTTGAAGTCGATCACCCGGCCCTGCGAGTCGGTCAGGCGGCCGTCCTCGAGGATCTGCAGCAGCGAGTTGAAGATGTCGGCGTGGGCCTTCTCCACCTCGTCGAACAGCACGACGGAGAACGGCCTGCGGCGCACCTTCTCGGTCAGCTGGCCACCCTCGTCGTAGCCGACGTAGCCGGGGGGCGAGCCGAACAGCCGCGAGACGGTGTGCTTCTCCGAGAACTCGGACATGTCGAGCTGGATGAGCGCGTCCTCGTCGCCGAAGAGGAACTCGGCGAGCGCCTTGGCGAGCTCGGTCTTCCCGACCCCGGTGGGGCCGGCGAAGATGAACGACCCACCCGGACGCTTGGGGTCCTTGAGGCCGGCCCGCGTGCGGCGGATGGCCTGCGACAGCGCGTGGATCGCCTGGTCCTGCCCGACGACCCGCTTGTGCAGGTTCTCCTCCATGTGCAGCAGCCGGCTCGACTCCTCCTCGGTGAGCTTGAACACCGGGATGCCCGTCGCGTTGGCCAGGACCTCGGCGATCAGCTCCTCGTCGACCTCCGCGACGGCGTCCAGGTCGCCGTTCTTCCAGGCCTTCTCCTTCTCGGAGCGGCGCAGCCCGAGCTGCTTCTCGGTGTCGCGCAGCCGCGCGGCGCGCTCGAAGTCCTGCTCGTCGATCGCCGACTCCTTGTCGCGGCGCGTGGTCGCGATCTGCTCGTCGAGCTCGCGCAGCTCCGGCGGCGCCGTCATGCGACGGATCCGCAGACGCGCGCCCGCCTCGTCGACCAGGTCGATCGCCTTGTCCGGCAGGAACCGGTCGTTGACGTACCGGTCGGCCAGCGTCGCGGCCGCCACGAGGGCGGAGTCCGTGATGGTGACGCGGTGGTGCGCCTCGTACCGGTCGCGCAGGCCCTTGAGGATCTCGATGGTGTGCTGCAGCGTCGGCTCGGCCACCTGGATCGGCTGGAACCGGCGCTCGAGGGCCGGGTCCTTCTCGACGTACTTGCGGTACTCGTCGAGCGTGGTGGCACCGATGGTCTGCAGCTCGCCGCGGGCGAGCATCGGCTTGAGGATCGACGCGGCGTCGATCGCGCCCTCGGCGGCACCCGCACCGACCAGCGTGTGGATCTCGTCGATGAACAGGATGATGTCGCCGCGGGTGCGGATCTCCTTGAGCACCTTCTTCAGGCGCTCCTCGAAGTCGCCGCGGTACCGGGACCCGGCGACCAGGGCGCCGAGGTCCAGCGTGTACAGCTGCTTGTCCTTCAGCGTCTCGGGCACGTCGCCGCGGACGATGTCCTGGGCCAGGCCCTCGACGACGGCCGTCTTGCCGACCCCCGGCTCCCCGATGAGCACCGGGTTGTTCTTGGTGCGTCGGGACAGCACCTGCATGACCCGCTCGATCTCTTTCTCGCGTCCGATGACCGGGTCGAGCTTGCCGTCGCGCGCGGCCTGGGTGAGGTTGCGCCCGAACTGGTCGAGCACCGCCGACCCGGACGGCTGGCCCTCGGCGGGGCCGCCGGCGGCGACCGGCTCCTTGCCCTGGTAGCCGGAGACGAGCTGGATCACCTGCTGGCGCACCCGGTTGAGGTCCGCGCCGAGCTTGACCAGCACCTGGGCGGCGACGCCCTCGCCCTCCCGGATGAGGCCCAGGAGGATGTGCTCGGTGCCGATGTAGTTGTGGCCGAGCTGCAGCGCCTCGCGCAGCGACAGCTCCAGCACCTTCTTGGCGCGCGGGGTGAACGGGATGTGCCCGGAGGGGGCCTGCTGACCCTCGCCGATGATCTCCTGCACCTGCGCACGCACGGCCTCCAGGCTGATGCCCAGCGACTCGAGCGCCTTCGCGGCGACACCCTCACCCTCGTGGATGAGGCCCAGGAGGATGTGCTCGGTGCCGATGTAGTTGTGGTTGAGCATCCGCGCCTCTTCTTGGGCGAGGACGACCACCCGGCGGGCCCGGTCCGTGAATCTCTCGAACATGTGCACTCCTCACGGGGCTGTGCGCCTACCACTTGTCCTATCGGCAACTGGCTGCCGCAGACGTAGAACGGCCGGCGTTGTTCGATGCTAACCGCGGGGTGCAGCGCCACAGTCCTCTGTTCGCCGCAGGCGTGACGCGGCCGGCCGGGCCTCAGGCGGGTGGCGGCGCGGCCGAGATGTGCGTGACGGCGGCCGCGACCACCGACGGCTCGGCGAGGATCCGCTGGTGGCCCAGGCCGTCGGTGCTGACCAGCCGGGCGTTGGGCCACGCGGCGGCGATCGCCGCACCTTCGGCGTGGGACACCTGCCGGTCGCGGCGGTCGTGCACGACGAGCGTGTCCGGCATGCCGCCGGCCGCCCCGAGCGGCGCGATGTCGAAGTCGGCCAGCCGGTGCCCCGTCGCCTCCTCGAGCGCGGCGCGCAGCGCGTTCGTCGTGCGCCCGCGCAGCCCGAGCGCCCCCGCGAAGCGGCCGACGAGGTCGACGAAGCTGCCGTTCGGCGAGACGAGCACGAGCCGGGCAGCGGGGAACCCCTCGTGGACCACGTGCGCGGCCGACGTGCTGCCCAGCGAGTGCGCGACGACGCCAGCCGCCGGCCCCATCTCGCGCCCCGCCACCTGGAACGCCTCCAAGAGCTCCATGAGCGTGCCGCGACCCGGACCCATGAAGCCGGGCGCCGCGTCGCCGTGCCCAGGGGCGTCGAACGCGACCACGCGATGCCCGGCGGCGACCAGCGGTGCCACGAAGGCGCCGAGCTGGCCGCGCCAGCCACCCCAGCCGTGCACGAGGTAGACCACCGGCCCCTCGCCCCACGTCTCCACGACGACGTCACCGGTCCGCATCGCCGGCAGCCGCGTCACCTCGCCCGGCCCGGGGCGCTGGTCGCGCCGGCGCGCACCGCCCGGGTACGTGCACCACAGGTCGATGGCCTTGCGCTCGGCAGCCGTCGGTGCGACCGCCTGCAGGACCTGGAGCTGCGCTCGCGTCGCCGCCAGGCCGGCCGCCGCGCGCGCTGTCCGCACGGAGCGCCGCGTCCGTGCCGGCCGCGTGGACGAGCCCGGGGACGGCGCGGTGGGGGGCATCCGGCGACGGTAGCACCGCCGGTCAGCGCGCTGTCGGCCACCGCGCGCCGGGTAACGGCTGGTGTCGCGACGGCCGTCCGGGAGGAGCCGCCGTCAGCCGACCGATGAGGACGACGGCGCGGGCGACGGGGTCACCCTCGGCCGGCTCGTCCTGGGGACACCCTGCCGGCGTGGCTGCAGCGGCGTGGCCGGGTAGGCGCGTCGCGGGTTCTCGGGCACCTGGTAGGCCGGCCCGTCCCGCCACGGACCCGGCCCGACGAACATGCGGCCGTACGGCCCGACGCGCGTCACCCCGAAGGAGGCGTGGGACTGCACGAACGCCGCCGTGGCGCCGACAGATCCGACGAGCAGCACCACGGCCACGACGAGCGCCGCGATGAGCAGCCCCCGTCGAGGCGCGCGGCGGGACGGCCGAGGTGCCGGTGGCGGCGGGACGCCGGGACCGGCCACGGCCGACGGCGGTGGCGGCACGGCCGGCGGCGGCACCGGCGAGAGCGGTTCGGTGCTCACTGCACGCCGCCGCGCGACTGGACCAGCGCTGCGCGCAGCTGCTGGTAGGTCTCGACGTCGATCTCACCGGTGGCCAGCCGTCGGTCGAGGATGAGGAAGGCCTCCACGTACGGCGTCACCGGCGGTACGCCACCCATCGGTCCGGGACCGAACGGGGCGGGCCTACCGCCCGCCGTGAAGCCCCGTGCCCTCTCGTCGTGCCGCGGGCTGGCCAGCTGCACGACGATCCACACGATGAGCGCGATCAGCAGCAGCCAGAACACGCCCATGCCGAACAACCCGATGCCCATCCCCCAGCGCATGTTCTCTCCATCGCGCTCGGTGCCGACAGCCGCCGGCACACCAGTACTGCAAGGGAAAGAACGTAGGTCCGGCGTCTGTGCCGGCCCTGGACGTGCGCTGCGAGCTTCCCGAGCGCGTGCCGGGCCACCAACGACGACGGGCGCCGCGGGCCGCGAAGGCCCGGGCGCCCGTCGAGGGGTGCGGTGAGGATCAGGCAGGCGTGACGTTCTCCGCCTGCGGGCCCTTGGGGCCCTGCGTGACGTCGAAGTTGACGCGCTGGTTCTCCTCGAGCGAGCGGTATCCGCTCGATGCGATGGCGGAGTAGTGGACGAACACGTCCGGCCCGCCCTCGTCGGTCGCGATGAAGCCGAAGCCCTTCTCGGCGTTGAACCACTTCACGGTTCCGGTGGCCATGTCTGCTCTTCTCTGTGGGGAGGACGGTCTCGCTTCGAGGCCGGTATTCACTGCGGTCGTCATCCGTCCGAGGACACGACAACCGGGGCTCAACCCACAGCGGTCAGGACAACCGATGCACTGCGACTACCCCACAAGCGTACGGCACCACCGCCGAAAAAGCCGAACGGTTCAAGCAACAGTCTTCCCGGACCGATTCCTCTGCCATGCGCGACGCGGCGCCACAGCGGTCGCCCGGCGGTCCTCGACCGGCCTGGAGCCGGCCGGCCGTGGTCCTCCCGGCGGTCGGCATCGTGCTGGCGCTCGTCGTCGGCGGTGCCTCGAGCGGTGCGCCCGGGGCGCTCGTCCTGGCCGCGTTCGTCGTGCTCGTCGGCGCCGCCTGGCACCTCGTGACGGGGCGGCGGTTCCTCGGCGCACCTGGTCGGCGCGTCGGCGCCGGCTTGCTGGTCCTCGCCCTGATCGGCTTCGGCGTCGGGTCCGCGGTGGCCGCACCGTCGGCACCGCCCGCACCCACCGCCGGCACGACGAGCCCCGCGACACCCGCACCCCCGCGGACGCCGACCACCTCCGCCCGTCCGACGGCGGAGGACCTCGCCGACCCGGACGACCCCGCGCTCGACGCCGGTGCGGCGGCGGACCTGCCGGCACCCGCGCCGGCCCCCTCGTCGGACGCGTCCTCGGTCCTCGCCGGGGCGACCGGGCGGACCGCGCTCGTCGCCCTCGCCCAGCTCGCGGTCGACGACAGCCCCTCGATGGCCGGCTACGTGCGGGACGCCTTCGGCTACCGCGCCTACGACACCGACCGGAACGGCTGCGACACCCGCAACGACATCCTGCGGCGCGACCTCACGGACGTCACCCTCAAGGACGGCACCAACGGCTGCGTCGTGCTCTCGGGGATGTTGGCGGACCCCTACTCCGGGACCTCCATCGCCTTCACGCGCGGCACGGCGACGAGCAACGACGTGCAGATCGACCACGTCGTCGCGCTCGGCGACGCATGGCAGTCCGGGGCCGCCTCGTGGTCCGACGACACGCGCCACCTGCTCGGCAACGACCCGCTCAACCTGCTCGCGGTGTCCGGTCCCCTGAACACGCAGAAGGGCGACAAGGCGGCGGACGAGTGGCTGCCGCCGAGCAGCGCGTACCGGTGCGCCTACGTGGCACGGCAGGTCGGCGTCAAGCTGACCTACCGGCTGACGGTCACGACGAGCGAGCGGACCGCCATGGCGGACGTGCTGGCGACGTGCCCGGACCAGCCGCTGCCGGACGGCTCCGCGCTGCCGGCCGCCGTGGTCGCGGCCCCACCGGCACCCGCGACGACGACCACCACCGCCCCACCGGCACCGACGACGACCGCGGTCGCACCGACGTCACCGCCGGCGCCGCCGCCCGCCCCGGCCGCACCCGCCACGGTGACCGCCGGCGCGTTCTGCAGCCCCGCGGGCGCCACCGGCATCACCGTCACGGGCGTGCCGATGGTGTGCGGCACCTACCCAGCGAGCCCCACCCGGGCCCGCTGGCACCAGCCCTGACCGCCGGGTGCCACGCCCGTCCCCCGGCCACGCGCTCACGCGAGACGGGGATCGTCTTCGACACGGTCCCGCCGCCCCGTCCCCCGCCCCGCGTCCCCCGCCGCCGCGTCCACCCTCATCGCCGCCCACGCCCTCACCGTCATCGCCGCCCACCCACATCGCCGCCCACCCGCCGACGCGCTCGCGACGACCCTCATCGCCACCCACCCGCTCCAGGGCGTCATCTCGCTCGGGCAGAGGGCGCTAGCCGCGCAGCATGACGCCCTCGGACGGCGACAGGCGATCGCGGGCGCCGTCCGGCCGCGGACGATCCGGCAGATCGGGACGCCGTGGCTCGCCCGGTGGTCCGACGCCCATCGAGGCGGGCATCCGCGCGTAGTCTCGGCCGCCTCATGTCGCACTCGCACGATCATCACCACGACACCCCGACGATCGCCGTCCTGACCGGAGCAGGCATCTCCACGGGTGGGGGCATCCCCGACTTCCGCGGCCCACAAGGCGTGTGGACGACGGACCCGAGCCAGGCCGAGCTGCTGGACATCGACGCCTACATGTCGCGCGTCGACGTGCGGGAACGGTGCTGGCGGATGTGGCGCGACCACCCCGCGTGGCGCGCGCACGCGACACCGGCCCACCACGCGATCGTCGACCTGGAACGTGCCGGCGACCTCCTCGCCGTGCTGACGCAGAACTTCGACGGCCTGCACCAGACCGCCGGCCAGTCCCCCGGTCTCGTGGTCGAGCTGCACGGCAGCCTCGGCACCACGTCGTGCCTGCGGTGCGGCGAGCGCTGGCTGACGCGCGACGTGCTCACCCGGCTGGACTCCGAGCCCGACCCGCACCACGCCGGCTGCGGCGGGGTGCTCAAGCCCGACGTCGTCTACTTCGGTGAGCTGCTGTCCGACGAGGCGCTCGAACGTGCGGTCGCCACCGCCCAGGAGGCCGAGGTGTTCATCGCCATCGGCAGCACGCTGCGCGTCCAGCCGGTGGCGAGCCTGGCCGCCATCGCGGCGGACGGCGGTGCCGAGCTCATCATCGTCAACGACCAGGACACCCCGTACGACGAGCTGGCGGCTCGGCTGGTGCGCGACCCGATCGACGTCGCGGTGCCGGCCCTCGTCGCCGAGCTCCTGGCGCGCGGCTGACGCCCGCACGTCCACCGGATCTGCACGCACGCCCCGGCGGCCGCACGGCACGGCCCCGTAGGCTCGTCGTCGTGCCAGCACCACGACGCCACCGCAGGCTGCGCCGCGTGCTGTGGTCCGCGGCCCTGGTGGCGCTCGTCGTCGGCGCGGTCCCGGTGGCCGTCGTCCAGCTCATGGGCCAGTCGCGGGTCCGCGGCTCGCTGGAGGGCCTCGACCCACGGCCCGTCGTCATCGTGCCCGGTGCCGGCCTACGCCCGGACGGGGGGCCGTCGCTCTACCTCGAGCGCCGGCTGGCGGCGGCCCGCGACCTGTACCGGGCGGGCACCGTGCGGACCATCCTGGTGTCCGGCGACGCGTCGACGCCTTACCACGACGAGCCCAGCTCGATGCGCACCTGGCTGCTGGGTCAGGGCGCGCCGGACGCGGCGATCGTCCGGGACGGCGGCGGCCTGGACACGCACGACACCTGCGTGCGGGCGCACACGCTCTACGGGGTCGACCGCGCCATCGTCGTCTCGCAGGACTACCACGTGCGCCGGATGCTGTTCTCGTGCCAGGCGGCGGGCATCGACGTGGTCGGCGTCGGCGTCTCGGCCGCGAGCGTCACGCCGCTGCAGGGTGCCATCTGGCGGCTTCGCGAGATCCCCGCCTCGTGGAAGGCGTTCGTCGACGCGGCGGTCCGACGCCCGCCGCGGGTGAGCGGACCGAGCGTCTTCACCCACTGACGGGCTCCCTGACCGGCCGCACCGGCCGGCCGACCCCGCTCCCGCGCGGCTCGTTCGTCGGGGGGACACCCACCGGGCGCCACCGACGCCGGTGCGCGCACCCCTCCGCCGCGCAGCGCGATGGTCAGGGTCGTGCCCACCGGCCGCCCACCCCGGTCCGCTCGCCGGGGACGCCCGCCGACGAGCTGCCCAGCCGGGCCGGTCCACCCGTCGGGGACAATGGCGGAGTGCCCGCCGTGACCCACCCGCCCGAGCCGGGCGGCACGCCGGACATCCGGCTCGTCGCCGTCGACCTGGACGGCTCGCTGCTCGACGATGCCAAGCGGATCCCGCCGTCGTTCTGGCGGCTGCTCGACGCGCTCGACGATCGCGGCATCCTGCTGTGCCCCGCGTCGGGGCGGGCCTACCCCACGCTGCGGCGCGACTTCGGCCGCGACGACCTGGTGTACATCGCCGAGAACGGCGCCTTCGTGGTGCACCACGGCCGCGAGATGTCGGCGGACACCGTGCCCTGGGAGCACGCCGTCGCGGTGATCGGCCGCACGCGGGCGTTCGCCGCCGGCGGCGCCGACGTCGGGACGGTGCTGTGCGGCAAGCGCAGCGCGTACGTCGAGCGCACGGACAGCGCGTTCCTCGACCAGGTGGCGCCGTACTACGCGCAGCTCGCGATCGTCGACGACCTCCTCGCGGTGCACGACGAGGTGCTCAAGGTCGCCGTGTACGACTTCGGGTCGGCGGAGCGCGGCGCCGGCGCCGCGCTCGCCCCGCTCGACGGGCCGGTGCGGGTGCTGGTGTCCCAGGAGCACTGGGTGGACGTCATGAGCCCGACGGCGGACAAGGGCAACGCCTTGGCGGCCGTCCAGCGCGCCACGGGCATCTCGCGCGAGCAGACGATGGCCTTCGGGGACTACCTCAACGACCTGGGGCTGCTCGCCGCCGCCGGGTGGTCGTTCGCGATGGCGAACGCCCACCCCGCCGTCCGGGCGGCCGCGCGGTTCGTCGCACCCGGCAACAACGACAACGGCGTGGTCCGCGCGGTCGTCGCGACCCTGGCGTTGCCGGGCGTGCTCACGCCCTGAGCCCCCGGCGCGTGCTCCCGTCTCGAGCCGGCCGGCATGCCCAGCCGAGGATCGCCGGCTACGCCTCGAGCGCCTCGGCGAAGGCCCCGAGGGCGGCCTCGGAGAACAGCACGAACCTCACCAGGTCGACGCCGGGCTCGTCGTGCCCGGCCGCCCAGTCCCGGACGGCACCCACCGCCACCCGCGCGACCTCGCGCACGTCCCAGCCGTAGACGCCGGCGCTGACGGCCGGGAACGCCACGGTCCGCGCCCCCACGGACGTGGCGACGTCGAGACTCGCCGTGAAGCACGACGCGAGTCGCATCGGGTCGGTCTGCCCGGCGTGCCGGTTCGGGCCGACGGTGTGGATCACCCAGCGCGCCGGCAGGTCGAAGCCGGGTGTCGCCACGGCGTGGCCGACCGGCAGGCCCGTGGGCAGCTGCGTGCGCCGCAGCTGACGGCACGCCTCGAGCAGCCGGGGTCCCGCGGCGGCGTGGATCGCCCCGTCGACCCCACCGCCACCGAGCAGCGAGGAGTTGGCGGCGTTGACGATCGCGTCGACGTGCTCGGTGGTGATGTCGCCCGCGACGGCCTCGATGCGCATGGGTCCATCGTCACGCCGGGACCAGGGCGAGGCGAGACGGACGGGGGACGACGAGCGGTCAGCCGAGCGGTAGAGATGGCTCGGCCCCTCGGACGCTTACTCCGAGGGGCCATCTCGCCAGCGAGGGTAGCTGGCGAGATGGCCCGTTCAGGTGAACGACACGCGTCGCGATCCACAATTTCCGTCCACAGCCCTGTGTCCAGCGGGTGTTGCCGCAGGTGACGCTGTGGACATCTATGTGGAGTCAACGGTGGATAAAGAAATCTCCCCGAACCACTTGTGGCGGTTCGGTGAACGCGACTAGAACTTAGCCATCGGCCTCGACACCGAGACCTGAAGGCGAGGAGCTCCCCCCGGGGAGCAGCGGACCGGAGGGCGCGGAGTCGGGGACGGACCGACCGGAGAACGGGCGGCCAGATCGATGGGGTCACACTCATCGACCCGCGGACGATGCCGCGGGGGCCTCCTGGGACCGGGCGATCGATCGCAGTGGTCCCGACCGACGGGATGGTTCACCGGTTCGCCGATGGCCACCGAAGGAACGGACTCAGCCGCAGCATCGGAGCGGTGTCCGCCTCCGGGCGGCAGGGGCTTCGCCTCCGGGCAACCGGGGTGCCGAGGTTCCCGGGCCACCGGTGGGCACGTGACCTGCGGTCAGAGGAAGGCCCCTCGGACGCTTACTCCGAGGGGCCTTTCCTCATGTCCGGGGCCGAGCGACAGCCCACAGACGTCTCAGCCCGGCTCCGACTCCAGCAGGATCGTCATCGGGCCGTCGTTGACCAGCTCAAGCGCCATGTGGGCGCCGAACACCCCGGTGGCCACCTCGAGCCCGCGTGCCCGCAGCGCGTCGACCACCGCGGCGACGAGCGGCGCCGCCACCGGGCCCGGCGCCGCCGCGTTCCACGTGGGCCGGCGGCCCTTGCGGGTGTCGGCGTAGAGCGTGAACTGCGACACCACGAGCACAGGCGCACCGACCTCCGCGGCCGACCGCTCGTCGTGCAGGATCCGCAGCTCGGCCACCTTGCGGGCGAGGTATGCCACCTGCGCGGGGCCGTCGCCCGGCGTCGCCCCGACCAGGACGACCAGCCCGGGCCGGTCGATCGCGGCGACCACCTCGTCGTCCACGCGGACCGCGGCCCGCGTGACGCGCTGCACCACCGCCCGCACGCGCTACCAGCCGCCGCGCGACGGCCGGCCTCCACCGCCACGCCGCCGGCGCGAGTGCGGCGCCACCGCCGGACGCACGTCGACGAGGTAGACGATCGACGCGACCACGCCGATGAACGCCAAGAACCCGAAGAACGACGTCCCCCCGCCCACCGGCAGCGCGAGGAACGCCACCGCCGCCGCGATGGCGGTGACGAGCAGCCAGAACGTCTTGGTCCGCTTGCCCGCGGCAGGGAAGGCCCGGGCCGGCCGCACGAGGCAGTCGACGAGCGCCCAGGCGCTGAGCAGGAAGATGACGACGTACAGGACGAGGAACAGGATCTGCTGCGCGGAGACGATGCCGCCGAAGATGCCGGCGGCACGCACCATCGAGGACGTCACGGCGTCGAGCCTACGGGAGCCGGCTCGGGCACCACGCGCAGCCCCTCCGCACGCGCGGCCCCGGCGAGCGCGTCGTCCCAGCAGGCGACGAGCAGGTCGTCGGCCCGCAACGTCAGTGCGGAGGCGAGGTGCACCGCGGCGGCGGCCCCGATCTCGTGGCGCACGACGAGGGATGCGGCCTCGTCGAGCACGGCGGGGCCCGGCTCGACCACGTAGAGGCCGGCCCACAGCCGGTCCCACTCCTCCAGGGCGACCCGGGCCCGGGGCAGCGTCCCCAGGCGGAACGCCTCGGCGACGGCGGCCCGCAGCTCGGCATCGGCGAACCGCGAGGTCGCCACCACGTCGGCGCCGTCCCACAGCGCGCCCGCCAGGACGCTGCCCGGCTCCGGCAGGCACAGCTTCACCAGCGCGGTGGTGTCGAGGTAGACGAGGGACATCAGCGACGCAGCCGCCGGATGAGGCCGGTCACGGCGGCGGCCGGGCGGCCCGCGGGCTCCTCCACGCGGGCGGCGGGCCGCTCGGTGACGGGTGCCGTGAGCAGTCCGTCGCGCTCGAGGCGGGCGACGAGGTCGGCGGACTCGACCGCGCTGAGCCGCGCCACCGGCACGCCGCGTTCCGTGATCACCACGTCGGTGCCCGCCCGGGCCGCCTCGATCCACTGCCTGAGCTCCGCGCGCAGCGCGCTGACCGCGACCTCCACGGGCTCACGGTAGCGGCGCAGCCGGCACGAGCCACCTCCCCCACGCGCGCCGCATGGGCACTTTCCCGCCGGAGGGGCACATCGACGTGCACCTCTCGCGTCGATGTGCCCCACTCGGAGCGGCTCAGAGCTCCGGCAACGCGGCGCGCGCCTCGTCGGGTGTGGCGCCGGCGGCCTCCAGGGTGTCGGCGAGCGGCGAGCGCAGCAGCAGCACCAACGCCTGGACGTGCCACGAGCCGGCTCCCACCGTGCGCGGGTCGGAGGCTGCCGCGACGGCCTCGAGCTGGCGGCGCGCGGGTGCCAGGTCGCCGCCCGAGCCGATCGCGTTCGTCAGCAGCCGCACGCCCGCCGCGAACCGGTCCGTGAGGTCGGCGACGGGCGTCAGGTCCTGGTCGACGACCGACGGCGCGCGCCGCGCGAGCACGCGGACGCTGCGCATCGCGCGCTCCACCATGACGGCCTGCGACTCCAGCCGGAGGAGCTCGTCGCGCCACGGCCGCGCGGCGCTGACACGCGCGAGCTTGACGCCGTTGCGGGCCGACACCCGCCACTCCGTGAGGACCGGGTCCGACGCTCGCCCGCGCACCAGCGCACTGGCCAGGCCGTCGACGTCCTTGGCACGCATGCCACGTCCGACGAGCTCGAGCGTCTCGGCCAGCTCGGTCGTGGCGTGCACCCCGAGCGCCCGCGGACGGCGCCGGGTGTCGCCCGGCCACAGCACCGCGACGAGGAACGCGAACGCGCCGCCGACGAGCGCGTCGGTCCAGCGTCCGAGCGGGCCGCCGGACGCCGCCGGCAGCCCCACGATGACGATCGCCTGGGTCCCGGCCTGCATCGTCAGCAACGCGCCCGGCCCGACGATCCGCGCGACGAGGGCCGCGACCAGCAGCACCACGGCCACCTGCCACCAACCGGTGCCGATCCAGTGCACGACGAGGTCGCCCATCCCCACCCCGAGACCGACCGCGAGCGCCAGCTCGCCCACCTGGCGCACGCCACGCTGCGCGGTGAACCCGAGACAGGCCCACGCCGCGATGGGCGCGAAGAACGGCTGGTGGTGTCCCAGCACGTGGTACGCGAAGGCGTACGCCGCCGCAGCGGCCACGGCTGCCTGGCCGATGGGCAGCAGGCCGACCCGGGCACGCACCAGGCCCTGCCGCAGCCGGGTCCGCAGCAGCAGCCGGCGCAACGCGGTGCCCGCCAGTCGCAGTGCCGACGCGTCCTCGGCCGCCGCGGCCGACCGGTCCAGCGGCCGCCGCGTCACCTCGTCGTCGGCGAGCCGTGCCGCGTCCTGCGGCGGCCGGGCGGGCTCGGCGTCGCGCGGCGTCGCGGGAGACGGCGCGGTCACGGGAGCGGCCGGGGCCGCAGCCCCGGAGTGAGCGGCCCCCGCGCCGGCGGGCGGTCCGGGGACCGGCCCTCAGCCGCCACGACCGCCTCCTGGGCGGCCCGCACCGAGCCCGCCTCGTCGTCCACGGCGAGCACGGCGTCCGCCGGGACCGACCGCCGGACCACCGCGAGCGCCACGGGGCCGAGCTCGTGGTGCCGGACGGCGCTCGTCACGTGCCCCACGTCGGCACCGTCGAGCAGCCGCACCGTCGCACCGCCCGCGGGGAGCACGTCGGCGTACCCGTCGAGGTGGAGCATGACGAGCCGCCGCGGTGGCCGCCCCAGGTTGTGCACCCGGGCGACCGTCTCCTGCCCCCGGTAGCACCCCTTGTCGAGGTGCACCGCGGTGCGCAGCCAGTCTAGCTCGTGCGGGATGGTGCGGTGATCCACCTCCCGCACCGCGCGCGGTCGCCATGCGGCGACGCGGAGGGCCTCCGACGCCCAGGTCCCGGCGAGCGTCGCGCCCGACGAGCGGCGGGCGGCGATCTCGTCGGGCAGCGCCGGACGCGGGACGAGCACGAGGCGCCAGGCGCGGTCGAGCCCCGGGTGCTCCTCGTCGGGCGGACCGTAGCGCGTCCCGCCGGCGGCGACGCGTGGCCACGGGTCACGCCACACGACGGGACCGCCCGGCACCCCTTCCTCGCGGGTCGGCTCCCCGATGGCGGCCCACTGCGCGGTGACGTCGGCGACCTCCACGCGCAGCATGAACCGCATCGAGGTCAGCCAGGCGGCCAGCGCGGGCGCCGTCTCGGTGAGCAGCCACGTCGCCTCGCCGTCGTCGACCACGCCGGCGGCGTGCTCGACGTGCCCCTGCGGGGAGAGCACCAGCGTCTCGGTCGACGTGCCCGGCGCCAGCCCGTCCAGGGCCTGCGACGTGATCGAGTGCAGCCAGCTGAGCCGGTCCGGGCCGCTGACTCGCAGCACGCCGACGTGCGACTGGTCGACCACCGCCCGTCCCCGCTCCAGCGCGCGCTGCTCGGCGACGGGTTCGCCGTAGTGCCAGGCCACGCCGGCGTCCGCCCCGGCGGCGGCGACCGCGCCGGGCCACGACAGCAGCGGGCTCGTCACGGCTCCACCCGGGACAGCCGCCCCGAGGCGTAGGACTGCAGCGGCCGGCCGAACGCCGCGAGGTCGTGCGCCCACATCAGCTCGCCGTTGACGAGGCCGTAGAGCCGGCGTCCCGCCGTGACGTCCGCGCCGGTCGCGGTGCGCGCCACCACGTCGCTGACCAGGTCGATCCGCCCGTCACCCACGGCGCCGACGTACACCGCGACGTGCCCCGACGGGTCGGCGAGCAGCAGCTCGACCGGGTGACGGCCGGGCGGCACGTCGTCGGGCCGCTCGGGCGGCACGCGCCAGTAGCCGAGCTCGCTCGCCCACACGGCGGTCGCCGCCGGCTCGTCGTCCAGCGCGGAGGGGTCGTCCGGCACCTCGACCAGCCGGATCGTCGAGGAGTAGGCAAGGTACGGCCCGCCGTCGGACGAGACGACGAGCTCGTGGCTGAAGGTCGCCTCGTCGATGCCGGGGTAGGCCACCACGCCCTCACCGCGCCAGGTCCCCACCAGCCAGGCCAGCGGGTAGACCTCAGGGGCGAGCCCCTCGGGCAGGACGAACGCCATCGAGCTAGCGCTGACCCTGGAACAGCCTGTACACGACGAGTCCCGCGACGAACGCGATCGCGAGCGTCGCCACGGACAGCAGCGTGACGAAGAAGACCTCGAGCCCCGACATGACCCCATGCTAACGGCGGTGCGTAGCCTGGGCCGATGCGCTCGCTCGTCGTCAAGGCCACATGTGGGACGGATCGTCCCGAGACGGCCAACCAGGCGTTCACCGTCGCCGCGGCCGCGGTGGCCTCCGGCGCGGACGTGTCGCTGTGGCTCGCCGGCGAGGCGTCCTGGTTCGCCCTGCCGGGCCGCGCGGACGAGCTGGCGCTGGAGCACGCCACGGCGCTGTCCGACCTGCTGGGCACCGTCCTCGAGGGCGGCCGCGTCACGCTGTGCACGCAGTGCGCGGCCCGCCGCCGCATCACCGCGCAGGACGTGATCCCCGGGATCCGGATCGCCGGCTCCACGGTGTTCGTCGAGGAGGTCCTCGCCGAGGGCGCCCAGGCGCTCGTGTACTAGGCCAGGGCACGGGCGGCGCGCAGCCGCACGCCGACCAGGTACAGCTCGCAGCCCAGGCACAGCCCGAACGCCGCGTTGAGGAACGAGGCGACGAGCACCAGTGCCGCGCCGGCCGGGATCGCCGGGCCGACGCCGAGCAGCCCGAGCCCGAGCCCAAGGCCGCTGATGACGAGCCCGACGATCTGGGCGAAGCGCGGCGGACGGGGATCCTCGAGCTCGTCGGGCGGCGCGAGCCGGGGCCGGACGAACCGGCGGAACAGCCAGCCCTGCCAGGTGCCCGCCACGCCGCGCACCACGCCGAGGACGAAGCTGCCCGCGACCACCGCGAGCACCACGAGCGCACCGGGTCCGGTGCCCAGCAGCAGCCCGACCACCGCGAGCGCCGCGGTGACGCCGGCGGCCACGCGCGGCCCGCGTGGATCGATGCCGCGGGACGCGCCGGCCGGCAGGTCCGGTCCGGTGACGTGGTGCGGGGTGCTGCGACCGGCGCCGGGCGCGGTCGAGGACGCAACGGGCGGCGCCGAGCTGCGGGCGTGCGGGGACGACGACATGGCGGACTCCTGGGGCAGGGGGTGCGGGACCGGCGCGGTCAGGCCGGACAGGCGGCGTCGAGCGCGTCGAGCGCCTGCCGCCGGTCCGTCGCCCCGGACATCCGGCCGACGACGGCACCCGAGCCGTCGAGCAGCAGGATCGTCGGGGTGCGCATGACGTCGAACCGTCGCACCAGGTCCAGGTGCTCGGCCACGTCCAGGTCGACGTGTGAGACATCGTGTCGTTCCGCCGCGACGGCGGACAGCACGGCGTGCGTGCGCCGGCACGGCGTGCAGACCTCGCTCGAGAGCTGGAGGAAGGTCGCCCGCGTCCCCAGCGCCGCGCCGAGGTCGTCGGGCGACAGCCGCGCGGTGGCGGTCTCGTCGTGCGCCGGATCGGCCCCCGCCGCGGCGAGGACCGCGGGCGCGACCGGGCGCAAGCGCCCGTTGCGCGACCGCCACACGGAGCCCAGCGCGGCGGCGAGCCCGAGCACGAGGACCACCAGCGCGACGCGTGCCGCCGGGCTCATCCGGCGAGCACCCGGCCGACGACGTAGACCACCGCGCCGCTGACCGCGACCGGCAGCGCAGCCGCCGAGAGCGACGGCAGCACGCGCTTGAGCTCGACGATCGAGTCGAACAGCGCGTCCAGCGCCGCCACCAGCACGCCCACCGCGACACCGAGCACCACACCCGCGTGCAGGCTGATCACCGGCAGCGTCAGCCCGGCCAGGGCACCCGCCCCCGCCGAGGCGAGCGCCGTGAGGACCGCGCTGACCCAGCGCGGCAGCTCGAAGGCCGAGACCGCGGCGCCCACCGCGAGCGCCAGCGCGCCGGCGACCACCACCGACTCACCTCCGGCCAGCGAGTCTGCTGCGACCCAGCACGCCGCGCACAGCGCCAGCACGCCGCCGGCGACCGTCCCGGACACCGACTCGACCATGCGGGTGCGGCCGTCGCGCCGCAGCAGCTCGTTGACGAACGCCACCATGAGGCCCGCTGCGAGCACCACCGCGAGGCCGGACAGGCCGGTGCCGGTGGCCCGCACGGCGACGACGCCCCCGATGCCGACGAGCGCGATGACGACGGCCGAGCCGGGTCCGAACGGCAGTCCGGCCAGCTCCGGCCAGCCGAGAGCGACGACGAGCACGAGCGCGACCACGACCGCGAGCAGCGCGACAGGGTGCAGATACCCGGCCAGGGCCGCCGCGGCAGCGAGCGCGGCCGTGACGACCGAGCGGGTGGCGAGCGTCACGGCGGCGATTGTCGCAGATCGGGCGGCCGCAGCATCGCGCGGTGGACGGATGGGCACCGCGTCGTGGACGCACGCGCGGTACCGTGTCCCCACTCGCGCACGTCTGGAGGCCCCGGTGGCAGACCTGCTGCTCCTCACTCCGGCGTCCGGAGGCTCAGCACAGGTGCTGCCCGCACTCGGCCTGCTGTCGCACCGGGTCCGGGTGCTCCCCGTCGAGCCGTCTGCCCTGGTGGACGCACCGGACGCGGACATCGTGGTGCTCGACGCGCGCCGCGACCTGGTCACCGCGCGCACCACGTGCCGGCTGCTGCGGGCCACCGGCCTGACCGTGCCGCTGGTCCTCGTCCTCACCGAGGGCGGGCTCACCGTGGTCACCGCCGAGTGGGGCGCCGACGACATCATCCTCGAGCACGCGACGCCGGCCGAGGTGGAGACCCGGTTCCGCCTCGTCATGGAGCGCGCCGCGGCGGCGACGTACGACGACGCCCCGGAGGAGATCTCGTCGGGCGACCTGACGATCGACGCCGGCGGCTACTCCGCCCGGCTGCGCGGCCGCCCGCTCGACCTGACGTACAAGGAGTTCGAGCTCCTCAAGTACCTGGTGCAGCACCGCGGCCGCGTGTTCACGCGCGCTCAGCTGCTGCAGGAGGTGTGGGGCTACGACTACTACGGGGGCACCCGCACGGTGGACGTCCACGTCCGGCGGCTGCGCGCCAAGCTGGGCCCCGAGCACGAGCAGCTCATCGGCACCGTCCGCAACGTCGGTTACCGGTTCGACCCGCCGAAGGAGCAGCGCCGGTCCCCCGAGGAACGTCCCGCCGTGGTCCCCGAGCCGGTGGACCTCTAGCCGCCCCAGCGGAACAGCACGCCGCCGTCCTGGCCGAGGACGCGCGCGGTCGGCGTCGCCGTGACGTCCAGCTCCACCGTGAGGGACGACGATCCGTCCGACGACGCGTAGACGTACCTGGTGTTCGTCGTGGTCAGCGCGACGGTCCGGGCGCCGACGAGCCACGGGTGCCGGCGCCGCAGCCCGACGAGGTCCTGGTGGGCCCGGAAGATCCGCTCCCCCTCGGCCGGCAGCTGCGCCGGCGCGGCGGGGAACGCCGGCCGGATCGCGTCGTCGCCCCCGAACCGCTCCTCCTTGACACCGGTCAGGCCCCACTCGTCGCCGTAGTACACCGACGGCACGCCGCCGACGGTCATGAGCACGACGAGCGCGAGCACGGCCGCGTCCGGGCCGACCCGGCTGGCGATCCGCGTGACGTCGTGGTTCCCGACGAAGGTCTGCGGCAGGAACGTCGCCAGGAAGTCGCCGTGGCGGCGCAGCGACCAGTCCAGCTCCCAGAAGTTCCGGTCGGCGAGCGACGACCAGACCGCCTTCCACAGCTCGTACTGCGTCACGGAGTCGAGCGTCGACTCGCGGACGTAGCCCGCGTAGTCGCCGTGCAGCACCTCGCCGACGAACCACGCGTCCGGGTGCCGCTGCCGCACCCTCGGCAGCACGGCCGCCCAGAACGCCGCGGGCACGCGGTACGCCGCGTCGAGCCGCCAGCCGTCGACGCCGCGGTCCAGCCAGTGCGTCATGACGTCGGCGACGAGGTCGGCGACGGCCGGCTCGCCGTGGTCGAGCTCGACGAGCCCGGCATGGCCCTCGAACACGGCCGGGCGCGGACCTCCCGGCGCCGTCCAGTCGATGCGGAACCAGCCCGCGTACGGGCCGTCGGGCCCCTCGGCGAGGGCCCGTGTCACGAGGGGGTGGTCCGCAGCGAGGTGGTTGAAGACGCCGTCGAGCACCAGCCGCAGCCCCCGCGCGCGGCAGGCCGCGACCAGCCGGTCGAACGCCTCGTCGTCCCCGAGACGCGGGTCGATGCGCCGGTGGTCCAGCGTGTCGTAGCCATGCGAGGTGGACGCGAACAGCGGACCCAGCAGCAGGCCGTTGGCGCCGAGAGCCACCGCGTGGTCGAGCCACCCGAGCATCCGGTCGAGCCGTGGGGTCGCCGGCGGCGACGCGTCCGGCTCGCGGATCGGCGCGCCCACGAAGCCCAACGGGTACACGTGCCACCACACCGCGTGCTCGACCCAGCCCATGCCCGTGACGGTATCCGCCGGACGCGGACCGCGTCGCCACGGCCGGACGGCGGGGCGGCGGCTGCGCGGCGTGCGGGGCGGCTGCGCGGCGTGCGGGCGGCACGAGGTGACGGCGAAAAGGGGAAGCCCGGGGTGCCGGCGGGGTAGGTTCGGCACCGATGACCGCCGTCGACTCCGCCGAGCTCGCCGTCGAGGGCCCCTGGCAGCACCGCTTCGTCGCGGCGAACGGCGCGCGCTTCCACGTCGCCGTGTCCGGGCCCGAGGACCGCGACGCGCCTCTCGTCGTGCTGCTGCACGACGTGCTGCAGTACTGGTGGGCCTGGCGCCACCAGCTGCCGGCGCTCGCCGAGGCCGGCTACCGCGTCGCCGCGATGGACCTGCGCGGCACCGGAGGCTCCGACAAACCGCCGCACGGCTACGACACCCCGACGATGGCGACCGATGTCGCCCGCGTCGTCCGCTCGCTGGGGGCGGACCGCTGCGTGCTCGTCGGCTCCGGCACGGGCGCGCAGGTGGCGTGGGCCACCGCGGCGCTGCACGACGACGTGGTGCGCGCCGTCGGCGCGCTCGCCGCCGCCCATCCGCTCGACTCCGTGCTCGCGCCGATGCACACCGTCGCCGCTCGGCGCATCGCGCTGGCGCTGGTGCCGTCCGTCCCCGAGCGGCGGCTGACCGACGCGCTCGTCGTGCGCCGCCTGCTCGCCACCGGCGCCGGGGCGCGCGGCTGGCCGGACCGCGAGACCTCCGAGCGCTACGCACGAGCCCTGCGTGTGCCGTTCGCCGCGCACAGCCAGCTCGAGCAGCTGCGGTGGCTCGTCCGGTCCCGCCCGCGCCCCGACGGGCGGCGCTACCTCGCGGCGTACGAGGACGCCCGTCCGGTCTCCACGCTGCAGGTGCACGGCGACCGCGACGGCGTCCGCTCCCCCACTGCCGCGGCCCTGCACCACCGCACGCGCCGGCTGGCCGAGCCGTACCGCTGGGAGCTGCTGACCGGCGTCGGCCACTACCCGGCCGAGGAGGCCCCGGAGCTGGTCAACCGGCTGCTGCTGGACTGGCTGGCGCAGACCGTCACGGCTTGACGAGCGCCGCCGCCGTGACCGGGTCCGTCTCGCCGATGCCGGCCGACGGGCACAGCGCGGCCACCGGGCAGGCGCCGCATGCGGGACGCCGCGCGAAGCAGGTGCGCCGCCCGTGGACGATGAGGCGGTGGCCGGCCATCACCCAGCCCGCCTTCGGCAGCAGCGCCGTGACGTCCTTCTCCACCTGCACGGGGTCGTCGCTGACGGTGTAGCCCAGCCGCCGCGACAGCCGCAGCACGTGCGTGTCGACAGGCAGGCCGGGGATCCCGAAGGCGTTGCCGAGCACCACGTTGGCGGTCTTGCGGCCGACCCCCGGCAGCGTGACGAGGTCCGCCATCCGGCGGGGCACCTCACCCCCGAACCGCGCGACGAGCTCGGCCGACAGCCCCTGGACCGCCCGCGCCTTGGTGCGGAAGAACCCCAACGGCCGCAGGATCGCCTCGAGCTCGTCGGGCGATGCGGTCGCCGTCGCCGCCGCGTCGGGGAACCGCGCGAACAGGCCCGGCGTCGTGAGGTTGACCCGCACGTCCGTGGTCTGGGCCGACAGCACGGTGGCGACCAGCAGCTGGAACGGGTCGGCGAAGTCGAGCTCGATCCGGGCGTCCGGGTAGCGCTCGGCGAGCAGCCGGTCGATGCGACGGGCCCGGCGCGTGCGGGCCAGCGAGGTCTCCGCCGTGGGGCCGGCGATCCCGGCAGGACGTCCTGGCACGCGGGCAGCGTACGGGGCCGATGCTCCCGACGAGTGATTGTCGGAGCAGCGGCTCAAGGTGGTCCACCGCCGGGTCGATCTCCGCTCAGTGCCCGCGTCCGCGGGCGAGAACCCGGGGGGGTTCATGCCGGCACCGACGGAGCAGGAGATCCGGAGCCTCCGCCTCGACCATCGCGCGCTGCGGGCGGAGAAGGTTCGGGTCACCTGGTGGCGACGCCTGGTACGTGCACGGCTCGACCTCCTCGTCGCGCGGGCCGTCGGCCCGCAGGCGCTCGGCGAGGAGCTGGCGTTCGCCCTGCCCATCGAGATCGGGCTCGAGGTGCCCCGACCCGCCGAGCTGGCCGACGTGCTGGGCCCGCGGGACGCCTCCGACGTCACGCGGCTGGAGGCGTTGCGCGAGCTCGACCAGCGGCTCGCCCGGTACCAGGCCGGGGTGGAAGACGCACTCGTCCGGGCGACGGACGCCCTCATCGACCGTCTCGCCTCCGACCCGGACATCCCGCTCCGTTCCGGGGCAGAACACGACGAAAGCCTCTGACCAGCGCGCCCGAGTGGGGCAGACTGGGATGCCGAGAGCCCGCGGCAGGAGGTGTCATGGTCGAGCCGGTGGTCGACTCCCCGTTGTTCGCGGGGCTTGACCCCGCGGAGGCGCGGTCCGTGCTGGACTCGCTCGTCCGGGTCGAGGTGCCGCGTGGGGACGTGCTGTTCCACGAGGGGGAGTCGGGCGACACCCTCTACGTCATCCAGTCCGGCACGGTGAAGCTCGGCCGTCGCTCCAGCGACGGCCGGGAGAACCTGCTGGCGATCCTCGGCCCTGGCGAGCTCATCGGGGAGCTGTCGCTCTTCGACCCCGGCATGCGCACGGCCACGGCCACGGCGCTCACCGACGCCGTGGTGCTCCAGATGGGCCACGCGGAGCTGACGAGGTGGCTGTCGACGACGCCCTCCGTCGCCGAGCACCTGCTCCGGACGTTGGCGCGCCGCCTCCGGCGCACCAACGAGGCGCTCGCCGACCTGGTGTTCACCGACGTCCCGGGACGGGTGGCCAAGGCGCTGCTCGACCTGGCGGCGCGCTTCGGCCAGCCGGTCCCGGACGGTCTGCGGGTGTCGCACGGCCTGACCCAGGAGGAGCTGGCCCAGCTCGTCGGCGCCTCCCGGGAGACCGTGAACAAGGCCCTCGCCGACTTCGCCACCCGCGGCTGGATCCGCCGCGAGGGCCGTGCGGTGACCCTGCTCGACGTCGAGCGGCTGGAGCGGCGCGCGCGCTGAGACGCGCACGACGACGCGTCAGCGGGTCTCGACGACGATCTCCACCTCGACGGGCGCACCGAGCGGCAGCACCGCGACACCCACCGCGGAGCGGGCGTGCCGACCGGCGTCCCCGAACAGGTCGCCCAACAGCTGGCTCGCTCCGTTGACGACACCGGGCTGACCGGTGAACGACGGGTCGCTCGCGACGAAGCCGACGACCTTGACGACCCTGGTGACGCGCTCGAGCGCCACCGCGGGCTCCTCACCGGTCTCCTCGGCGAGCAGCGCGGCCACCGCTGCCACCGCGTTCAGCGCGGCGGTCGCGGCCAGGTGCTGCGCGGTCTGCGGTGTCACGGCGCCGCCGACGATGCCGGTGGCCGGCAGCTCGCCGGCGACGAACGGCAGCTGGCCCGAGGTGTGGACGAGCGCTCCGGACCGCACCGCGGGCAGGTAGGCGCCGACGGGCGCGGCCACCACGGGCAGCACCAGGCCGCGCTCGGCCAGCCGGTCGGCGACGGTCATCACGCCTCCTTGGCCCGCTTGAGGTAGGCCACCAGGCCCCCGTCCGGGCCAGGGATGACGGTCACGAGCTCCCAGCCGTCCTCGCCCCACTGGTCGAGGATCGCCTTGGTCGCGTGGACGAGCAGCGGGATGGTGGCGTACTCCCAGCGTGTGGCCATGACCCACACCCTAGGCGACGCCTCAGCAGACGCCGAGCGAGGCGTCGGCCCCGGCGACGAGCTCGGCCCGCCACGAGCGGACGTCCGGGCGCCGGCGCAGCAGCGCACGGCGCTCCCGCTCCGTCATGCCGCCCCAGACGCCGAAGTCGGCGCGCGAGTCCAGCGCGTCAGCCAGGCACTCCAGCCGCACCGGGCACAGCACGCAGACCGCGCGGGCCTCCCGTTGCGCGGATCCTTCGACGAAGAGCGCGTCCGGAGCGAGCTGCCCCGCTCCGCACCGCGCACTCGCCGTCCAGTGGCCGTCCTTCATCGTCCCCACGCTCACCGAACGCACTCCCCCTGCTCGTCCGGGCATCTGCCCCCATCGGCGGACGCTAGCGGCTCCGGCGTCGCATGACGAGAGCCTGAAAGGGTCATATCAGCCGCCGCGCACAGCCGTCAGCCCCCCACGAGCAGGTTTGGGAGCGTTCTCACAACGGATCCCGCGGCGGGAGGGTCGCGCGTCGCTGCGACAGGGCCGAACGTCCCGCCGGGCGCCGCAACGCCCCGCCTGAGCGGGGCAGGACGTGATGGGACCGTGTGCAGGAACGGTAGAGGTCCCCGTGCCGCCGGTCGCCCGGCCGCCGCACTCCCCGCGGCGCCAACTACGCTCGCACCCATGTCGTCTCGCCCGCGCTCGCGTGGCCGCAACGGTCGCGCCGCTCGCGCCACGGGCCACGCCGCCCAGGGTGTCGCGCTCCTGCTCTCCTTCGTGCTCATCGCCGCGATCGGCGGCATCATCGCGGCCGGCCTCGGGCTGCCCGCGGTGGCGCTGGCGAACGGCGCGACCAACCTCACCACCGAGACGTTCAACGGCCTGCCGACGGACCTCGACTTCACGGCGCTGCCGCAGAAGTCCGTGATCCTGGCGGCGGACGGCACGCAGCTGGCGACGTTCTACGACCAGAACCGGGTGATCGTCCCGCTCTCGCAGATCGCACCGATCATGCAGAAGGCCGTCATCTCCATCGAGGACAAGCGGTTCTACGAGCACTCAGGCATCGACCCGCAGGGCATGCTCCGCGCGATGGCCGAGAACCTCGCCGGCGGCCAGACGCAGGGCGCCTCGACGCTCACGCAGCAGTACATCAAGAACGTCGAGATCCAGGCGGCGCAGAACATCGCGGACCCGGTGGCGCGGCAGGCGGCGTACCAGGCCGTCACGGTCGACTCCGGGACCTCCGGCTACGCGCGCAAGCTGCGCGAGGCCAAGCTGGCGATCTCGCTCGAGAAGCGGATGAGCAAGGACCAGATCCTCGAGGCCTACCTCAACATCGCCCAGTTCGGGGCCAACTCGATCTACGGCGTGGAGGCGGCCGCGGAGTACTACTTCGGCGGCACGCACGCCAGCGACCTCACCTACCTGCAGGCCGCGACGATCGCCGGGATCACCCAGAGCCCGACGAGGTGGGACCCCGTGCTGCACCCCGCCGAGGCCCAGGTCCGGCGCAACACCGTGCTCGGCACGATGCACGACCAGGGCTACATCACCGACGCGCAGTACCAGGCCGGCATCGCGACCCCGATCGCCTCGACGCTCAACCCCAAGCCGGTGCAGCAGGGCTGCATGAAGGCCGGCCAGTCCGTGCCCGGCTCCGGTTTCTTCTGCGACTACGTCACCAAGGTGATCCTCAACGACCCGGCGTTCGGCCCGACCACGGCGGCGCGTCAGCAGCTGCTGTACAAGGGCGGCCTGACCATTACCACCACGCTGGTGCCCGGTGAGCAGGCCCTGGCGCTCAAGGCCGTCGACGACAAGGTGCCGCCGAACGACCCGTCCGGCGTGGGCGCCGCGATCTCGGTCGTCGAGCCCGGCACCGGCAAGATCACGGCGATGGCGCAGAACCGCGACTACTCGGCGGTCGCGAACCCGGGACCCGGCCAGACCGCGGTCAACTGGAACACGTCGCACGACTACGGGGGCTCGCAGGGCTTCGCCCCAGGGTCGTCCTTCAAGCCCTTCACCCTCATCGAGTGGCTGAAGACCGGGCACACGCTGACGCAGACCATCGACGGCCGCCTCCGGTCGCTGCCGCTGTCGTCGTTCACCGCGTGCGGCAAGCCGTACGCCAACAGCGGCACGTACACGTTCCGCAACTCCGAGGGCAATGGCGGCTACATGAACGCCATCGACGCGACGAAGAACTCGGTCAACTCCGCATACCTCGTGATGGCGCAGCAGGTCGACCTCTGCAACGTCATGCAGGACGCCGCCGACCTCGGCATCACCCAGCCGTCCGGCGCCGGGGCCGGGAAGAACATCGTCGCCCGGCCCGCGAACGTCATCGGGTCGGACAACGTGACCCCGCTGGCCATGGCCGGCGCGTTCGCCGCGTTCGCGGACAACGGCACGTTCTGCCAGCCGATCGCCATCACGCGGGTCGTCGACGCCAACGGCAAGGACCTGCCGGTCCCCTCGGCCAACTGCCAGCAGAAGCTGGAGCCCCGCATCGCCTCGGCCGTCAACTATGCGCTGAAGAGCGTGTGGAAGGGCACCGCCGCCACCGTTGGCACGCCCCCCTATCCGGCTGCCGGCAAGACCGGTACCACGACCCAGGCCGAGTACCTGTGGTTCGTCGGCTACACGCCCCTGCGCGCCTCCGCCGTGTGGGTGGGCAACCCGAACGGGATGACGCCGCTGCACGGCATGACGATCGGGGGCAGGTCGTACTCCGGCCGGTACGCCGGGCCGTACGGCGCCGACATCCCCACACCCATCTGGCGTGAGTTCATGGACCAGTTCATGGCCGGCAAGCACGTGCCCGACTTCGCACCCCCGGGCACCAAGGAGCTCTACGGCGACCTGGTCCCGGTGCCACCGGTGGTGGGCCTGCCGCAGGACCAGGCCACCAGCAGCCTGCAGGCCGCCGGGTTCACGGTCGCGATCTCCCCGACGCAGGCGACCGACCCCTCCGCCGCCGGGACGGTCGTCGCACAGTCGCCCACCGGCAATGCGCCGCGCGGGTCCACCGTGACGCTCACGCTGTCCAACGGGCAGGGTGCGCAGCCACCGCCCGCGCAGCCGACGGCCACGACGAGCAGCGCGCCGACGACCACCCAGAACAACCCATCCCCGCCCGCGGGTCCGCCCAACGGCAAGAAGTAGGCCAGGGGTGCCCTCCACGTCGCCGGCGGCGCGCACCCTGGGCGCGCTCGCGCTCGCCGGTGCCGGCGCGCTCGCATGGGGTGCGCTGGTCGAGGTCCGCTGGTACGCGCTGCGGCACGTCACCGTCCCGGTGCTGCCGCCCGGCCAGGACCCGTTGCGCGTGCTGCACATCAGCGACCTGCACCTGACGCCCTCCCAGCGGCGCAAGGTCGACTGGGTGCGGGACCTGGCGACGTGGCGGCCGCACGTCGTCGTCGACACCGGCGACAACTGGGCGCACCTCGACGCGATGACGCCGCTGCTGGACGCGCTCGAGCCGCTGCTGGCGCTGCCGGGCGTGTTCGTGCTGGGCTCGAACGACTTCGTCGGCCCGCGCCCCAAGAACCCGGCGCGCTACCTGATGCCGGACGCCCGCACCACGCCCACCGCACCCGTGAACCTGCCGTGGCGCGAGCTCGTGGCACGCTTCGCCGCCGCCGGCTGGCTCGACCTCGACAACCATCGCGGCGCCCTCGACCTCGACGGGCGACGGGTCTCCTTCGTCGGGACCGCGGACGCCCACCTCGACATCGACGAGATGCCGCCCGCCGGAGGAGCCGACGACGCACGCACGGCGGGCGACGTCGACCTGCACGTCGGCGTCACGCACGCGCCGTACCGGCGGGTGCTGGAGGCGTTCCGCGGCGACGGGGTGGACCTCGCGATCGCCGGGCACACGCACGGCGGGCAGATCGGCCTGCCCTTCCTCGGCGCGCTCACGACGAACAGCGACCTCGACCCGGGACGCGCCAAGGGGTTGCACGGCTGGCCCGGCGCCCGGCCGGACCGCTCCGGAGGCGCGGGTTCGACGTGGCTGCACGTCTCCGCAGGCCTGGGCACGTCGCCGTACGCGCCGGTGCGGTTCGCGACCCGCCCCGAGGCGACGTTGCTGACCCTCACCGCCGTCGCCTCCTGACCGGAGCGCGCCACGGCACGGCCACGCACCCGGGCCGCCGCACGCATCGAGGCCGTTTTCGTCCCTGGCCCGTGATCCGTTACCCTGGGGACGCTTCACGGGGTGTGGCGCAGCTTGGTAGCGCGCTTCGTTCGGGACGAAGAGGTCGTGGGTTCGAATCCCGCCACCCCGACCGCGGAAGGCAATGGAAGGCCCCTGGTCAGACCAGGGGCCTTCCGTCTTTCACCGATGTGGTTCGCGTTCGCGGGCTCGGAGAGTCACCCCGAGATCACCCCGCTCCTCGGTGACCGTCAGACTCTGCCCCGCTGCACGATGATCGCGGTCAGTTCGCTCGTCGCCCACGTGGTGTGGTGCTCCCCTGCATCCCAGAGCACGAGTGAGCCGGGACCGACGTCGACTGGGACGTCGTCCCCGCCGGCGACCTGCCCGCTGCCCGCGAGGACGTAGAAGACTTGGTCACGACCAGCCGGGTGCTTCGGCAGTGTCGACTCGGGGGCCAGCACCGCGACATCAACGCGGACTCGCTCGGGCTCGGTGCCTGGGGCGAGCATGGTCATCGCGACACCTTGGGCGCCGTCGAGCGGGACGCCGGCCAGGTGCTCGACGTGCATGGGGCGAACTTACGCGCGTTCCCTTGCCAGCCTCCGGACTCGGGGAAGCCCTGGGCGATCGCCTGGAGCCATCCGGGCGGGGCGACGCGGCCAAGAGCGGAACGCTGTGCGGCGCAGACCCGACCGCAGGAGGACCGGCGTGCGGTGGGAGTCCCGAGGTTCAACCCGTGTGCGACCCGAGCGATTCTCAGTTCTCGTTCCTGGCGTGGCAGGCCGAGCCCGGCGCTAGCCTCGTCGCGACAGCGGTGGTGCAACAGCGGTGGTGCATGTGGAGCCGGGCGTGACGAGGCGTCGACTGGCGAGCATCGTCGTCGTCCTTTGCGTGATCCTCGCCGCTGGCGGAGCCCTCGCCTACCGCGCCGCCTACGGCGTGTGGTCGGGAACGCCGGACCACATCAGCTACTGCGGGCGCACCTACCTGCGGGGCACGCCCGGCCTGACCCACGCCGAGATCGTGGGGTTCGGAGCAGCGTTACCCGGCGATGCGCCCTACCCGGTCGTCACGGTCGACACGGTCCCGCCCGTCGTCGGCCAACCCCTCATCGCAGCCCTCACCCCACAAGCCGAACAACAGCGGCTCGGGGTGCCGTGCACCATGGCGGTCTACCTGAAGACTGGTACGGACGCCTACACCGGATACGCCCTCTCCGGCGGCCCGTAGTGCAGACCGGACGACGCATGCACTCGGTTCACCATGACGCCGTGCTGCTCAGCGGCAGAAGCGGAAGTCCCGGTCGGGAGCGCCGACGGATGGCCCGGGTGCCGATCTCGGTCATCACGGCAGGAGGTCGAGGTACGTCGTGCGAGCCGGCATCGCGTGGATGACCATCTCGTCGCCGCTCTCGAGGACGAGTACCGCCGTCTCCAGCAACCGGGCTCCGGTGTCGAAGCCCAGGCGCAGCTCTCGGCGTGGAGCGCCGTCCTCGTCGAGGGGCTCGATCCACAGCGACCACTCTGCCGCCTGGATCGCGTCCTCCGGCGAGACGCCGTGCTTGAGCGCGCTCCGGTGGACCTTCACGCAGCGAAGTGGGCCAGCGCGGCCCGGATCGCCTCGGACCTGCTCATGTCGTTCTTGGCTGCCGCCGCGTCGAGAGCGTCGAGCTCCTCGGCGGTCAACCGGACCGCCACGACCTGCATCGGTTGAGCCCCGCGACCAGGACGCCCACGGCCGCGACGCTTGAGGATGTCGACGTCGTATCCCGCTTCGGCCTCGTCGGCCCACCCCTGGATCTGCTCGTCGCTCACCATCCGCATATCGTATAACGAAAAAGAAGACGGTTCCCGGGGTAGATCGCGTCGGTCGAGTAGCCCCCAATGGCCTTCACCGGAGGAGTGACCCCGACGCATCGCGGCCGGCCCACTGGACGTTCGAGAAGCGACACTCGCACGAACGCAGGTTCGGCACCGTCCAGATCACGGTGCCGGGCACTCCCAGCAAGTTCGCCATCACCGCCTCCTGACGCTCACCCCGCAATCACCCCGACGGTGCACCGCATGGTCCCGGAGACACCCGGAGGCCCCCATGACCAGGGGAATCGCCTCTCTCGGCACGTTCGGGACGAAGAGGTCGTGGGTTCGAATCCCGCCACCCCGACGCCGAAGCGGAGGCCCCTGACCGGCGGAGACGCTGGCCGGGGGCCTTCACTGCGTCCGCTGCCGCTGGTCGGCGGAGTGCCGCCCAGGCCCTGCCTGAGGGCCAGGTGATCGCGACGCTCGACAGCCCGGTCGGCGCCTACGCCGTCGACGTGCTCCGACCCGTCGGCACGAGCCCGCGCCCGCCCTCAGTGACAGACAGAGGAGGGGCAGTGGGAGACGTGTGCCGCCGAGTGACCCTCAATCGGCAATGTGCGCGACGAGGCGCCCGCTCACCTCGCCGCGATGCAGCCGCTCGAGGCCCTCGGGGATCTCCTCGAACGCGATCGTGTGGATCACCGGCTTGAGGTCACCGGAGGCGATGAGCTCGTAGACGGCCGCGACATCCTCCTTGGTGCCGCCCACCGAGCCCAGGAGCTGGACCTTGTTGAGAATCAGGTCCCGGATGTCGAGGGTTGTCTCGAGCCGGCCCATGCCTACCTGGACGACGCGCCCGTCGAAGCCGACGGCCTTGAGTGCGCCGGCCGTCGTCGTGCCGAAGCCGGCGTAGTCCACGATGAGGTCGAGTCCCCGCCCTGCCCACTCGCTCACGTCGGAGACGACCGAGGTCGCGCCGATCTCCGTCGCCAGTGGCCAAGCGTCCTTGTTGATCTCGGCGACGTGCACCTCCGCACCCTTGACCACGGCGACCCGGGCGCCGATCTGGCCGAGGCCACCGAGCCCGATGACGCCGACCTTCATGCCGGGCTTGAGCCCACCACGAACCACGATGGCCTGGTACGAAGTCATCCCCGCGTCGGTGCCGAGCGCGGCCATGTCGAAGCTGAGCCCCTCGGGCATCGGGACGAGGTCACCGGCGAGCACCCGGTGCTTGTACGTGAAGCCACCATCGCGGCCGTAGCCGGGGGCCAGCGCGGACGCCGTCGGGCAGACGCCGACCCGGTCCCCGATCCTGACATCGGTCACGCCCTCACCGAGCTCGGTGACCACGCCGGCGATCTCGTGGCCGATGGTGATCGGGCGGTTCGGGATCAGCGCGAGCCAACCAGGGTCCGTCATCGCCCCGACGTCGGAGTGACACAAGCCCGCGGACTTGATGTCGAGGATGACTTCGCCCGGCCCGGCGGTGGGCTCGGCGACCTCGTTGAGGACCAGAGGCTCATTGGTGTTCGTGAACTGCCATGCCTTCATGGTCGGCCTCCCGCGGTGGTCGCACGGACGCACCGGTCGTCGCGCGCGGGCGCCGACGACGGGTGCCCGCGGACCGCACCGACGTTGGTGCCGTCTGCTTCACTCTTGACCGGCTGAGCCGACGGAGGCGGGACGTTGGTCCCTGACCATGAGCGGCACCAGCGATTTTGCGACACGGACCGAGCCCACGAACCCAGATGACGGTCAGCCGCGGATCACCGGCAGTGCCGGGAACCCGACCACGCGCGCCACACCACGTCCGGGACGCAGGGGGCGTGGGTTCGAGCCCGCCACCCCGACGCTGAAGCGGCACAGCCGCCGCGTCAGGCGCGGGCCTGGGGCTCCTCGACGAGCGCCCGCTCGATGCGTCGGTCCGGCACCAGCCACATCACCGCGACCCCGACGAAGAACGCCTGCGCGACCCAGATCCAGCCGTCGAGGCGGGTACGGCGCACGGCCGCCGCGGCGATGCCCGCGACGGAGCAGGCCTGCGACACCGTGCCCTTGAGGTCGCGACCCCGTGCCCGCGCGAGCGGCGCCTCCGCGGGCTGGCCGCGCAGGATGGTCTGCTGCAGCACGTAGTGGGCGACCGCCGCCGCGAGCAGGTCGATGCCGAGCACCATGACCGTGATGACGATCGCCGGCACGCCGTCGCTGCACGCCTCGATCCTGCTGGTCGGCACGCGCCTGAGCGCACGGTCCGGCTCGCACGGGCGCCGTCGTGCGCTGGGGACACAATGACCCGGTGCTCCCCCGGTTCCTGCGCCGTCCGGTCGCGTGGCTCTCGCGCACCCGCCCGTTCCGCGCGATCGGCCCACGCATCATGCCGCCGCTGGAGCGGGCCACCCGCCGGCTGACGGGTGGCCGCACCCCGCTCTCCGGCGCGCTGGTGCCCTCGCTCGTGCTGCACACCATCGGCGCCCGCACCGGCGAGCCACGGCAGACCGAGCTCATGTACTGCCCCGACGGCGACGACCTGCTCGTCACGGGCAGCAACTTCGCCCGGGGACGGCATCCGGCGTGGACCGCCAACCTGCTGGCCCACCCGGAGGCGGCGGCGGACGTGCGGGGGCGGCGCTTCGGGGTGCTCGCCACGCTCGTCGGTCCCGACGAGCGTGAGGCGACCTGGGCCCTGCTCGAGCGGAACTGGCCGGGGTACCGCGGCTACGAGCGTGCCGCTGGTCGCGAGCTGCGGATCTTCCGGCTGACGCCGCGCTGAGGACCGGCCCCGGTCCGGACCCGATGACCCCGTCGCGGCAGGGCGTCCGACCGGCCGGCGCACGACGCGCTTCGTCCCACGGGCGAGCCGCCCGATCGTCTCCTCCGTGACGTGCGCGCGGGCTGGCACCGCGGTTCGCCCGACGAGCGAGCCGCCTGGTGGTATCTCGCGGCGGTCGGCGATCCTCCTTCCCTGTGCCGCCGGATGCGGCCGGGGGCCCGGAGCGCGCAGACGGGCCGAGCCGGGCCCCCGCTCGACCGGTGGACCGCCCGAGCGACCCGGTTGCGCGGCAGGCCGCGCGTGCGGGCGGGCGAGCCCGATCAGGCGGCGGCGAACCGGCGCGCCACCAGGAGCTCGGCGATCTGGATCGCGTTCAGCGCGGCACCCTTGCGCAGGTTGTCGTTGGAGACGAACAGCGCCAGGCCACGGCCGTCCGGCACGCCCTCGTCAGGCCGGATCCGGCCGACCAGCGACGGGTCGATGCCGGCTGCCGCGAGCGGGGTCGGCACGTCGCCGTCCGCCAGCAGCACGCCCGGCGCGCCGTCGAGCAGCCGGTAGGCGCGCTCCGGCGAGATCGGCCGCTCGAACTCGGCGTTGATGGACAGCGAGTGGCCGGTGAACACCGGCACCCGCACGCACGTGCCGCTCACCAGCAGGTCCGGGATCTGCAGGATCTTGCGGCTCTCGTGGCGGAGCTTCTGCTCCTCGTCGGTCTCGCGCAGCCCGTCGTCGACGAGGTTGCCGGCGAACGGCACCACGTCGAACGCGATGGTCCGCGGGAACTTCACCGGCTCGGGGAACTCCACGGCCCGGCCGTCGTGCGTCAGCGCGGTGGTGTCCTGCGTCACGGCGGCACGCACCTGCCGGTCGAGCTCCTGGACGCCGGCCAGGCCGGCACCCGACACCGCCTGGTAGGTGGAGACGACGAGACGACGCAGCCCGGCCTCGTCGTGCAGCGGCTTGAGCACCGGCATCGCGGCCATCGTGGTGCAGTTCGGGTTCGCGACGATCCCCAGCGGGATCTCGTCGAGCACGTGCGGGTTCACCTCGCTCACCACGAGCGGCACCCGCGGGTCCTTGCGCCAGGCCGACGAGTTGTCGACGACGACCGCCCCGGCCGCCGCGAACCTCGGCGCCCACTCCTTCGACGTGCCGCCGCCGGCCGAGAACAGCGCGATGTCGATGCCCGACAGGTCGGCGCTGGCGACGTCCTCGACGACGACGTCCGTCCCGCGCCAGGGCAGCGTGCGGCCCGCGGAACGGGCGGAGGCGAAGTACCGGATCGAGGCCACCGGGAAGTCCCGCTCGTCGAGCAGACGGCGCATCACGCCGCCGACCTGCCCGGTCGCGCCGACGACCGCCACCGACACCCCGCTCATCGTCCCGTCCCTCCGTACACCACGGCCTCGCCCGACTCGACGTCCAGCTCGAACGCCGTGTGCACCGCGCGCACCGCGTCGTCCAAGGAGTCCGCCCGCGTCACCACGGAGATCCGGATCTCCGAGGTCGAGATCATCTCGATGTTGATGCCCGCGGCGGAGAGCGCCCCGAACAGCCGCGCCGAGACCCCGGGGTGCGACTTCATGCCCGCGCCGATGAGCGAGAGCTTGCCGATCGTGTCGTCGTACTGCAGCGACTCGAACCCGATCTCGCCCTGCACGCCGCGCAGCGCGGTGGTGGCCGTCGTGCCGTCGCTCGCCGGCAGCGTGAACGAGATGTCCGTCAGGCCGGTCTTCGCGGCGCTGACGTTCTGCACGATCATGTCGATGTTGGCGCCGGCCGTGGCGACCACCTGGAAGATCTGCGCGGCCTTGCCCGGCACGTCGGGCACGCCGACGACCGTGATCTTGGCCTGCGACCGGTCGTGCGCGACGCCCGAGATGATCGGCTGCTCCATGGCTTCCTCCTCGATGACCAGCGTCCCGGGGCGCGTCGAGAACGACGAGCGCACGTGGATCGGGACCTTGTAGCGACGCGCGTACTCGACGCTGCGCAGCGCCAGCACCTTGGCGCCGGACGCCGCCAGCTCGAGCATCTCCTCGTACGTGACGCGCTCGAGCTTGCGGGCGGTCGGCACGATCCGCGGGTCGGCGGTGAACACGCCGTCGACGTCGGTGTAGATCTCGCAGACATCCGCGCCGAGGCCGGCCGCGAGCGCGACGGCCGTGGTGTCCGAGCCGCCGCGGCCGAGGGTGGTGACGTCGTTCGTCTCGGCGGTGACGCCCTGGAAGCCGGCGACGATCGCCACCTGGCCCTTCTCGATCGTCTCCCGGATGCGGTGCGGCACCACGTCGACGATGTGCGCGCGCCCGTGCACCGCATCCGTGATGACGCCGGCCTGCTGCCCGGTGAAGCTCTTCGCCTTGACGCCGAGGTTGTTGATCGCCATCGCCAGCAGCGCCATCGAGATGCGCTCGCCGGCGGTGAGGAGGATGTCGAGCTCGCGCTGCGGCGGCAGCGGCGTCACCTGGGCCGCGAGGTCGAGGAGCTCGTCCGTGGTGTCGCCCATCGCGGAGACGACCACCACCAGGTCGTTGCCGGCCCGTCTGGCCTCGGCGATGCGCTTGGCGACGCGCTTGACGGCCTGCGCGTCCGACACCGAGGACCCGCCGTACTTCTGCACGATGAGAGACACGTGCCTGCTCTTCCTTGTCGCCGGCCACCGTCTCTCTCAACGGTCCGCCGGTCATGGGGTGCTTGCGCCTCGCATGGTAGGCGGGCAGCCGGCGAGCCGGGAGGGGATTCCGCCACCTGGACGGGATCGCCGCCCGCAGGATCCGTCCCCAGGCGGACGCGGAAAGCCTGTGAGTTCCCTTAGCGTGTGCGTCAGGCCCGCGTCACGTCGCGGTCGCCGTGTCGCCGCCGCAGGGGGGGCGGCGCCACACGGCGCGGCACACGTCCGGGCGGGCCTCAGTCCTCGTCGGAGACGGCGCCCGGACGGATGCCGTGCAACAGCTCCAGTGCCGCCAGCACCTCCTCCGTCCGGCCGCTGCCGGCGAGCTCGCGGATGCGGACCGAGGGCCGGTGCAGCAGCACACCGGCGAAGTGCCGCAGCACCGCCTCGGCCTCGTCGCCCGCACCCCGCGAGCGCGCCCGCGCGATCTCGTTGTCGAGCGTGTCGGCGACCAGCCGGCGCAGCGCCGAGATCGCCGGCGCCGCGGCGGCGTCCACCGCGAACTCGGCGGCGGCGGAGCCGACGAGCGCGCGCGCCTCGTCGTGCGCCAGGGCGTGCTCCAGCGGCGCGTGCACCCGGATGGTGTCCAGGTCGAGGACCTCGACGCCCTCGATCCGCGCCACCGCAGGCTCGACGTTGCGCGGCATGCCGAGGTCGATGACGAGCAGCGGACGCCCCGCTCCGACCAGCTCCGCCGGCAGCACGAGCCCCGTGCTCGCGGTGACGACGAGGTCCGCCGCGGCGACCGCCGCAGCCAGGTCCGTCTCGAGCGCCAGCCCCCGCGTGGCGGCGAACGCGGCACCCTTGCCGGACGGCGAGAACACGCGGATGTCGAGCGCGCCGCGCTCCCGCAGCGCGGCGACGCTCGCCCCGGCGTAGCGGCCGCTGCCGACGACGAGCACGTGCGCCCTCGACCAGTCGGGGATGCGGGTCGCCGCCAGGTCGAGCGCGAACCGGACGAGCGAGCGGCCGGCACCGCCCAGGCCGGTGCGGTTCTTGACCCCGCGGCTGGTGGACACCGCGCGCTGGAACAGCCGCTCCAGCTCACCGGTCGTCGTGCCCCGGTCCCGGGCTGCCTCGAGCGCCCGGCGCACCTGCCCCGCGATCTCCTCCTCGCCGACGACGACGGACTCGAGGCCGCTCGACACCGCGAACAGGTGCACGGCGACCGCCTCGCCGCGGTGCACCGACAGCGAGCCGCGCATCTCGTCGGGCGGCACGCCGCCGGCCTCCGCGAGCGCCTCGAGCAGCGGTTCCGCCGGCACCGGGTCCGGGTGGTCGACGACGTCCAGGTACGCCTCGAACCGGTTGCAGGTCGCCAGGACCACGGCTCCGGCGCCCTCCGGGACGGCCTTGAGGAGCGCCTGGGTGGCACCGGGGACGTCGAGCGACAGACGCTCGAGCAGCTCGAAGCTGGCGTTGCGATGGTTCGCGGACAGGCACAGCAGCACGGCACCAGTGTCCGCTCTGTAGCGTTCACCGCGTGACACTGCCCCCCGACCACCCGCTCGCCACCGGCCGCACGGCCGGCTCCCCGCTGGTCCGGGCGTGCCGCGGGGACCGCCCGCCGGTGCCGCCGGTGTGGTTCATGCGGCAGGCCGGCCGCTCGCTGCCGGAGTACCGGGCGGCGCGCGAGGGCGTCGAGATGCTGGATGCGTGCCTCGACCCGGAGCTGGCCAGCGAGCTGACGCTGCAGCCGGTGCGGCGGCACGGGGTGGATGCGGCGGTCTTCTTCAGCGACATCGTCGTGCCCGTGGCGCTGGCCGGCGTCGACGTGCGGATCGTCCCCGGGCGCGGGCCGGTGCTCGGCTCGCCGGTGCGGACGGCGGACGACGTGGCGCGGCTGCCGCGGCTGGACCCGGCGGCGCTCGCACCCGTCGCCGCGGGCGTCGCCCGCGCGGTCGGTGCGCTCGGCAGCACACCGCTCGTCGGTTTCGCCGGAGCGCCCTACACGCTCGCGTCGTACCTGGTCGAAGGGGGGCCGTCGCGCGACCAGCTGCGTGCCCGCGCCCTGATGCGCACCGATCCGGCGACCTGGGACGCGCTCCTCGACTGGTGCGCCGACGTGGCCGGCGCGTTCCTCCTCGCGCAGGTCGCCGCGGGCGCCTCGGTGGTGCAGCTGTTCGACTCGTGGGTCGGCTCGGTGTCGCTCGACGACTACGTGACCCGGGTGGCGCCGCACTCGGCCCGGGCCCTGGCCGGCGTGCGCGCGCTGGGCGTCCCGGTGATCCACTTCGGAGTCGGCACGGGCGAGCTGCTGGCCGCGATGCACGGCGTCGGCGCGGACGTCGTCGGGGTCGACTGGCGGCTGCCGCTCGACGAAGCCTCCCGGCGCCTCGGGGGCACGGTCCCGCTGCAGGGCAACATCGACCCCGCGCTGCTCGCGGCGCCGTGGCCGGTGCTCGCCGAGCACGTCGCCGACGTGCTGCGCCGCGGCGAGGCCGCGCCGGCGCACATCGTCAACCTCGGGCACGGCGTGCCGCCGGACACCGACCCGGAGGTGCTGACCAGGATCGTCGCGGCCGTGCATGCCCGCGGCTGAGCTCTCGGCGGTCCGGGGCGGCAGCGCGGGCCCGGCCACGCCGGCGCGACCGCGGACCGATGGCCGCCGTTATCTGACGGACCGTCCGCCTCGTTTCGTCGTCAGCCCTGGACGCAGGACCATGGTCCCGTGACCGAATCGTCCGCTGGCGTCGCCACCCCCGACCACGACCCGCTCGGCTACGCGCTGTGGGCCGTCCTGCACCGAGACCCGGCCCGGCGGGCCGTCACGGCAGACCTGACCCCGGCGCTCGCCGAGGTGGAGGCCAGCGGCGTCACCGTGCGCGGCTTCTACGACGTGTCGGGCATCCGCGCCGACGCAGAACTCATGGTATGGCTGCACGGGCCGGCACCGGAGCGGCTGCAGGCCGCGCTGCGCACGCTGCGGCGCAGCGAGCCGCTGGCCACGCTGCTGCCCACGTGGCACGTGCTCGGCGTCCACCGGGAGGCCGAGTTCAACGCGGCGCACCAGCCGGCCTTCCTGCGCGGCCTGCCGCCGCAGCGCTGGCTGACGGTCTACCCGTTCGTCCGGTCCTACGAGTGGTACCTGCTGCCGCCCGAGGAGCGCCGCGCCATGCTCGCCGACCACGGTCGCAAGGGCGCGTCGCACCGCTCCGTGCTGTCGAACACGGTCGCCGCGTTCGGTCTGGGCGACTACGAGTGGATCCTGGCGCTCGAGGCGCCGGAGCTGGTGGACCTGGTGGACCTCATGCGCCACCTGCGCGACACGGACGCCCGGCGCCACGTCCGCACGGAGACGCCGTTCTACACGGGCCGGCGCATCGAGGTCGACGAGATCGCCGAGGTGCTCGCGTGAAGGTCGACGCGATCCTGCTCGCGAGCTTCGGCGGGCCGGAAGGTCAGGACGAGGTCATCCCCTTCCTGCGGCGCGTCACCGGCGGGCGGGGCGTCCCGGACGAGCGGCTCGAAGAGGTGGCCCACCACTACCGTGCCCACGACGGCGTCAGCCCGATCAACGCCCAGAACCGGGCGCTCAAGGCCGCCCTCGAGGCCGAGCTCGCCCGCCGCGGGTTCGACCTGCCGGTCTACTGGGGCAACCGCAACTCGGCCCCGTTCATGGCCGACGCCGTGCAGGCGGCCCACGCCGCCGGCGACGACCACCTCCTCGCCCTGGTGACCAGCGCGTACACGTCGTACTCCGGCGTCGGGCAGTACCTCGAGGACTTCCACCGCGCGCTCGACGAGACCGGGCTGGTCGACGAGATGAGCATCGCCAAGCTCCGCGAGTACTTCGACCACCCGGGTTTCGTCACACCCTTCATCGAGGGGGTGCGCGCGGCACTGGCCCGGATCGACGACGAGCGGCCCGGCGCGCGCACGCACGTCCTGTTCGTCACGCACTCCATCCCGATGGCCGCCGCGGCGGCGTCCGGCCCCGCCTTCGGGCCCGGGGGCGCCTACGTCGCGCAGCACCTGGCGGTGGCGCGGGCCGTCGTGGCCGAGGCGGTGCCGGCCGGCACGCCGTGGAGCCTCGTCTACCAGTCGCGCAGCGGCTCGCCGTCGGTGCCCTGGCTCGAGCCGGACATCAACGCCGCCGTCGACCAGCTCGCGGCCGACGGGGTCGAGGCCCTGGTCGTGGTGCCGATCGGGTTCGTCAGCGACCACATGGAGGTCGTCTGGGACCTCGACACCGAGGCCGCAGCGACGGCCGCCGGCCACGGGATGCTCGCCATCCGCGTCGCCACCCCCGGGACCCACCCGGCGTTCGTGGCGGGGCTCGTGGACCTCGTCGTCGAGCGGCTCGACGACGTCCCCGACGAGCAGCGCCCGCACGTCACCGAGCTCGGCCCGTGGCCGGACCTGCCCGCGACCGGCGCGGTCGCGGGGTCGGTGCGATGACCGGGTCGCGCACGGGTGCGGCGACCGCGCTGCCCGCCGGGAGCCTCGCCGGAGCCGCGCGATGAGCGCGCCGCTGCGCGTCGGCACGCGGGGCAGCGCGCTCGCGGTCGCCCAGACGACGACCGTGGCGGAGGCGCTGACCGCCGCGACCGGCCGGCCGACGACGATCGTCACCGTCCGGACCGAGGGCGACGTGTCCACGCGACCGCTCGCCCAGCTGGGCGGCACCGGAGTGTTCGCCGCGGCGCTGCGCCGGGCGCTGCTCGACGGCGAGTGCGACCTCGTCGTGCACTCGCTCAAGGACCTGCCGACGGCGCCGGAGCCCGGGCTCGTCGTCGCCGCCCATCCCGCCCGGGCCGACGCCCGCGACGCGCTGTGCGCCCGCGACGGCCGGACGCTCGCCGAGCTGCCCCCGGGCGCGCGCGTCGGCACCGGCTCGCCGCGCCGGGTGGCACAGCTGAGGTCCCGACGGCCCGACCTGGAGGTGGTCGACGTGCGCGGCAACGTGGACACGCGGCTGGGGAAGGTCGCCGGCGGCGACCTCGACGCGGTGCTGCTGGCCGCCGCAGGGCTGGACCGCCTCGGTCGGTCCGACGCGGCGACCGAGCGGTTCGGCCTCGACGACTGGCCCACGGCGCCCGGCCAGGGCGCCCTCGCAGTCGAGGTACGAGCCGGGGAGGAGGACCTGGTGGCGATGCTCGACGATCCCGCGACCCGTGCCGCGGTCGAGGCGGAGCGCCGCGTGCTGGCGCTGCTGGAGGCCGGCTGCTCGGCGCCGGTGGGGGTGCACGCGCGGTGGGTCGGCGACGAGCTGCGGCTCGACGCGCGCGTCTACCGGCTCGACGGGACCGCGTGGCTGTCGTCGGCGGCGGCCGCAACGCTGCCGGCCGGGCGCGGCACGGCGGCGCCGGGCGGCGACCGGGGGCCCGCCGTCACCGGGACGGCTGCCGTCGCGGCACCGGATGCCGACCGGACGGACGCCGTCGAGGCCCTGGCCGCGCAGGTGGCGGGCGAGCTGCTCGCCGCCGGGGCGGCCGACCTGGCGGGGGTGGGCGCATGAGCGGCGTGCACCCGCGCACCCTGCGCGCGACGCCGGCCATGCGCCGGCTCGTCGCCCAGACGCGGATCCACCCGGCCCAGCTGGTGCTGCCGATGTTCGTCCGCGAAGGGATCACCGAGCCGATGCCGATCGCGTCGATGCCCGGCGTCGTCCAGCACTCCCTCGACTCGCTCCGCCGGGCGATCGACGAAGCCGCAGCAGCCGGCATCGGCGGCGTCATGCTCTTCGGCGTGCCGGAGCACAAGGACGCGGCCGGCTCCGGCGCCACCGACCCGGACGGCATCCTCAACGTCGCCACCCGGGTGGCCGTCGCGGCGGCGGGTGACGCGCTCGTCGTGCAGACCGACCTGTGCCTGGACGAGTTCACCGACCACGGCCACTGCGGGGTGCTCGACGGCGCCGGCCGGGTGGACAACGACGCCTCCCTCGTCCGGTACCGCGACATGGCGCTGGTCCAGGCGGCGGCCGGGTCCCAGCTGCTCGGCCTGTCCGGGATGATGGATGGCCAGGTCGCGGCCGTGCGCGACGCCCTGGACGACGCCGGGTTCGTCGACACCGCGATCCTCGGCTACGCGGCCAAGTACGCGTCCGCCTTCTACGGGCCGTTCCGCGAGGCGGTGCAGTCGTCGCTGCAGGGCGACCGCCGCACGTACCAGCTGGATCCCGCCAACCGCCGCGAGGGCCTGCGCGAGGTGACGCTCGACCTCGCCGAGGGCGCCGACGTCGTCATGGTCAAGCCCGCGATGAGCTACCTCGACGTCCTGGCCGACGCGGCCGCCGTCAGCACGGTGCCGGTCTGGGCGTACCAGGTGTCCGGCGAGTACGCGATGATCGAGGCGGCGGCGGCGCACGGCTGGATCGACCGGCGCCGGGCCGTCGAGGAGTCGGTGCTCTCGATCCGGCGGGCGGGCGCGGAGGCGGTCCTGACGTACTGGGCGGTCGAGCTGGCAGGCTGGCTGCGATGACGACGAACCGGGCGGCGCTCACCGCCGCACCCGCGACCGCGGCGGCAGGCCCGCGATGACGACGAACGCCGACGAGTTCGCCCGCGCCCAAGGGGTGATGCCCGGTGGCGTGAGCTCGCCGGTGCGCGCCTACCGGTCCGTCGGGGGCACGCCGCGCTTCCTGGTGTCCGGGTCCGGACCCTACGTGACCGACGTCGAGGGCCACCGGTACGTGGACCTCGTCGGGTCATGGGGTCCGGCGCTCCTCGGCCACGCGCACCCGGCCGTCGTGGCGGCCGTGCAGGCCGCCGCCGCCCAGGGGCTCGGCTTCGGCGCGTCGACCCCCGGGGAGACCGACCTGGCCGAGCTGGTCCGGGACCGGGTGCGGCGGTCCGGGGGCGGCCTCGTCGAGCGCCTGCGCCTGGTGTCCACGGGGACCGAGGCGACGATGACCGCGATCCGGCTGGCGCGCGGCGCCACCGGACGCGACCTGCTGGTGAAGTTCGCCGGTCACTACCACGGACACTCGGACGGGCTGCTGGCCGACGCCGGCTCGGGCATCGCCACGCTCGCCCTGCCGGGGTCCGCGGGCGTGCCGGCCCCGATCGCGGGCCAGACCCTCGTCGTGCCCTACAACGACCTGGCCACCGTCCGGGCGGTGTTCGAGGCGCACGAGGGCCGCATCGCCGCGGTCATCATCGAGGCGGCCGCCGCCAACATGGGCGTCGTCGCGCCGAGCCAGGGGTTCGACGCCGCGCTCGCGTCGCTCACGCACGAGCACGGCGCCCTGCTCATCCTCGACGAGGTGCTCACCGGTTTCCGGGTGGGACCCGCGGGCTGGTGGGGCATCGACCCCGTCCCGTTCACACCGGACCTCGTGACGTTCGGCAAGGTCGTCGGCGGCGGGCTGCCGCTGGCGGCGGTCGGCGGGCCCGCGAGGCTCATGGACCAGCTGGCGCCGCTCGGACCCGTGTACCAGGCCGGCACGCTGAGCGGGAACCCGATCGCGGTGGCCGCCGGGCTGGCGACGCTGCGCGCGGCGGACGACGAGGTCTACCGGCGCATCGACACGGTCGCGACAGCCCTCGCCGACGCGACCTCGGCCGCGCTCACCGCAGCCGGCGTGGTGCACGCCGTCAGCCGGGCCGGGAGCCTGTTCTCGATCGCCTTCCGCGCCACGGCGCCCCGCGACTACGACGAGGCCCGCGACCAGGAGTCCTTCCGCTACGCGCCGTTCTTCCACGCGATGCTCGATGCGGGGGTGTCGCTGCCGCCGTCCGTCTTCGAGGCCTGGTTCGTCTCGGCCGCGCACGACGACGAGGCGGTCGCCCGCGTGCTCGACGCGCTGCCCGCCGCCGCGCTCGCCGCGGCCGCCGCGACCCCGGCCCAGCGCTAGCCGCCGGAGCACCGCCGTGCCGCCCCACGAACCACCGCCACCCCGGCCCAGCGCCAGCCGCCGCAGCACCGCCATCCCGAGCCCGGAGCCCGGAGCCATACGGTGACGACGCCCGAGACGGCGGCGGGCGCCGGTGGGCTGCCCGGGCTGCGGGTGCTGGTGCCCCGCGGCGGCCCGTGGGGTGCCGATGTCGCCGACCGGCTGCGCCGCCTCGGCGCCGAACCCGTCGTCGCGCCCTTGCTCGCCTTCGCCCCGCCGGAGGACGCGGCGCCGCTGGACGCCGCGATCGCCGACCTGCGGGTCGGCCGCTTCGACTGGCTCGTCGTGACCAGCGCGACGACGGTCGATGCCCTCGTCGGGCGCGGCGCGGTGGTGCCGCCCGTGACGCGGGTGGCGGCCGTGGGTGCGGCCACGCGGGCCGCCTGCCAGCGCGCCGGCCTCGCCGTCGACCTGGTCCCCGGCAGCGACCACTCGGCGCTGGGCCTGGCCGACGAGCTGCCCGCCGACGCCGGTCGCGTGCTGCTGCCGCAGTCGGACCTCGCCGACCCCGAGCTCGCCCGCGTTCTGGCCGGCAAGGGCGCCGCCGTCCGCGCGGTCGTCGCGTACCGCACCGTCACGGTGGTGGCCGACGAGTCGGTGCGCGCCGACGTCGCCGCCGGGGCGATCGGCGCGATCCTCGTCACGTCCGGCTCGGTGGCCCGCCAGGTCGCCGCGCAGCTGGCCCCGCTGCCGCCCGCGACGCTCGTCGCCTGCCTCGGCCCCCGCACCGCCGCCGAGGCGACCGCCGCCGGCCTGCCGGTGTCCCTCGTCGCCCCCGACCGCACCATCCCCTCGCTCCTGGCGGCGCTCGCCGCTCACGTCGTCGCCGCGCGGTAGCCCGGGACCATGCCCGCGGGTGGCGTTCCATGCACTCACCACCTGCATCTCCACCCACGCGCCCCGCCCAGCGCGCGGCAGCCCGGGCCACGCCCGCGGGTGGCGTTCCATGCGCTCGGCACCTGGATCTCCACCCGAAGGTGCGCTCGGCGCACTCCCGCATCGGCGAACGGCTTCCAGGCCCCGCACGAGCCGGAGCCCGGCGTCGTCCCGCGCTACCGCTGGACGGCGTCGTACGCCGGGACTGTCGCGACGGGCGGTCCCGCCCTACGGCTGGAGGGCGTCGTACTCCGCCTCGGCCGCGACGTCGTCCTCCACGTCGAGGCGCAGGTGGGCCAGGATCGACTGCACCGTGGCCAGCACCGCCGTGGCGCGCGTGCCCCAGTCGGACAGGTAGGAGAACTGCCACCACCACAGTGCCTCGACGACGCGGCCGAGCTCGTAGTGCTTGAGCCCCTGCGCGAGGGCGCCGGCGATGGCGACCAGCTCGCCGGACACCGTGGTCTGCTCCACCTCGGCCCCGACCACCGGGTCGACCACCTCGTGGAAGTCGTCGATCCCCTCGAACACGTTGGCGAGGTTGGCGCGCAGCGCCTCGACGTCCGGGTCCGGGCCGGCGTCGGGCTCGAACCGCTCGTCCGGCACCACGTCCGTCGTCGCACCGAGGCGCGCGCCCATCGACAGCAGATCGGAGAGCGCGAGCAGCAGCAGCGGGAACGACGCCTCGGGTGCCGTCCCGGCGGCGACCTCGGTGACGGTGGTGAGGAAGCCGCGCGCCTCCTCCGCCGTGGTGCGCGCCAGCGAGGCCAGGTCAGCGGCGCTCTCGGTCATCTCGTCCCCCTCGTCACGCGCTGATCCTCCGCCGGCCCTCGAAGGCCCGGCCCAGCGTCACCTCGTCGGCGTACTCCAGATCGCCACCCACCGGCAGGCCCGACGCCAGCCGGCTCACCGTCAGCCCCATCGGCACGAGCATCCGTGCGAGGTAGGTCGCCGTCGCCTCGCCCTCGACGTTGGGGTCCGTCGCCAGGATCACCTCGGTCACCGTGCCGTCGGCCAGGCGCGTCATGAGCGAGGCGATCCGCAGGTCGTCCGGGCCCACGCCCGCGATCGGATTGATGGCGCCGCCGAGCACGTGGTACCGGCCGCGGAACTCCCGGGTCCGTTCGATCGCGACGACGTCCTTCGGCTCCTCGACGACGCAGATCACCGCGGGTGAGCGCCGCGGGTCGCGGCAGATCCGGCAGCGCTCCTCCTCGGCGACGTTCCCGCACACCTCGCAGAACCGCACCCGGGCCTTGACCTCGGTCAACGCGTCCGCGAGGCGGCGCACGTCGACCGGATCGGCCGCGAGGACGTGGAACGCGATCCGCTGCGCGCTCTTGGGCCCGACCCCGGGCAGCCGGCCGAGCTCGTCGACCAGGTCCTGCAGCGCGCCTTCATACACGTGGCCAGCCTAATCGGCGCACCCGACGAGCCCGACGGGCGCGCGGGCCGCCCGGGCGCCCGGTGCGATGTCGGGCGGCGCCGGGCCGCCGCGTCGGTCCGCGCGCCGAGGCCGACGACGAGTGCCACGCACGGCCACGCACGGCCACGAACGGCCCCGAATCGCCGCGGACGGCCGGGGCGCTTGATCACGGGTGGCCGCCCTGCACCGCCCGCCGGCCGGCTCACCGACCGGGCTCGTCCACCTGCTCCTCGATGACCGTGCCGCCGAGCAGCCGCGCGACGAGCGGGGCTCCGAGGAGGTTGGAGCCCTCGATGATCGGATCATCCGGGGACGGCTCGTCGTCCTCCGGGACGGGTGGCGGTCCGGGGTCCTCCGGCTGCGGATCGTCGAAGATCTCGTCGTCCGGCAGATCGATCGGCGGTTCGGGCTCGTAGTCGTCGGTTGGCGGGCCGGGGGCCGGCGCGACCGGGGCCGGCGCGACGGCAGCCGGCGCCGATCGGGCCGGCACGGCGGACGACGCCGGTGGACGCCCCGCCCCGGTGGCGGCCGAGCGGGCAGAGGACCCGCGGCCCGATGCCCCGTGGCCGGCCGACCCGTGGGCCGACGTCGGTCCGGCACCGCCCGATGAGCGTCCGGCACCGGGCGCGGCCGCCGTCTGAGCCGGAGGCCCGGCCGGCCGGGCCGGCGCGTCCCACGATGCCTCCGCCTCCGCTGCCGAGGGGATGCCGTGCGGCGGTTCAGCCGCCGGACCGCCACCCGGGACCCCCGTCGGCGTGGCGGGCGCCGCAGGGCCACCCGGCACCACGTCGGACCCGGCCGGCGTGTCCGCCAGCACCGCCTGGACGTGCACGTCGAAGCCCAGCGTCTCGCGCACCGCGCGCGCGACGACGTCTGCGTGGTCCCGGAACCGGTCGACCATCCCCGCCGAGGGGAACGACAGCCGCAGCACCGACGCGTCGAGGTCGTGCACCTGCGCGTTCTGGCCGACGAGGATCCACGTCACCCGGCGGAGCCCCTTGATGGTCTCGAGCACCTCGGGCCAGCGGCGGCGCAGCATCTCGGTGTCGTGCCCGGACCGCGCCCCGGCGGCGGCAAACCCCTGGTCGGCAGCCGACGACGGTCCCGTGGGCCCGGCCGGCGTCCCGACGGCCGGCGAGGCCGCCGCGGCGTCCGACACCGCCACCGGCCCCGCGACGGCAGCCGGCATGGCCCCGACGGGCTCCGCCTCGGCTGCGGCGGCCGTGCCACGGTCCGGGAGCGGGGCCGCCGTCGGCACGGGCGCTGCGTCGCGCGCGCCAGGCACCGGCGTCGGCGCCACCGGCTCCTGCGCGGGCACCGTCGGGACCGGCGCCATCGGCTCCTGCGCAGGCACGGCAGGCATCGGCGCCGCGGGCATCGCTGTGACGAGCGCCGGTCCCGGCGGGGAGGCCGGCCGGCCGGCACCGGCACCACGCTCCAGGCGGTCGAGCCGTGCGCCGTACCCGGCAGAGCCGTCGTCGGCCGCGGGCAGCAGCAGCCGCGCCATGAGCAGCTCGAGGTGCAGGCGAGGGGAGGTCGCGCCCACCATCTCGGTGAGCGCGGCGTTGGCCAGGTCGGCCGATCGGGAGAGCTCGGAGCGGCCCAGATGCTGCGCCTGCGCCGACATCCGCGCGAGCTGGTCGGCAGGCAGCGCGCCCAGCGCGGCCTCGGCCGCCGGGCCGGCCGCGGCGATGACGATGAGGTCCCGCAGCCGCTCGAGCAGGTCCTCGACGAACCGGCGCGGCTCGTGGCCGGTGGCGATGACTCGCTCGACCACCGCGAACGACGTGGCTCCGTCGCGCGCCGCGATCGCGTCCACCAGGTCGTCGAGCAGCGTCGCCGGGGTGTATCCGAGCAGCGCCACCGCCGCGTCGTACTCCAGGCCGTGGCCGCCCGAGCCCGCCATGAGCTGGTCCAGCACGGACAGCGAGTCGCGCACCGACCCGGCCCCGGCGCGCACGACGAGCGGCAGCACGCCCGCACCGACCGCCACACCCTCCGCGTCGCACACCTGCTGGAGGAACGGGACGAGGACGTCCGGCGGCACCAGCCGGAACGGGTAGTGGTGCGTCCTGGACCGGATCGTCGGGATGACGCGGTCCGGCTCCGTCGTCGCGAAGACGAACCGCACGTGCGGCGGCGGCTCCTCGACGATCTTCAGCAGCGCGTTGAACCCCTGGTTGGAGACCATGTGGGCCTCGTCGATGATGAACACCTTGTAGCGGTCGCGCGCCGGCGCGAACGTCGCGCGCTCGCGCAGCTCGCGGGCGTCGTCGACGCCGCCGTGGGACGCCGCGTCGATCTCGACGACGTCCAGCGAGCCCGGCCCTCCGGTGGCCAGCTCGACGCACGAGGGGCACACGCCGCACGGGGTGTCGGTGGGGTGCTCGGGAGTGTTCTGCTCGCAGTTGAGGATCCGGGCGAGGATGCGCGCGGAGCTCGTCTTGCCGCAGCCGCGCGGGCCGGAGAACAGGTAGGCGTGGTTGACCTGGCCGCTGCGCAGCGCCGCCCGCAGCGGGGCCGTGACGTGGTCCTGCCCGATGACCTCGGCGAAGGTCTGGGGCCGGTACCGGCGGTACAGCGCTGTCGTCACGGCGGAAACCCTACGTGCCGCCACCCACGCCCGCGCACCCCTCAGCCGAGCGCCAGGGCACCGTCAGCCGGGCGCCAGGGCACCGTCAGCCGAGCACCTGCGACACCGGCCGCCGGGGGCTGGGCACCGCCCGCCCGCTCGGCCGCCCGGCGCGCACCACCGTCACCACCCGGCCGCCGGCGAGGTCGCTCAGCGGCCCGTCGAACCGGTCCGCCGTGCCCGTCAGCACGTCCCGCTCCGCCATCTCGACGGCCTGGTTCATGTGCTGCATCGCCCAGCCGCGGGCCACCAGCGCCAGGTGCAGGCGCTGGACCGCGCGGCCCGCATGGACCCGCGTCGCGACGTCGTCGCGGTCGCCGACGACGAGCGCGTACGCCCGTGCCGTGGCGGTGTGCACGCTCCGCGTCGCCGAGACCCAGGACGCGTCGGCCTGGTGGCGCGGCACGGCCGGCGCGAGCTGTGCGGCGACCGTCATGAACGCGGACATCCCCTGCGCGTCCATCGTCAGGCCGTCCATCCGACGCTCGACCTGGCCATGGTCGTAGCGGACCAGCGCGGCGTTGTCGATGCTCATCCGCTCGTCGTCCACCAACGCCTGCGCCGCGTCGGTGAGCAGGCGTCCCAGCCGCGCGAGGGCCGCCGTGCCGGTCACCCAGACGATGTCGACCCGCTCGGACCCGGACAGCGCCACCGACCTGACGTCGTCGAGCAGCGGCGTCGACGGCACCTCGGCGGGGTACGGTCCGCGGTCGCTGTGCCGGTCGACGATGGCGGCGTCCAGCCCGTCCACGGGCAGGCGATCGTGCGGGGCGAGAGCCAGCCGCGCGAGCACGCCGGCGCCCGGCAGCACGACGAGGTCGGGTGCCAGGCCCAACGCGGGCGCCGCCACCTCGGCGTTCGCCACGGCGCAGCCGATGCCCAGGTGCGCCTCCCGGCGGTGCGCGTCGACCACCCCGAGCGAGCGCGTGAGGTCGTCGGACACCTCGATCGCGCCGCCGTCGAGGCGGAAGCGCCAGTTCTGCATGTTGTGCGCGGACGCCGCCAGCACCGCCGCGGCGACCACGCCTCGCACCCCGGACGGGTGCTCGTGCCACGCCGCGTACGCCGGGCCGGTCCGGGGCGCGAACAGGCCCTGGTCACCGGCCCGTGCTGCCGTGCCGCCCACGACGACGACGCCGGCGCCGACGCCCAGCCACCGCAGCACCTGCCGCCGTGACGGGCGGCGGTCCGCGCTCATCGCGCACCCGGCACGAGGTAGGGCTCGAGCACGGCGCGCGCGAGCCGCGCACCGACCTCCGGGTCGGGATCGGGATCGTCGAGCTCGGCGAACGGCCACCAGGTCTCGGCGAGCACCCAGAGGACGCCGACGACGTCGTCGAGCCGTTCGTCGTCCACGTCCCGGACCAGTCCGGCCGCACGCCAGCCGCGCGCCAGCCCGCGGAACGCCTCGAGCCTGGCCCGACGAACCCGGCGGTAGCTCGCCTCGAGCTCGGGATCGGCGTGCACCAGGCCGACCAGGTCGCGCACCAGCCACCGGTAGCGCCCGCTGATCTGCGCCGCGGCCGCCAGCGCGTCGGACAGCCGTTGCAGGCCGGCCGCGCTCGCGTCGAGCGTGGGCCACAGCTCGTCGTGCTCGGCGACGAAGCGGTCGTAGAGCGCCCGCACGATCGCCTCGCGGTCCCGGTACCAGTAGTAGAGGTTGCCGGGGCTGAGGCCGGCCGCGGCGGCGATGCGGTTGGTGGACACGGCCCGCACGCCGTGCTCGGTGAACAGTGCGGCGGCGGCGGACAGGATGCGCTCGCGGGTCGCAGCGCCACGGTCGGGCATGGCCCCAGATTAGAGCGATCGCTCTAACATCGCCAGCGGGCATGCAAGGACCCCTCGCGCACCCGCCAGAGCCCACCTGCCCTTGCTGCCTTCCGGCCCTGGGGGGGTTCAGCGGGATGACGCCGCACGAGGGGTCGAAGACCAAGCCTACCGTCACCGCACCGCCGGACGGATTCCACCACCACGTTCCACCGCTGGGGTGATGGCTGCACCTGGGTCGGAAGTCCACTAGTCCCTTGTGACACATCTCACTATCGTTCGAGATGGAGCGCATGTTCGAACTTTCACAAGGTTGGACTGGGGTCTCGATGACGACGACCGAACTCTCTCCCGCGCCACTGGGCCGCCCTGCGCTGCCCGAGATCCCGGACGACATGACCGACGACGTCCGGGCCCGGCTGCGGCAGGTCGTCGCCCGGCACCAAGGTCACCCGGACGAGCTGATCCAGCTGCTGCACGAGGCTCAGGCCCTGCTGGGCTGGCTGCCCCACGAGATGCTCGCCACCATCGCCACCGAGATGGGCCTGCCCTACTCGAGGGTGCGCGGCGTGGTGACCTTCTACTCGCTGTTCACCACGGTCCCGCGGGGCCGTCACACGATCAGCTCCTGCCTGGGCACGGCCTGCTACGTGCGCGGCGGCCGTGACGTGCTGGCCAAGCTCAGCGACACGCTCGGGATCGACGAGGACGAGACCACGCCGGACCGGCGGTTCTCCCTCGGCGTCGTCCGCTGCGTCGGAGCGTGCGGACTCGCGCCCGTGGTCACCGTCGACGACGACGTCCACAAGCGGGTCAACCCGAACAAGATCAACGACCTGCTGGAACGGTACGAGTGATGAGCGAGACCACGGTGCGGGCGATCATGACGGCGGACGACCTGGACGCCCTGCGGGACGACTACCTCGAGCGCACGAAGGACGTCGCCTTCACGGTCATGCTCTGCTCGGGAGCCAGCTGCCTGTCGTCGGAGGCCGGCCAGATCGAGGACGCGCTGGGGCGGGAGCTCGCCGCCGCCGGCCTCTCGGGGACGACCCTCGTCAAGCACACGGGCTGCATCGGCGCGTGCGGGCTCGGCCCGGCGCTGATCGTGGAGCCCGACGGGATCTTCTACTGCCACCTGAAGCCGGGCGACGTCCGCGAGATCGTCACCGAGCACCTGGTGGACGGACGGGTCGTCGAGCACCTGTGCTACCACGACCGCGAGACCGGCCAGGCCGTCCCGACGTTCGACGACATCCCGTTCTTCGCGCGGCAGCGCCGCATCGTGCTGCGCAACTGCGGACGCGCCGACCACGGGGACCTCGGCGAGTACGTCGCCCGCGGCGGCTACCGTGCGGCGCTGCAGGCGATGACCGAGATGACGCCGCAGCAGGTGGTCGACGAGATCACCGCCTCCGGCCTGCGCGGGCGCGGCGGGGGCGGCTTCCCGACCGGCCGCAAGTGGGCGATGGCCGCCGCCCGGCCCGGCG
>JAJYSG010000075.1 GCA_021793675.1 Actinomycetes bacterium | reverse complement strand
GGTGCCAGGACGGGACGCGGCGTTTCGGCGGCCGCACCGCCCGCTGCACGCCGAGCGGGTCCGCCAGCATCGGCGCGGTCGGGACGAGGACCTCGGCGGCCTCCCCGGCGCCCGGTCCGGCGGCGGGGGCGGGGCTCGGAGGCGGCACGGTGAGCGGCACGGACGGCGCCGTCGGCGCCTCCGCCTCCTGCGGCGGGGTCGCCGGGCCGGGCTCGGAGCCGGTCTCCTCCGGTCGTTGCCCTTGCGCGGCGTGTCGCACGCGACCGGCCGCGGGACCGTGCGACCCTGCCGGGTCAGCAGCCGCCACCGGTGATGGGCCTGGTCGCGGCGGATCGAGTCGGGCCGCAGCCGCTCCACGTCCCGCACGACCAGGGGAACCCGATCCGCGCCTCGTCCATCCCGTGGACGGTGTGCGCGCAGGTCAGCAGCCGGTTCCCGGTGACGAGGAACGCGGCGCCGAGCTTGCCGCCCCCGGACGGCCGACCCAGGCCCGCCACTGCCAGTCCACGATGCGACTACGCTCCGCCCCCCGTGGACCTCCGGCGTGCGATGAGGCGGCGCCTTCCGTCGTCGCTCGTGCCTCGCTCCTCGGTCCAGGCGCCGCCGCGCGCCTCCGGCCCACTCATGTTGTCTCCGGCTCCTCTGGCCGCGGCCGTCCCCAGGTGAGCTTCACCTTCAGGTGGCCCTCGACGGAGGTCTTGGCGATGACGGCCCCGGCCGCGGCGTTGAGCTTGACGCCGAACTCCAGCTCGACGGCGTCGGGGTCGAGGTCCCCGCCGCGCAGGGAGGCGAGCGCCGACTCCGCCGCGTCCCGGACGTTGCGGAACGCGTCCTCGAACTTGCCGGACGCGTCATGGATCAGCTGACCGGTGCGCGACACCGACTGGAAACCGGGTTCCCGGTCGTCGGTCTCCACGACGATGGTCCCGTTCTCGGTCTGCCAGCGCACCAGTTCGTTCACGACCGCCCCTTTCGGAACGGAATCTATCAAGATCACCCGCTCGGGGCGCCCGGTTACGGAGAGCGCGGCCACAGGAGGCCGTCGTCACGCTCCCGCTGGCTGCGGTTCGGGACGCTTCTCCTCCGGCGCCTTGAACGTCCGGTCCGACGGCATGCGGCGTCCCCACGCCATCGCGGCCGCGAAGCACGCGAACGGCATGGCGGGCAGGATGTACCGGTAGTCGAAGTCGACCGTGACCGGCGGGACGGCCAGCAGCGTCACCGCGGACACCCAGAACAGCGCCGTCCGCGCCCGCGCCGGCCTCCACACGATCCCCGCCGCCCCCGCGAGCAGCACGATCCCGAGGACCGTGCCCGGGACCCGCACCCGCTCCTGGTAGCCGCGCATGAATCCCGCGTAGGGGTCGACGATGTGCTGCGGGGCCGCCCCGTGCGCGTACTCGTCCACCACGGAGCGCCGGTCTCCGCCGCCCAGCACGGGCAGGTCCGGTTTCCGCTCGTCGGGCTTCGTCGGGAAGTGGTACCTGGCCTCCGTCCCGATCGTGGGGTACTGGCTCCGGTTCCAGGAGAACGTCCGGACGAAGAAGTCGTACGCCACCACCCGCACATAGTCGAGCGGCTGGTTCCGGATGGCCCACAACGCGAACCGCTGCGCGTCCTCGTTGGTCTTCTCGTCGAACGCCTCACCGTTCGTCCACCCGAGCGGCGAGTCCTCGTGCCAGATCTGGTGGGACGACGCGAGCCGCTCGCCCTTCTTCCCGTTCGGGCACAGCCGCGCCAGGTCCGGCGGCGGCGTGAACGCGTCGCAGTCGGCGAACGCGGCGGCGCGCCCCCAGAGGAACACGCCGTCCGTCCCGGTCAGCGCGAACCGGCCGTGCTCCTGCTGGTACCACGTCGCGTACGCCACGACCGGCACGAAGAACGTCACGGCGAGCGCCGCGTACACCGGCCACCGCGTCCGCCGGACCAGCAGGTACAGCACCACGATGAGGAACAGCGGCGCCCCCACCGTCCGCGTGACGGCCCCGAACCCCAGCAGCAGCCCCACGATCGCCGCCCGCCGCCACCCCGTCGCGCCGGGCTTCGCCAGCATCAGCATGGCCCCGAACACCAGGACGGTGAACAGGGTGTCCGACAGCAGCAGATGCTCGAGCTCGATCTGGAACGAGTCCAGCAGCAGCGGCGCCACCGCGAGCGCCGCCCACCCCCGCCGCACGTCGAAGTCCCGGACGAGCATCCGGTACCCGACGACCGCCAGCCCGACGATCGCCGCGTGATGGATCGTCGTCACCAGCAGCAGGCTGTGGAACGGCTTGAGCACCCAAAGGAAGAGCCCGTAGCCCGAGGGCCGCAGCGGATGCGGGAACGGATCGTTCGCGATCGCGAGGAAGTCGTAGCTGTCGTTGAACCACAGCACCGACCGGAACCCCAGCATCGCGACGACCCGCAGCGCCGCGCCGGCGAGCAGCACCACCGCGAAGATCCAGTGCGCCCTGATCACGCCCAGCACGGCCCCGGGCTTCGGGCGACGACCTGCCAGGGGGGACAGCAACACCGAAACCTAACTGTGGACCAACAGGCGAACCCGGCGGCGAACCGCGCCACACCGGAACGGGGACCGTGGGTGAGTCACTCCAACCGCTACCCCAACGCCCGGGATCCTACCAGCGCCCTATGACCCCCCCACCCGAAGTCCAACCCCCACCCCGCCCAGGCCCTCAGCAGCTCACCCCACCCAAGCCTGACCACAACCCCCCCGAACCCCAACCCCGAGGCCCGTCAGAGTCCTCCACCCACTGCACCGGCGCAGTCGCCCGGGGTCCCAACGCTTCACCTCAGCCAAGACCGCACAGAACACAACCGCGCCGAACACGACCCGCACCCCTCCGGCGACAGAGGGTCATCGTGCTCGTCCAAGATCTTGCGGAGGGGGGCGTCCGGCGACTGCTTCCAGGATGATTGCCCCGCCCCAGGGTGACTCTGGTAGTCCAGTAGGCGTGCCACGTGTGGGCTGGACACTCGCTTGAGCATCTGCGCCTCGGCCCGGAACGTCTCACGCGCTCTCGTGTCGACGAGCAGTTCCGGGGCCAGGTACTTGATCGCTATCGGCCCGCCCGCCGGATCATGCCGTGCAAGGCCGAGTTCGCCTGGGCGCCAGACCCTAGTTCCGCCAGCTCGATGAACCCGGGCAACCGGGGCGGTGTGTCATTCCTGTTCACGGTCACCCTCCCGAAGTGCTGGACTCAGTCGTCCAGCACTTCGATCATCGGGAGCCTTCCCTCGATCGTGGCTCCCACGGCCTCGGGCGAGATCGGGCCGTCGTCGCGGCGGGTGCGCGAGATCGTTACCGGTACGTAGAGAT
>JAJYSG010000074.1 GCA_021793675.1 Actinomycetes bacterium | reverse complement strand
TGACACGATGGCACTGACCCGACGCGCCGTCCTGGTCGCCGCGGTCGGCGTCGTCCCGGCCCTCCTCGTCCCGCGGACGACGACCGTCCTCGCCTGGACGGCCCTCCTCGTCCTCGGGGTCGCCGCCGACCTCCTGCTCGCGGCCTCCCCGCGAGCGCTGCGGCCCGAGCGCCAGGTGCCCCACTCGGTGCGGCTGGGCGAGCCGACGACGTCCACGCTGACCGTGACGAACACCGGCCGCCGGACGGCGCGGCTGCTCGTGCGCGACGCCTGGGTCCCCTCGGCGGGTGCGGAGCACAACCGGCACCGGGTCACCGTGCCGGGCGGTGAGGCACGACGCGTCCGCACCACGCTGCGCCCCACGCGCCGCGGCGACCGCGAGGCGGACCTCGTCACGCTGCGCTGCCATGGCCCGCTCGGGCTGGCCGCGCGCCAGCGGTCGCTGCCCGCGCCGGCACGCCTCCGAGTGCTGCCCGCCTTCACCTCCCGCCGTCACCTGCCCTCGCGGCTCGCGCGGCTGCGCGAGATGGACGGCCGTGCCGCGGTCCAGGTGCGCGGTGAGGGCACGGAGTTCGACTCGCTGCGCGAGTACGTCATCGGCGACGACGTGCGCGCGATCGACTGGCGCGCCACCGCCCGCGGCGGCGACGTCGTCGTGCGCACGTGGCGTCCCGAACGGGACCGGCGGGTGTTCATCGTCGTCGACTCCTCCCGGCTCTCCGCGGCGCGGCTCGGGGACTCCCCGCGGCTCGAGGCGCAGATCGAGGCGGCGCTGCTGCTCGCGGCGCTGGCCTCCCGGGCGGGGGACCGGGTCGACGTCGTCGCCGTCGACTCCACGGTCCGGGCGCGGGTCTCCGGGGTCCAGGGCCCGCGGCTCATGTCGACGCTCGCCGAGGGGCTGTCCCAGGTCGAGGCCTCGTTCGTGCAGGCGAGCTGGCCCACGGTGACCCAGGTGGTGCGGGACTCCCTCTCCCAGCGTGCCCTCGTCGTGCTGCTCACCGCGCTGGACACGGCGGCGGTGATGTCCGACCTGCTGCCCGTCGTCGGTGCGCTGACCCGCGACCACCAGGTGGTGCTCGCCTCGGCCGCCGACCCCGAGGCGGAGGAGATCCGCACCCGCCGGACGACGAGCGAGGACATCTTCGACGCAGCGGCCGCCGAGCGTGCGGCCCTCGAGCGCGCCGCGGCCGCGATGCGGCTGCGGCGGCACGGCGTGGAGGTGGTCGAGGCGCCGCCGGACGACCTGCCGCCGGCTCTTGCAGACACCTACCTGGCGCTCAAGGCGGCCGGGCGGCTCTGAGCCGCGCCCGTGCGACACCCGTGGGTCGCCCTTCTCGGTCATGTTCCGCCCCCGCCGGCAGGCGAGGCGGAGCCGAAGGGCCGACCCATCCGCGCGGTGCCCGGCTCGGCACGCGGCCGGCCGCCACCGGACGTACCCTGGCGGGAGGCGGCCGGGACCCCCCGGTCCTCCCGCCCGCTGACTACCGAGGTGTACGCATGGAACGCAGGCTCGTCATCACCGCTGACGACCTGGGCGTGGACGCCGCGACCAACGAGGCGATCGTCGAGCTCATGCGGGACGGCCTCGTCTCGGCGACCACGCTCATCCCGGTCGCCCCGGCCGCGGGCGACGCCGTCGACCGCCTCAAGGCGGCCGGGCTCGGCGCACCCCGCCTCCACTTCGCGCTGTCGAGCGGCCGGGAGTGGGAGTGGGCCGGCTGGCGGCCGCTCGGCACCGACGTCGTCTCCCTCACCGACGAGGACGGCACCCTGCCCGTCTCGCCCGCGGGGGTGGAGCACCGGGTCGACGCCGCCGACGTCGCGCGCGAGCTGCACGCCCAGCTCGACTGGATGGCCCGGCTCGGGCTGCGGCCGACGGGGCTCGACTCGCACGCGGGCACCCTCTACGGGTTCCAGGGGCGCTCCCTCGCGGACCTCGCCGTCGACTTCTGCGCCGCCCACGACCTCGCGTTCCGTCTGCCGCGCAAGCTGCTCACCGTGCTCCAGCTCACCGTCCGCGGCCTGCGCGGCGCCCACCGCCGCGCGGTCGGGCTCGCCGACGAACGCGGGGTGGCGCTTCCCGAGACGCTCATCAGCGCCTGGCTGCCCGGCCGGATGGTGCTCACCTACGCCCAGCTGCGGGCGGAGGTCATCGGCCAGCTCCGTGGCTTGCCGCCGGGGACCTCCGAGCTCATGGTCCATCCCGCACCGCGCGCTGCCGCCACGCGGATGCTGCCGAGCGACGGCCGCAAGCGGATGTGGGAGCTGCGGCTGCTGCGCGACCCGGTCCTCCACCGGGAGCTGCACCGCGAGCGGATCTCCATCGTCCCCGCCTGGTGACTACCCGGCCTGCGCCGCTGCGTACCCGGCGAGGTCCTCCTCGAGGTCACCGGTCTCCCCCGCCCGCGCGGCGCGGCGTCCGAGCACGAGCGTGTAGGCCCAGTAGGCGGCCAGGACGAGCGCGCCGATCGTGATCTTCGCCCACGTCGGCAGCGCCGACGGCGTGACGAACCCCTCGACGAGCCCGGAGACGGCGAGCACGAGGACGAGCCCCAGAGCCACGACGAACAGCGAACGCCCCTCCTCGCCGAGTGCACGCGAGCGGGTGCGCGGGCCGGGTGAGACCCACGCCCAGAAGAGCTTGAGCCCGGCCCCGGCCGCGATGAAGATCGCCGTGAGCTCCATGAGGCCGTGCGGGAGGATGAGCCCGAAGAACACCTCGAGGTGCCCGTGGGCCGCCATGATCCCGCCGGCGGAGCCGACGCCGACCGCGTTCGCCACGAGCACGTACACCGGGAAGGCCCCGGTGATCCCCAGGGCGATGCACTGCGCCGCGATCCACGCGTTGTTCGTCCACACCTGCCCGGCGAAGTCCCCGGCGGGGTAGTTGGAGTAGTACGCGGCGAAGGCCTCCTCGGCGTACTCCTCGAGCTCGGACGGCGTGCCCAGCGACGCGAGCGCCGCGGGCGTCGTCGCGACCCACCAGCCGCTGACGGTGGCGAGGGCGACGAAGGCGACACCGACCCACACCGTCCACCACCGCACCCGGTAGAACGCGGCGGGGAGGGAGACGAGGAAGAAGCGGGAGACGTCGGACAGCTTCGCCTCGTGGGTGCCGGCGATCCGGCCGCGGGCGGTGGCGAGCAGGTCGGAGAGCTCGGTGACGAGCAGCGGGTCCGGGGCCTTCGTGCGCAGCGCAGAAAGGTGGCCGGCCGTCGCCTGGTAGAGGGTGACGAGCTCGTCGGCCTCCGGGCCGGTGAGCCGGCCGCGGGAGGACAGCGCGCGCAGCCGGTCCCACTCGGGCCGGTGCACGGCGGCAAAGGCGTCGATGTCCACGCGGGTACCCTGCCACACATGA
>JAJYSG010000073.1 GCA_021793675.1 Actinomycetes bacterium | reverse complement strand
GGGTCTGTCGCGTGCGCCGGACCGGGACCTGCCGGAGGACCTCGAACGGGCGCTGGAGGAGTACCTGGCGCACCTCGCCGTCGAGCGGGGCCTGAGCGAGCACACCCTCGCCGCGTATCGCCGGGACCTGACCCGCTATGCCGCCTACCTGGGTGACCGCGGCCGCGACCGGCTCGACGACGTCGCTGGGACGGACGTCGCCGAGTACGTCGAGGTGCTGCGCACCGGATCCGACGGTGGACGCCCGCTCGCCGTCTCGTCCGCCGGCCGCGCGGTGGTCGCGGTCCGGGGATGGCACCGGTTCGCCGTGCTCGAGGGACGTGCCGCCACGGACCCGAGTGCCGACGTCCGCGCCCCGGTTGCGGCCCGCCGGCTCCCCAGGGCACTGAGCACCGACGACGTCGAGCGGCTCCTCGAGGCGGCCTCGCTCGGCGAGGGCCCGGTGCCGCTGCGGGACCGCGCGCTGCTCGAGCTGCTCTACGGCACCGGTGCCCGGATCAGCGAGGCAGTCGGCCTGTCCGCCGACGACCTCGACCTCGAGGTCGGCACCGTGCGGCTCTTCGGCAAGGGCCGCCGGGAGCGGGTGGTGCCCGTGGGGCGCTTCGCCGTCGAGGCCGTGGAGGCCTACCTCGTCCGTGCCCGCCCGGAGCTGGCCCGGGCAGGTCGGGGGACGAGCGCCCTGTTCCTCAACCAGCGGGGCGGGCCGCTCAGCCGCCAGAGCGCGTGGGCCGTGCTGCAGGCCGCGGGCGCCCGGGCGGGGCTCGGGGACCGCGTCTCCCCGCACACGCTGCGGCACTCGTTCGCCACGCATCTGCTCGCCGGCGGCGCCGACGTGCGGGTGGTCCAGGAGCTCCTCGGGCACGCGTCGGTGACGACGACGCAGATCTACACCCAGGTGACCGTGCAGGCGATGCGCGAGGTCTACGCCACCGCCCATCCCCGCGCCCGCGGCTGAGCGGGCGGTTCCCCGGCCCGAGCCCGGAGGACCGGGGCCGGGGAGACGGCGCTACGCCCGGTGCCTGCCCTGTGGGTTCTCCGAGCCGCCGGCGTCGACCTCGGTGTCCGCGCGCCGGCGGCCGGAGGGTCGGTCGGTGGTCGTGTCGGCACCCTCGTTGCCGACCCGCTCGTCGACGGCGTCGCGTCCCTGCTCCACCTTGTCGGCGTACTTCCCGCCGGTCATCCGGTTCGCCAGGTCCGCGCCGCGGTCGAGGGCCTGGTCGCTCAGCTGCTCGCCCTTGTCGCTGCTGAGTGCCTGCTTGGCCTTCTTGGCCATGTCACCGAGTCCCATCTGGACCTCCTAGCCGTTGGTCGCCATCCGGAACGGGGTCGTCGCGACGAGCGCGGCGACGAGCTCCGGACGACTGCGTACCGACATCTTGGCGTACACCGCGCGGACGTGGTCGTGAACCGTGTGCGGGGAGATGTGCAGCTCCGCCGCGACGGCGGCGACGTCCAGCCCCCGCACCCACAGCTCGGTGACCTCGCGTCTCGTGGGGTCAGCCCGTGGGCAGCGACGATGACCGGTGCCAGCTCGGCGGGACGCGCGGGCTCGATGACGACGACGCTCCGGTCGTCGCCCAACCGGGAACCGTGAAGCACCAGCCAGTGCCCGCCCGGGACGGGCAGCCGTGCCACCGGCGGTGGTCCTGCCGTCGCGCCCTCGGCGACGGCCCGGGCCTGCTGCGCGACCTCGTGGACCGCCATCGGCAGCTCGAGGCCTGCCGTCGGCACTGCGGCGAGGAGCTCGCGGGCCTGCTCCGTCGCCGACACGACCCGTGCGGAGTCGTCGACGACGACGACCCCAGGAGCGGACGCCGGGTCGTCGGCGGCGGACGCGAGCAGGTGGCCCGTCCGCAGGCCTGCGGCGATGTGTCCGGACGCCCGGCGCAGCACGTCGGCCTCCGCCGCCGTGAACGGGGCCGCGTCCTCCTCGGGAGAGACAGACGTGGCCCCAGACGGTGGAGCCGATGCGCAGCACGGCGCGCAGCTCGTCGCCGTACCCGTTGGGCGCGTAGAGCGTGCGGTGCCGCGTGCTGCGGGAGAGGTCGCCACCGGTCGCCGCGCTGAGGCGTCCCACCGGCGCGCGTGACCGGGCGAGCTGGTGGAACTTGTTCACATCGGGGTCGAAGATCTCGGTCTCGATGAGCCGCAGGTGCAGGGCCGGCTCGACGTCGACCGGGACGACGCCGGTGTTGAGACCCGTGGCGGGATCAGCGAGGAGCCACCCGGCACCGTCGTACGGCACGGCCTCGCGGACGATCGCGGCAACCCGGCCGAGGAGCTCGAGCGGCGGGAGCACACGGGCGCTCACGCGCACGACGTCGTCGTGTGCCCTGGCACGTGAGGCTTCCGCGGAAGCACCCATCCGTCGAGTATCGCGCATCCGTCGGGCAGTGTCCCTCCCCGATCCCCCCTCCGGAGGGGATGGTGCCCGCGGTCGCTTCCGGCCCACGCTGCCTATGGGAGGCCGGACGGCCCGGTTCCCGGGAGGGCACCATGGACGAGGACGTGCTGGTCATCGGTGCGGGGCCGGCGGGACTGTGCACGGCAGTGGCGCTGGGGCGTCGAGGACTGCGGGCGACCGTGCTCGAGCGCGGGGAGCGCGTGGGGCAGCCCTGGCGGGAGCGCCCCGACGGGCTTCGCCTGAACAGCGGCAGGGGCGTGTCCGCGCTGCCCGGTCGGCGCTACCCGCGGGAGGTCGGCACGTTCCCGCGTCGGGACGACGTCGTCACCTACCTCGAGGGCTACGCGGCCCAGTGCGACGTGCAGACCGGGGTGAAGGTGGAGCGTATCGACCCGGCCGACGGACTCTGGATGCTGCAGACCACGGTCGGACCGCTGACGGCGCGCCACGTGGTGGTCGCGACGGGCCGGTTCGCCCGGCCCCGGCTGCCGACCTGGCCCGGGCGTGACTCCTTCGCCGGACGGCTCCACCACGCCGCCGACTACCGCAACCCCGCGCCCTACAACGGCCGGGACGTGCTCGTCGTGGGACCCGGGTGCTCCGGTATCGAGATCGCGACCGAGCTCGCGCGTGACCGGGCGCGCACCGTGCGCCTCGCGGTCCGCACTCCGCCCAACCTCATGCCGCGGTTCTTCGGTGCGCTGCCCGGGGTCACGCTCCTCCTCCGGCTGCCGCCGGCCGTCGGGGACGCCCAGATCAGGCTGCTCCAGCGGCTCACCGTCGGCGACCTGAGCCGGTACGGCCTCCCGCGGCCGGCCGAGGGGCCCCTCACCCTGCTCCGCAGCCGGGGTGCCGAGCCCACCGCGGTCGACCGCCACACGCTGCGGGCGATCCGCTCGGGTGCGATCCGCGTCGTACCCGCCGTGACCGGCCTGGATCGGGACGGCGCATGGCTCGCCGACGGAGCGCACGTCCGGGTC
>JAJYSG010000072.1 GCA_021793675.1 Actinomycetes bacterium | reverse complement strand
GCCTCCTCGTCCAGCGGCACTGGGAGCGCGCCCGCGAGGTGCTGGTCCCGATGGGGCACGGCTCCCACGGCGGGGGCGACGCGATCCTCCTCTCCGACCTCTTCCGGGGCCCCGCGGACGACCCCCTGGGCCGGCCCGCCGGTTACGTCGACGGTGTCCGCGCTGTCGCGGTCGGCATCGCCGCCAACGAGTCGCTGTCCTCCGGCCGGCCGGTGGAGGTCGCCGACCTGGGCCTCGCCGTCAGCCCCGCCCGCGCATGACGAGCGACATCGCCGGCTACGACGACTGGCCCGCCGTCCTCCCCGGACGTCCGCCGGTCGCAGGGGACGACGTCGCCACCGCCGTCGCCCGCGCGCTCGGCGTGCGGACGCCCCGATCGGGGACTGCGGAGGCGGGAGCCACCGAGTCCGTCGCGGGTGTCGAGCGCACCGAGCTGCGCTGGCACACCGGTCTCGGCCCGGCGACGCGCGCCTGGTACCTCCGGCCCGCAGGTGCGGGGGACACCCCGCTGCCGGCCCTGCTCGCCCTGTCACGCGAACGTCAAGTCGGTGGGGGCGGAGCGGCTCATCAGCAGCGACCGTCCGGTCGCCGCCCGGGTCTGCGCCGAGCTCTACGGCGGCCGGCCGCTCGCCGAGGGGTTGGCGCGGGCGGGGTTCGCCGTGCTGGCGCCCGACGCCTTCGGCTGGGGCTCCCGCCGCTTCACGCTCGACCCGCTGCCCCGGCGGGTCGACCGGTGGCTGGCAGCGGAGCACCGCGCGTACGACGACCCGGACGTGCGGTACGACGCAGCGGCAGCCCTCCACGAGCCCACGGCGGCGAAGTACGCCGGCGCGCTGGGCACCTCGCTCGCCGGCATGGCCGCGCACGACGACCTCGCCGCGCTCGTCCCCCACCACCTCGACGCGCACTCGTGGTACTTCGCGGTGCCCGGGCTTCCACCGCAGCTCGACTGGCCCGACGTCGCCGCCGGCCGCAGGGCCCACCGCCAGCTCGTCCTCTACGCCGAGGAGGACGAGCTCTTCCCGCTGGACGGCATGCGGGCCGCCGACGAGCTCCTGCGGCAGGGGTTCCCGGACGGGCGCTACGAGGGCGCCTGGTTCCCCGGGCCCCACCGCTTCGACGTCCCGATGCAGGAGCGGGCGGCGCAGTTCCTCGCCGCCGCCCTCGGCTGACGTCCCGGCGGGGCTCAGCGGGCGACGACGGCGCGCACCTCGTCGTCGTCGAGCCGGCCGTCGGCGACGACGGCGGTGAACCCGCGCGTCGTCGACCCGCCGGGGGGCAGGACGAGCGGACGGTCCCACGCGAGTGCGGAGCCGACCCCGGGGTAGCCCGCCACCCGCACGAACCACGGGTCGCTCCCGGTGACGTCGTCCTCTGGGGCGAGGACGAGGGTGAAGGGCCCGTCGGCCGCGTCGGCGGACCAGGCGAGCCACGGAGCGACGCTGCCGTGGACGGCCTCCTCCCCGCTGCGTTCGGCGGTGCGGACCGCGACGCCCGTGCACGGCGGGAGCCGCCAGAAGAACCCGCCGTACCCGCCCGCGGGGCGGCCGTTGCTCCCGGGGCTGCCGAGCGTGAGCTCCGTGGCCCCGGTGTTCTCGAGCGTGGCGGAGAGCCCGAGCCGCCAGTGCGGCCCCGCGGGCGCCCAGGTGAGCTCCCGGACCTCGTGGAGGAGCACGGCGTCGTCATGCCCCCGCCAGGCAAGTCGGGTGCGTAACCGGCCCTCGGCTCGTTCGAGCCACACCTCGTGGGTGATCCGCCCGTGGTCGGCACGCCACGTGTACCCGCGGCCGCGCAGGTAGGTGCGCCCGCCCCAGAGGTTGTGGCCGGCGACGTCCTGGACGGCCATCCCGACGCCGGCGTGCCACGTGTGGTCGGGCGGTGCGGCGTCGGTGACGACAACTCCGCCGCGCGTCCGCACCGGGTGGAGGTGCGGCCGCGGGCTGTCCAGCGGGCTCGTCCCCGACCCGTCGACGTAGCGCGCGACGGGCGCGCCGTCCACCTCGAGCGTCGCGAGCCTCCGTGGGCGCGGTGCCCAGGGGGCGCCGAGCGTGGTGAAGGTGCGCAGCTCGCGGCCCACCCGCTCGCACCACTGCGCGACGTCGTGGACCACGGGGTGGTGGCCGGCGGCGTCGGTGGTCCACGTCAGGTGCTCGGCGGGGACCGGTGCGGGGTCGGGTGCGGTGCGGACGGCCTCGAGGACGCGCATGAACGCGCCGGACTCGGCGAGGGGGCTGACGAGCGGCACGGCCGGGTCCGTCACGTGGTCGAGCAGGTTGTCGAGCAGTGCGGTACGCCCGGTGGACAGCCGCCGCGTGCCCCGCCGGCCCCGCACCTCGACCTCGTCGGTGGTGTAGTGGAAGGTCACCGTCCCCTCGGTGCCGTGGACGACGACCCGGGGCGGCGTCTGCTCGGCTGCAGCCAGGGTGAGGCCGAGCGCGACGGGGAGCCCACCGGTGGTCAGCACGCGCACGGCAGAGGTGTCGTCGGCCTCGATGTCGTGGGCGCGGTAGAGGTCGACCTCGACGGTCGCGACGTCCTCCTGCCGGGTGGCGCCACCGAGCCGGAGGGCGGCCGCGACGGCGTGCGCGAGCGGGTTCGTGACGACGCCGTCGACGACGTCGGCGCCGTCCAGCCGCCGGCGGCCGGCCCACCGGGAGCGGGCGTAGTAGTCGACGGTGCGCAGCCAGGTGCCGACGCCCCCGACGCCGGTCACCTCGCCGATCTCGCCCTCCTGGACGAGGCGGTCGATCGCCCCGAAGGCGTGGGAGCCGAAGGCCTGGAACCCGACCTGGCAGGCCCGGCCGGTCTCCGCGGCGACGGCGAGCAGCGCGGTGAGCTCGGCGAGCGAGGCGGTCGGCGGCTTCTCGAGCAGGACGTGCGCCCCGGCCCGCAGCGCCGCGGTGGCGAGGGCGGCGTGGGTGTGGATCGGGGTCGCGACAACGACGACGTCGGGGACGCTCGCCGCGAGGAGGGAGCCGAGGTCGGGGTGGTGCGGCACGGGCCCGACGAGCTCCGCCACCTCGCCCTCCGGGGTACGGGAGTCCACCACGGCGGCGAGCTCGCAGCGTCCTGCGGCGACGAGCGGGCGGAGTGCACGCAGGTGGTTGGCCCCGTACCCGTGGACACCGACGACGGCCACCCGCGGGGAGCCAGGGGGTGACGGGAACCACACCGAGGTGCTAGCGTCTGCCATGCTGTAAGCGTTTCCGCACAGGGGTGGCCTGTCAAGTACCCAGGTGTGGTGCCGCCTCCGGAGAGGCGGCGGTCTCGGTCGGTCGACGTGGATACCGAGGAGGAAGCCGGTGAGGCACACCCCGCGACGGTGCGGCTCGGGCCGCCACGGTGGAAGGAGCGCACATGTCCGCACTCGGTGAGCTCGCGACGCTGCGCAGGTCGCGGCCGCGCCCCACCCGCAGCCCCAGATCGGAA
>JAJYSG010000071.1 GCA_021793675.1 Actinomycetes bacterium | reverse complement strand
CCGATCTTGCGGGTCGGTCGGCGGACGACGACGCCCGAGCAGCGGGCGTACCAGCGATACTACGCCGAAGACGCCGATCGCCAGGACGACGATCATCGCTCCCGGCGAGAGCGGGTGGACGTAGGTGATGCCCAGGCCGACGACGCTCACCGCCACCCCGATCGCCATCGCCAGCGCCATCGTCCCCCGGAAGGACCGCATGACGAGCTGGGCGGACGCCACCGGCACGATCATCAGCGCGGACACGAGCAGCACCCCCACGACCCGCATCGCGACGGAGACGGTGAGAGCGGCGAGCACGGCGACCGCGATGTTGAGCAGCCGCACCGGCAACCCGCTGGCCAGCGCGAACTCCTCGTCGTGGGAGAGCACGAACAGCGCGGGGCGCAGCCCGATCCCCACCGCGAGGATGGCCGCGGCGAGCGCGATGGTGAGCCACAGGTCGGCGAGCGTGACCGTCGCGATCGAGCCGAAGAGGTACCCGGTGAGGTTCGCCGTCGTGCCGCCGGCCATCCCGATGAGCAGGACACCGCCGGCGATGCCCCCGTAGAAGAGGAGGGCGAGGGCGACGTCACCGCTCGTCCGGCCGCGTTCCCGCACGAGCTCGATGAGCACCGCTCCGACGATCGAGGCGACGACGGCGCCCGGGACGGCGAGCACGTCGTGCGGCGTCAGGCTCAGCGCACCGCCGACCAGCCACCCGACGGCGACTCCGGTCAGCGCCATGTGCCCGATCCCGTCGCCGAGCAGCGCGAGCCGGCGCTGGACCAGGTAGGTGCCGATCACCGGGGCCACGAGCCCGACGAGCACCGCGGCGATGAGTGCCCGCTGCATGAGCGGGCTGGTGACCATGTCGAGGAGCAGGCTCATGACAGCTCCAGGCGCAGCTCGGGACCGTGCGGGTCGGGGACGTCGTCCTCGTCGTGCGGGTGGAGGTGCTCGTGGTCGGGGCCCTCGTGACCCGGTGCCGGGCGCGGGGGAGCGCCGTCGTGGACGACGCGCCCGTGGCGCAGGACGACGGCGCGCTGCAGCAGCCCGGCGAGCGAGCCGAGCTCGTGGAGCACGGTGAGCACACTGGTCCCGCGCTCGCGCAGACCGGTGAGGGTGGCGGCCAGCGCCTCCTGCGAGGCACGGTCGATCCCGGTGAGCGGCTCGTCGAGGATGAGGAGGTCGGGCCGGCGGACCAGGGCCCGGGCGATGAGGACGCGCTGCTGCTGACCGCCCGAGAAGACGCTGACGGTCTCGTCCGCCCGGTCTGCCAGGCCGACCTCGTCCAGCGCGGTGAGGGCGAGGTCGCGCCAGCCGCGGGGCGGGCGGAGGCGTCCGTTGTCGAGCAGCCCGGAGGCGACGACCTCCAGCGCCGTGGCCGGTGTGCCGGAGGCAGCACCGACGCGCTGCGGGACGTAGCCCACCCGGCGCCACGGGACGGCCCGGCGGGCGGTCCGCACGTCCGCGCCGAAGATCTCCACGGTGCCGGCGCTCACCGGGACGACGGAGAGGACGGCCTTGACCAGGGTCGACTTGCCGGAGCCGTTGGCCCCCATGAGGGCGACGGTCTCGCCGTCGCGCACGTCGAGGTCGACCCCGCGCAGGATCTGGGCGCCCCCGAGGGTGACGTGGAGGTTGCGGACGTGCACGGGCGGTGCCATGGGTCCGTATGCTGTCACGTCCGCGCGGGTGGCGGTCAGCCGGGTGGTCACGCTGCTGCACACGCCAGGGCGTCCTGCAGGGCGGCGAGGTTCGCGCGCATGACGTCGACGTAGTCCGCCGACTCGTCCTGCTGGTTCTCCAGCGGGTCGAGTACCGCGGTGCGCAGGCCGAGGTCCTCGGCGAGTGCCTCGCTGACCGCCGGGCTGAGCAGGGACTCGACGAAGATCGTGTCGACGTCGTGCTCGTCGACGACGGCGGCGATCTCGGCGAGCCGTGCAGGGGAGGGCTCGGCGTCGGGGTCGACACCGGACAGCCCCTCCTGCCGCAGACCGTGCCGGGCGGTGAGGTACCCGTATGCCTCGTGAGTGACGACGATCGTGTCCCGGTCGCACGTGGCGAGCCCGGCGGCGAACTCGTCGTCGAGCTCCGCGAGGGTGGCGACCACCCGCTCGGCGTTCTCGCGGTAGTCGGCGGCGCCGTCGGGGTCGAGGCCGGCGAGCTCGTCGGCCAGGGCGTCGGTCACCTCGGCGAGGCGGCCCGGGTCGAGCCAGAAGTGCGGGTCCAGCGGCGCCCCGGCGTCGGCGGCGTGCGCGTGCGCGTCCTCGTGCCCGTGGTCGTCGTCGTGGTCGTGGCCGGTCTCCTCCGTCGTGAGGAGCTCGGTGTGCTCCGCAGCGTCGAAGGCGCGGGCCCCGGTGACGTCGACCGCGTCGTCGACGGCGGGCTGGAACCCCGAGACGTAGACGACGAGTGCCGCCTCCTCGAACTCGGCCACGGTGCGCGGGGAGAGCTCGATGTTGTGCGGGTCTGCCCCCGGTGGGGTGACCGCCTCGACGTGCACCCGGTCACCGCCGAGCTCCGTGGCGAGGTACTCCAGGGGGTAGAAGCTCGCGAGGACGGTCGGAGCGGCGTCCTCGGCGGTGGTGCGGTCGGTGTCGGAGAACGCGGCGCAGCCGGTGAGGGCCACGGCGGCGCAGGAGGCGACGGCGAGGAGGCGCGGGCGGATCATGAGACTCATTCTCAAGAAGAGTGAGAATCATTGTCAATTCCGATGTGCTCGGGAGCACCTCGGGGCAGGTAGGTTAGACCGGTGCCCGGGCCGCCGCCCGGGTCCGTGCCGAGTTCGCACCAGCCAGGTGCGGGCCAGACGAGACTGGAGTGATTCACGTGGCCGCAGCGCCTTCCCGACTGGATTCCGTCGTCAACCTCGCCAAGCGGCGAGGTTTCGTCTTCCCGAGCGGGGAGATCTACGGTGGCACCCGGTCCGCGTGGGACTACGGACCGCTGGGTGTCGAGCTCAAGGAGAACATCAAGCGCCAGTGGTGGCGCCACATGGTGACCTCCCGGGAGGACGCCGTCGGTCTGGACTCCTCCATCATCCTGCCCCGCCAGGTGTGGGTCGCCTCCGGTCACGTCGGGGTGTTCACCGACCCGCTCACCGAGTGCCTCTCCTGCCACAAGCGCTACCGCGCGGACCAGCTGGAGGAGGAGTTCACGGAGAAGAAGGGCCGCGCGCCCGAGGGCGGTCTGGCCGAGATCTCCTGCCCGAACTGCGGCACCCGCGGCAAGTGGACCGAGCCGCGCGACTTCAACATGATGCTCAAGACCTACCTCGGCCCCATCGAGGACGAGTCCGGTCTGCACTACCTGCGTCCGGAGACCGCGCAGGGCATCTTCGTCAACTTCGTCAACGTCATGACGTCGGCGCGCAAGAAGCCGCCCTTCGGCATCGGCCAGATCGGCAAGTCCTTCCGCAACGAGATCACGCCGGGCAACTTCATCTTCCGCACCCGCGAGTTCGAGCAGATGGAGATGCAGTTCTTCGTCGAGCCGGG
>JAJYSG010000070.1 GCA_021793675.1 Actinomycetes bacterium | reverse complement strand
CGCCGCGATGGCCTGGGGCAGCACCTCGGCGGCGTCCCCCACGACGCCGAAGTCGGCGATCTCGAAGATCGGGGCCTCCGGGTCGGTGTTGACCGCGACGATCGTCTGGGCCGCCTGCATCCCCACCGTGTGGTGCACCGCGCCGGAGACGCCGACGCCGATGTAGAGCCGCGGCGCGATGGTCACGCCGGTCTGCCCGACCTGCTCGGAGTGCTCGCGCCAGCCCTCGTCGGTGACGTCACGGGTCGCCCCGACCGCGCCGCCGAGCAGCTCCGCGAGCTCCTCGACGGCGGTGAAGTCGCCCTCCGTGCCGCGTCCACCGACGACGACGGTCTGCGCCTCGGTCAGCGGGACACGGCCGGAGCGCGGGTGCTCGGTGCGCTGGACGACGGTCACCGCCCGGGCCCGCTCGCTGAAGGACACCGGCACCGCGACGAGATCCGGGGCCGCGGCCTGCTCCGCCGGCTCCGCCGCGACGGCGGTGGGACGCAGCGCGACGACGGGGGTGCCGCGGGTGACGGCGCACACCGTCTGCCAGGACGCGGCGAACACCGTCTTCCCGGCCGCGACGGTGCCGTCCTCCCGCCGCTCGACTCCGTCGGCGTCCACGACCGCGCCGGAGTCGAGCGCGACGGCGAGCCCGGCGGCCAGCTCCTTCCCGGCGTAGCTCGACACGAGCAGCACCGCCTGCGGCGCCGCCTGCGCGACGACCGCCGCGACCGCCTCGGTGGCGACCGGCGCCAGCTGGGGCGCCAGCCCGGCGAGCTCGGGGACGTAGACGGTGCCGGCCCCGAAGCGCCCCAGCTCGGCGCGGGCCGCGTCACCGGGGGCCTCGGCGCCGAGCCACACGGCGGCCACCGGACCACCGAGGCGACGCGCGGCGGTGAGCACCTCGGCGGCGGGCCCGGTGGGCAGGCCGCCCTGGTGGTCGACGACGACGAGCACGGGAGCGTGGGTCATGGTGCCTTTCCTGGTCTGGGTCGGAGGGGAGGTCAGGCGAGCTGGGAGTCGATGAGGAACTCGGCCAGGCGCTCGCCGGCGTCCCCGGAGTCGGTGACGATCCGTCCCTGCTCGCGGGCGGGCCTGGGCTCGGCCGACAGCACGGTCGTCGCTGATGCGGGCGCGGTGATGCCGAGGTCCGCCGGCGTCAGCGTCTCCACCGGCTTCTTGCGGGCGGCGCGGATCGCCCGGAACGCCGGGTAGCGGGGTTCGTTGGCCTGGTCGGTGACGGAGATGAGCGCCGGCAGCGGCGCCTCGAGCACCTCGGCGGCGTCCCCGATCTCGCGGCGCACCCGTACCCGGCCACCGAGGAACTCCAGCTCGGTGGCGAGCGTCAGCTGCGGCAGGTCGAGCAGCCCCGCGAGCGCCGTGGGGAGCATCGAGGTGAGCCCGTCCAGGGCGGCCATGCCCGTGACGACGAGGTCCACCGGCGTCTCGGCGTGGACGGCGCGCACCGCGGCAGCGAGGACCCGGGCGGTGGCGAGGACGTCGGCACCCGCCAGCGCGTCGTCGCTGATGTGGACCCCGCGGTCGGCGCCCATCTGGAGCGCGCGGCGCACGGCGTCCTCGGCGTCGTCCGGCCCCATGGTGAGCGCGACGACCTCACCGCCGTGCTCCTCCACGAGGCTCACCGCCGCCTCCACGGCGTTCTCGTCGAGCTCGTTGAGGACGTCGTCCAGGCCGCGTACGGTACGACCGGCGTCGTCCAGGGCGCGGTCGGACTGGACATCGGGGACATGCTTGACGCACACGACGATCCTCATGGCCCAAGCCTGCCACCTTCCTCCGCGCGTGCCGAAACCGGTGAGGAGCGGCACATTAGGGATCCGTGAGGCGGAAAAGGTCACGCGCGGACCCGCAACGCGGCGTCGTCCGGGATGAGAGGATGACCTCCACCATGAGTAGGACCGCCTCCTCCCTCCGCACGACCCACCCGCCCCGGACGGCGCAGCGGGTCGACGGGCGTCCCCTCGCGCTGGGCGCCCACCTGCGGGACGGCGGGGTCGACGTCGCCGTCGTCGCCTCGCACGCCGCGGGGGTCGACCTGTGCCTGCTCGACGAGGACCCCACCTCCCCCACCGGCTTCGCCGAGCGCCGCTACCGTCTCCACCGCGGCCGTCACGGCACGTGGCAGGGCCACGTCCCGGACGTGGGTGCGGGGCAGCGCTACGGGCTGCGCGTCCACGGCCGCTGGGACCCGGCGGCGGGCCTGCGGCACAACCCCGCCAAGCTCCTGCTCGACCCCTACGCACGCGGCGTCGTCGGCGAGTTCCGCCACGCCCCGGAGGTCTACGGACACATCGTCAACGAGGACCTCGCACCCGTCGCGGGCTGGCACCGCAGTGACCTCGACTCCACGGGCCACGTCCGTCACGGCGTCGTCCTCGACGACGTCCTGCCCGTCCCGGAGGACTCCCGGCCGCACGTGCCGTGGGAGCGCACGGTCATCTACGAGGCCCACGTGCGCGGCCTCACCCAGCAGCTGCCGGGTGTACCCGAGCACCTCCGGGGCACCTACGCCGGGCTCGCCCACCCGGCGACCGTCGCGCACCTGCGCTCCCTCGGCGTCACCGCGGTCGAGCTGCTGCCGATCCACGCGGTCAACGACGAGCCCTTCCTCCTCGACCGGGGGCTGTCGAACTACTGGGGCTACAACACCCTGGGCTTCTTCGCCCCGGAGCCGCGGTACGCCACCCGCACCGCCCGGGAGCAGGGCCCCGCAGCCGTCCTCGACGAGGTCCGCGGCATGGTCCAGCTCCTCCACGAGGCGGGGATCGAGGTCATCCTCGACGTCGTCTACAACCACACCTGTGAGGGGGGCGACGGCGGGCCCACGCTCTCGTGGCGCGGCCTGGACAACACCGAGTACTACCTGCACGACGGCCTGCGGCCGGCGCACCTCGCCGACGTCACCGGCACCGGGAACTCGCTGGACTTCCGGCGCCAGCGAGTGGTCCAGCTGGCACTCGACTCCCTGCGCTACTGGACGCGGTACGTCGGCGTCGACGGCTTCCGCTTCGACCTCGCCACGACACTGGGCCGCAACGGCTCCGAGTTCAGCCCGAACCACCCCTTCCTCGTCGCGGCCGCGACCGACCCGGTCCTCTCCCGGGTCAAGCTCATCGCCGAGCCGTGGGACGTGGGGCCGGGCGGATGGCGCACCGGGGAGTTCCCGCCGCCGTTCGCCGACTGGAACGACCGCTTCCGCAACGCCGTGCGCACCTTCTGGCTCAGCGACCCGGCCACCGGGGTCGCCGGCGGCACCGGTCAGGACCTGCGCGACCTCGCCACCCGGCTCGCCGGCTCCGCCGACCTCTTCGCCCACGGCCCGGTGCCGGGCGGCCGCGGACCCCTGGCGAGCATCAACTACGTCACGGCTCACGACGGCTTCACCCTCGCCGACCTCGTGACCTTCAACCACAAGCACAACCTCGCCAACGGCGAGGACAACCGGGACGGCACCGACGACAACCGCTCGTGGAACCACGGCGTCGAGGGTCCGGTCACGGTCCCGCCC
>JAJYSG010000069.1 GCA_021793675.1 Actinomycetes bacterium | reverse complement strand
CGGCCCCGCTCTGATGGCCGGCAACGCGGGACTGCTCAAGCATGCGTCCAACGTGCCGCAGGCCGCCCTCTTCCTCGACACGCTGTTCGAGCGCGCCGGGTTCCCGGCCGGCGCCTTCCAGACGCTGCTGATCCCCGCCGCACGCGTCGAGGGCGTCCTCCGCGACCCGCGCGTCAAGGCGACGACGCTCACCGGATCCGAGCCCGCGGGCCGCTCGCTGGCGTCGATCGCGGGTTCCGAGGTCAAGCACGTCGTCCTCGAGCTGGGCGGTTCGGATCCGTTCGTCGTGATGCCGTCCGCCGACGTCGAGCGCGCTGCGACCGTCGCCGTGACCGCCCGCAACCAGAACAACGGACAGTCGTGCATCGCCGCGAAGCGGTTCATCGTGCACGCCGATGTCTACGACGAGTTCACGCGACTGTTCTCCGAGAAGGTCGCCGCGCTCACTGTCGGGGATCCCTTCGAGGACTCGACCGACGTCGGCCCCGTGGCGACGGAGTCCGGCCGCGACGAGCTCGCCGAGCAGGTGCGCGACGCGGTCGACAAGGGTGCGGAAGTGCTCGCCGGTGCGCGGGTTCCCGAACGCGACGGGTGGTTCTACGAGCCGACCGTCCTCGCCGGCGTCACCCCGGAGATGCGCCTGCACCTCGAGGAGGCGTTCGGCCCCGTCGCGACCGTGTACCGCGCCGCGGACCGCGAGGAGGCTCTGAGCATCGCGAACGGCACGACCTTCGGCCTCAGCTCCTCGGTCTGGACCAACGATGATGACGAGGAAGACTGGTTCGTGACGAACCTCGACGCAGGCGCGGTGTTCGTCAACGGCATGACCGCATCGCATCCCGAGCTGCCGTTCGGCGGCGTGAAGGACTCGGGCGTCGGTCGCGAACTCGCGGCGGAGGGCATCCGCGAGTTCTGCAACGTCAAGACCGTCTGGAAGGCGTGAGCTCCGGCGGAGCGTCCCGCACGGATCCCGCCAGCGTTCTCGTCGTCGGCGAAGCGCTCATCGACATCGTCGATGACGGCGCACGCCGCAATGAGCACGTCGGCGGGAGCCCGGCGAACGTCGCCCTCGGTCTCGGCCGGCTCGGCGCAGACGTCGCGCTCCTCACGCAGATCGCGCGCGACGAGCGCGGCCGCCGAATCGCCGAGCACGTGGCGGCGTCCGGTGTGCGCGTGTGCGACGAATCCTGGTCGCTCGAGCGCACCTCGACGGCGCTCGCGCGGATCGGGTCCGACGGGGCGGCGACGTACGCATTCGACATCGTGTGGGACGCACTGCGCGCGCCGGAGCGGACCCGTCCGCGCGTCGTGCACACGGGATCCATCGCGACGACCCTCGATCCCGGGGCGACTGCGGTCCGCGACATGATCGCCGGTCTGGGCGCGGACGAGGTCACGTTCGACCCCAACATTCGCGCCGCGCTCGTCGAGGATCGCGATGTGGCCCTCGCCCACGTCGACGCGATGATGCGGATCGCGACGGCCGTCAAGCTCAGCGACGAAGACGCGGCGTGGTTGTTTCCCGCCGACGACGTCGATGCGGTCCTCGACCGGATCCTCGCCGTGGGACCGCGACTGGCGGCCGTCACGCTCGGTGCGGAGGGCGCGGTCCTCGCCACCGCGCAGGACCGGCTGCGCGTGCCGCCGGTCGCCGTGGACGTCGTCGACACGATCGGGGCCGGCGATACGTTCATGGCGACGATGATCCACGCCCTGGCATCGCGACCCGTCGGCCCCCTCGCGCGCGACGATCTCGACGCGATCGGACGTCACGCGGTGGACGCCGCCGCCGTCACCGTCTCCCGGGCGGGCGCAGACCTGCCGTGGGCCGCCGAACTCGACCGCGCGTGACGATGGCCGCACCGCTGTCGGTATCGACTCTCGGTCACCTGTTGTTACTCTCGTGTTGGTCATTCGTTCACCTCTCGGTGTGAGCGCGTGGCCGGGCGTCCGCCGGGCGTCCCTCCACGTACTCCAGGGAGACAACAGCGGTGGCGACCGACACCCCCTCGAAGCCGGAACCCGACCCCGACGAGGGCCCCAGAGACTTCGAAACACCGGACCCGCAGGATAAGTGGTGGCATCTCGGCTTCGGCGGGCTGCTGGCGATCTGCCTGGTGACGTTCACGCTGTGGTCGTTCGGGTGGGTCTCTGACGGCACCAACCGTGTCCTGCTGATCACCGCCATCGTGTTCGGCGTCTTCATGGCGTTCAACATCGGTGGCAACGACGTCGCGAACTCGTTCGGCACGAGCGTCGGATCCGGCACCCTGACGATGAAGCAGGCACTTCTCGTCGCCGCCGTGTTCGAGGTCTCCGGCGCCGTGCTCGCGGGCGGTTCCGTCACCGACACGGTGCGCAGCGGCATCGTCGACATCCAGGTCGTCAATCAGAGCCCGGACGATCTCGTCTACATTATGATGTCGGCGCTCCTCGGCGCGGCGCTGTGGCTCTTCCTCGCCACGCGCATGGGCTGGCCCGTCTCGACCACTCACGCGATCATCGGCGGCATTGTCGGCGCCGCGGTGACGATGGGGCTCAAGACGGGGCTCGGCGGCCTCGAGATGGTGCAGTGGGAGTCGATCGGTCAGATCGCGCTCTCCTGGGTTCTCTCGCCGCTGCTCGGGGGCGTCGTCGCGTTCGGGATCTTCTGGCTGATCAAGCGGTTCATTCTGAGCCCCGCGCAGGACGACCGTGAGGAGGGGCACTACGCGTTGCAGACGCTCGTGCCCATCGTCGCCGCCGTCGCGGCGATCATCCTCGCCGGCATGCTCCTGGTGAAGGGACTGTCGAACCTCGAAGTCGCCGTTGATCCCGTCGTCATCGCGTTCCTCATCGCGATGATCGGCATCGCCGTCTGGGCGGCCGTGTACGTCTTCGCGAAGTCGCTCAAGAAGAAGAAATTCAAGAAGGCCGCCTTCATCCTCTTCTCCTGGATGCAGGTCTTCACCGCGAGCGTGTTCGCGTTCAGTCACGGCGCCAACGACATCGCCAACGCCGTCGGACCCTTCGCCGCGGTGCTCGACGTGTTCCGCACGGGCCGGGTCGGCGAATCGGCGGCCGTTCCGCTGCCGATCCTCATCACGTTCGGCATCGCCCTGTTGGCCGGACTCTGGTACATCGGACGTCGGGTCGTGTCGACGGTCGGTAAGCGGATCACCGAGATCCACCCCGCGAGCGGGTTCTCCGCCGAACTCGGCGCGGCGGGCGTCGTCATGCTCGCGTCTGTACTCGGCCTCCCCGTGTCGTCGACGCACATCCTCATCGGAGCCGTCCTCGGCGTCGGGCTCGTGAACAAGGCGGCCAACTGGCGCCTGATGCGGCCGATCGCGCTGGCATGGGTCCTCACGCTTCCCGCGGCGGCCGCCGTCGGATCGGTCGGTTACCTCGTCCTCAGCGCGGTCGCCTGACCCCGCGGTCCAGTTAGAGTCGAAGGGATCCGCAGAGGAAGGAACCCGCGATGACGATCGACATCCCCCAGATCACCCTCAATGACGGCCACCGGTTCGCGGAGGTCGGGTTCGGAACCTAT
>JAJYSG010000002.1 GCA_021793675.1 Actinomycetes bacterium | reverse complement strand
CACGTCATACCCCTGGACGGTGACTCCTACCGCACCCGCGCCCACCGCAAGACGCCATAGTCAAGAAGACCAGGGGGGTCAAAATCCGTTCAGCAGCAGGGGGTCAGTATTCGCCCGGCGTTGACAGAGCCGGAGTACCAACCCAACCCCTGCCCAACAGGTCCGCCAGCTACCGCTCCGGTCCCGCCTTGTCACCGGTTCGGCTTCGTCCCGCTGGTCCCGCTGGTCCTGCTGCCGCCCCGGTGTGCTCCGTTCCTCGTTCCCCTGCTGGTGTCTCGCCTTGCTCCGTCTCGCTGCCGGTTCGTGTTCGCGTCGTCATCGCTCCGGTCAACAGCTCTGGTGTGCTCACCTGGTTCGGGTTGCCGCTGAGGGCTTATCTCGTTCCGTTCCGCTCTGCCGGCTCCATTTCGTCTCGATGGCTGGTGTGGTCCCGGTCGGGTCGCTCTCTGCTGTGCCGGCTGCCGTTCCCGTCCCTCGGGTCGTGGCCGTCACGCTCGCTCGCCGTCATCACACCGTCCCGCCGTCTTCCAGACCCCGACGCAGGCACGAAACCACTGCGTACTTGCATAAGAACCTTATGGTCTTATGCATACTGGTGTATCTTTATACGCGTGATCGGAACGGCAACGACTCGACGCCTCACCGCGCTCGACCCCACCCTCAAGCCGGTCCTTCGCCGCCACGCAGGCTCCCCACCCATCCCCACCTGTCTTGCCGTCCTCGCCGCCGCGTCACGACTCGACACCACTCCGCCCTCCCTCGTTCGCACCTGGCTCACCAGCCGCTGCACCCGCCCCGACATGCTCGACGTCACCGGCTCGACCCCCGCCTGGTCACGAACCGTCGCCACCTCGCGTGCCCACCTGCGGTCCATCACCGACCCGTCATCTCGGCGCTCCCGTCGCGTCTCAGTCGCCCGTCGGCTCGTCGGCGTCCTCGTGGCGGCAACGCCGGCCGGCGCGAAGGCGGCGGACGGCGCGCGAGCCGCGGTCGCGGTGGTCGCACGCGTCGCGCTCGAGAACCTCGTCGACGACGGCTCGATGATCGGCGAGCCGCTGATCTCGCGGCCGTGGCTGGCGGTCCAGCTGGGGTGCGCTCCGCTGGCTGCGGGCCGCCACCTGAAGACTGCCGCGGCCGCCGGCTGGCTGACCGCGGTCGGACACCGTCCCGGGTCCGCCCAGAGCTGGAAGCCCAACCGCGTCGCCGACCCGACGGTGCGATTGGCGATCGAGGACCACGCGCAACTGGTCGACGACCTGGCCGACGGCGCCGCCACTCCGGCGACCGAAGCGGTCCTGTCCGTGGGCCACGCGGCGTGGTCGTTCGGCCCGCTGGGTACCCGCGGGTGGTTGGCCCTCGTCGCGGCCCGACTCGACATCGACCCGGTCGCGGCCTGGGGGTGGCCCACTCGGACGGCCCGCGCAACGACCCGGGCTCTGGCCCAAGCCGGCCTGCTCGACGCCGGCCCGGCCAGCCTGACGGCCCGGCTCAACACGTTGGCCCACACCGCTCCTGCGGACGGTGGGCCGACCCCGGCCCAGGCGGCCAACGCCGCGGAAGACCACCGGCGCGCGGAGGCGGCGGCCCGCAAGGCCGCAGTGCTCGAGGTGCGGGCGGCCCGTGACGAGGCGGCCTCCGAGCGGCGCCGGGAGATCGCAGCGGCCCGGGCGGCCAAGCGGACTGCCGGACGGCCGACGACGAGCACGTCGAAGCGGCCCACACCGCCACCCCCGCCCGCCCCAGCAGAGAAGCTCAAGACGGTCAATCTGCCCTCCGACTACGACCCGGTCCGCCACGCGACCGCCCTCGAGCGGCTCATGTCCAGCCGCGGGCTTGAGCTGGTCGAGGTTCGGGCCGACGAGGGCGTCGCACTTGGCCGACCCATCGCGGCCAGAGCGCAGTCGGCCTGACTCCGGCCCTTGGGCCAGCCGGTGGTCGACTGTTGTCGACGTTCGTCGAATGGACTCGACGTCTCCGACCCGCGGGCGTCAGGAGTCGGTCTCGGCACCGATCGTCGGACCGCTCCCGCTTACACCGACGATGCGGGCACCCGGGATGACGACCGACCGGAGGGGACCGTCCCAGTCACCGAGCAGCTCGACCAAGGCCATCTCCGGCGTCTGACTCACCGCGCCGACGAGCGCCTTCATGTCGTCGGTCAGATCTGAGTTGTCGACGGCCGCGCCGAACCGCTGACGGTGCGCCCGGAAGCCCGCTTCGGCCAGCTCCAACTCGTCGTCGATCTCGATCGTCAGTTCCATCTTCATCGTCACGCGTCGCCCCATGCGCCGACGATGGCACAACGGTCTGACGCTTCCGCCGACTGACTCGTAAACCTCCGGCAACTGCTCAGCTGACCGGGCCGGCCGTGACTTCGACGATGACGTCGTGGAGCCCACCGAAGCCACGGGCGGGCGCCTCGGACTGGATGTTGTACTCGCGGTCGACTTGCTGCAGTGACGTGAGCCGGTTGTCTCCATCTGAGACGAGCCGCCGCCGACCGCTGACGTCGAGTCCCTCAACGAAGACACTGAACGAGAACGGCGCGACCTTGGTGCGCGGCGACTCTGCGAACTCGACGACGACCTCGGCGCACGCCTCGAGCGGCCCGCCGTCCCACGGCCGGGCAACCACCTTGGTCACCCTCGGCACGACGCCGTTCGCGACAATGCGGGCCAGCCCGCGCGAGTAGTCGCCGATCAGGTCGACGAATGGCACCTGGTAGCGGACCGCCCCCTCGTCGTCATCGCCGAGGCGGCGGTCGTCCGGTTCCTCGCCCCACTCGTCGGTCATGGAACCAGTGTGGGCGAGGGATGCAGCGCCAGCCGGTCGATGCCCGGGCGTGTTGTGTCGCGTACCAGCCAGCCGCGGGTCGCGGCAGGAGATCCCGCCTGGGTCGCCCGAACGTCACGCCCACGCGGCGGCGTCAGCCAGTTCGACGAGGCGGCGGTACAGCGGCGTGGTCCGAATCCACTCGCCGGCCCGGCTCCACTCGGCGAGATGGTCGCGGTCCGCAGCCCAGGCGAGGATCTCCTCCGGGTCGAGTCGGCGGCGCAGGGCGGCCTCTTCTTCATGCTGCAGGGCCCGCATCCGCAGGTCACCCGCGCACTTCTCGAGGAATGTGAGGAGGTTGAGCGCGTAGTCACGCGGGAACGCCTCGTCGAGCTTCCAGACCGTAGCCCGCTTGTCGACCCAGACCGATGCCTGATCCAGCACACGCACGTCGAACGAGTCGGACTCCATGAACTGTGCGGCGATCTCGAACGGGATCTCGGTCACCCGCACATCATGGTCACGGGCACCAACGTCAGGGCGTCGCGATCAACAACGCCCTCGCCGGCGCGTTCGGCGAGCACGCGAGCCGCGACGTGCGGCGCTAGCGGTCTCCATGCTCGCTTGCCGCCGAAGCACGGAAGTGTCACTCCGCCTGAGAGGTGTCACTAGCTGCGCTGCCTGACATAGACTGGCCCGATGAAGCTCACGTCTCTCCCACACAGGCTGACGGGCACCGTCAACGCCCAGGGTCGGGTGGTGATCCCCGTCGGCGTTCGTGAGGCGCTCGGACTGCGCGCTGGCGACGTCGTCGACTTCGTGCTCGAGACGGGCGGGGTGCGCCTGGTGACGGCGAGGCTCGCCGCGCAGGCGGTGTGGGCGAACAACACCGGCGGCGACGGCGGTGACTCCACCGCGGACATGCGCGCCGAGCGCGCCCGTGACCGCAAGCTCGAGGCGGCGGGTGCCGAGCGCGGCACGGTCGGGCCCGAGCAGGACGTGGACCTCACCGCGTCTGACCTGCTCGCCCAGCTCGGCGTGGCATGACCGAACCGGTCCCGGTCGCCTTCGACAGCTCGGTGCTGCTGACGTGGGTGCTCCAAGAGCTGACGTGGCAGCGCGTCGACCGGCTCCTGACCAACCCGAACGTCCGGCCGGTGCTGGCCGGGCCGGCGCTGGCTGAGGTGATCTACACCGCGCACCGCAAGGGCAACACGTCGACCCCGGCGCAGCTGTGGGCGGCCTTCGCGGCCAACGGCGCGGTGGTCGAGCACCCGGAGGACGACGACCTGGTGCGTGCGGCCGAGCTGCGCGAGCTGTCCGACGACCATCCCGGCCCGCAGGGGGAGACCCTGTCGTTGGGCGACGCGCTCATCCTGGCCGTCGTCGAGCGGCTCGGCGTCAAGGTGGTCACCCGCGACACCTACTGGAAGGGCTTCGCCGCGGCCGGGCACACTAGCGCGCAGGTGCTCGACTACGTGACGACCTCGCGGGGCGCGTAACGGCAGCCCGCGACCGCATGAGCGTCACGGAGTCTGGCCAGTCGCACCGCCCGTCACTCCGGACGAGGTCGTGCGGGTGCGGGCTCTCGACCGGCTCGGGCAGGACCTACCCCGCGGTCCCGTGCCGGTGGCGATCCGGAGGCTGTTCGACCTCGCCCAAGCCGCCGCGTGGGGCGACCTGGACTAGCCGAACGTTAGAGTCGGCGCCGGGCATGAGGCGGCTGCGGTCCCTGCCGCCCAGCCCATGGTGAAGATGTGCGTGTCACCCATGTCGATCTTCGAGTCGACATAGTCAGCGCTCGAGAACGTCACCGGCACGCTGAAACCGTGCAGGCTCGCTGTCACGGTGGTCTTGGCGCCAGCCTCTATGCGGACCGTGTCCTCCCAGAACCCCCCTGCGACTGGCGACTCCCACTTGTCGTACGCCGTGACACCCACCATCCCGGACAAGGAGACCGGGCCGGTCGCGTGCGAGTGACCGTCATTGGCCACTCGATGTCACTCGGCAAACCGGACGGGGCCCAGCTCACGACGTTCATCGCCGCCGGCTGGGCGATCTCGATGCTGCCGGTGGGGCAGGAGGCGGGCGTCGTCGCGGCGGCTGTGGGCGCGGCCGGCGCGCGAGCGGAAGGTGGCGGCAGCGGCAGCTGCGCCTGCGTGGTCGGTGCCTTGGTGGCCCGGGGCGCGGCGGGCGGCTTGGTTGCCGGCGCGGTACTTGGCGGGCTCACGGCGGCGGGAGTGCCCGTCGGTGCCGCCGGCGGGGTCGTGCGGGGCGCGCCCGTTGGGGTTGCAGTGCGTGTGGGCTTGGCCACCGAGGGTTGCGGCGCCGGCGCCGCAACCGACTGCGGAACCGCCGGCCCGCGGAGGCCCATGCCGATCGCGACGCCACCTCCGACGAGAACGAACCCTGCGGCGACGAGGATGACGACGAGACGCCGTGGCGCCGTCCACGGGCTCGAGCGGGTCTCGCTCACAGCCGGAGCCTAGCCAGCCGTCGCCGTCAGTCCGGGAGCAGGGCGTTGATCGCGGCGAACAACTTCTCCGCCCTGTCGAGCACGCCCTTGGTGGCCTTCTTCGGCGAGCGTGCCCGCAGCAGCGCAACGGCTGGCGAGTAGTGATTGAAGTGGCCCTTGTTGACGCCGCGCGCAGCGAACGCACCCTCGACACGCCTCACGATCCGCTCGCCGTCCGGCAAGTCGTCGACGGTCAAGGCCGCGCCACCGAGTGCGCCGGCGTAGGCGGAGCTAACGAGCTCGAGGTACATCTCAGGGTCGAACAGATCCTCGACGTCGGCCTCTTCGCGACCGACCGCGTCCCCAACTTGCACCAGGCCACCGGCATACAACTTCCCGGCCTTGCGGAGCTCGTCGATTGCGGCACCGTTCGACTTCGACGAGTCAGTCAGGACCGCCACCGTCATGTTGTTCGCGCCGAACAGAGTCAGGAACGCCGGCAGCTTCGTGATGCCACCACCGGGCGTGATGACCCACCTATCGTCGAGCCCCTTGCGGCCGGCATCCTTGAGCTTGTCGGACAGGTACTGCAGATAGATGACGTCTGACGGGCCTTCAACGAAGAGCTCCTCGGGGCCGATGAACAGCGTCTGGGTCAGCTCGATTCCGAGAGCCGCATGAAGCGGGAATGCCGACTCGCTGTCGACCCGCAACACGTCAGCCGACAGCGTCGTCCCCTTGCTCTCCACGTCGACGACGGTGCGGACCCGGCTGAAGCGCCGCGGCTCGACCATGAACGGAGAGTGCGTCGTGTAGAGCACCTGGTGCTTCGTCGCTAGCCGCTCGTCGATGAATCGGAGCAGGTCATGCTGCGCGGACGCGTGAAGGCTCAGGCCGGGCTCGTCCAGCAGGAGGATTAGCGGCTGCTGGGCCTCCTGCTCAAGCCGCGAGAAGTAGGCGAGGAACGAAAAGAACCACACGAAGCCACGCGATCGCTCGTCGAACGGGACTGTGACACGGTGCCGCTCGTTCCGGACGCGTATCTGCAGGATCGGCCCGCGGTCCAGCGGAGGAAGGGCACCCATCTCCGGCTGTGGTAGCGGCTGCAGCAGGACCTGCAGTTCCTTGTTCTGGCTCCAATACTCGAACACCTCGGCGCTGATCGAGTTCGAAGCGTTCTCCATCTGGCGGATCAGATGCTCGTGGCTCTCCGGAGATTGCAGGTCCTCGAGTGCGACGCCGGCCAGGTCGAGGAGTGCGAGCAGGGACTCCTCTCCCCTGCTCAACCTTCCGACGTCCCGCTTGGCGATCAGGTCGGGGATCGAGACCTTGCCCGGCATGACGTCGTAGTCGCCGAAGTAAACGAACTTTGGTCGTCGCGGCTCCAAGACGTCGATCGCCTTCAAGACTGGGTCCGACTCACGCCACGACTGCACCTCGGCGAGTGCCGCCTGGCTCGCTGGCGTGGGCCCGTCAAGCGCCTCAAGAACCCCAACGAGGTCCGCGACCGTCTTCGCCGTCTTGGCTGCTGAATCGCTGCTGGGCGGCAGCTCGAGCCCATCCTGCAGATGACGAACGGTCGCCAGCTCGTCGAGCTTCACCGACCACGTGGTGCCCTCGTGTCGATACCCAGTAGTGACCGTGATCGTCCGGGACGCCAGTGCGTCACCGCCAAGGACGGACTCGACCGCAGCGACGTCATCGTCCTCGAGCTCGTACGTCAACTCGCTGACGGTGATGGGGTTCGTCGTCGTATTCAGCTCCCGCGTCAAATGACTCGGGTAGTCGATGCCCTCGTCGAACGACGCCTCGTCGACGGGCCGGCTCTTGTAGAGGGCGTGCAGCGTCGCGGTCTTGCCTGACTCGTTCTTCCCCACTAGGCAGGTGACGTCAGGCTCGACCCTGAACGACGTCGGGTCCTCGATGCTCCGGTAGCGGCGGAGCTGCGCCTCGACGAGCTTCATGCCTCGGGACCGTACTCGGGGTGTATGACACGGCGCGGGCGTTCTGAGTGGTCAGTGCGTCAGCGGCCGAACGGGCCGTATTGCAGGATGGGGCGCACATCCTCTACCCGGCGACCGACCCGCTCACCACTCGGGAGTCGGGACGCCCCGCTGCGTCGGCGGGAAACCGAGCATACGCACGAGCTCAAGATCCGTGTGGAGCAGGGCAGCCGCCTCAACCTCGAGCTTGCGCCCCTCGCTGGCCGCAAGGACTTGTAGGCGGAAGAAGTCGGCGGTCGGAAGGTCGACCTCGACGCGAACCATGCCGGCGGGGCGCGGCGTCTCCAGAACCGGCCGCAGCGTCGGGTCCTGGTCGCTCGCCTCCCACATCAGAGGAGGCCAATCTTGCGCGCCCACCCGTCGTCGGCCAGCCGCCGGTTCTCGGCATCGGCCGCGTCACGTGCCCGCAGCAGGACCTCCACACCCGCGGTCAGGCGCGAGTCGGCGAACAGCGGGTCGAGGTCTCCGCCGTGCGCGTAGCCGGCCGTCGTGCCGTCGGGGCGCTCCGCGACGACCGACCTGTCCGCCTGCTCCACCCACCGGATTCCCCGCGGCCCCGCCCACATCATCCAGGTGCGGACCTTGCAGAGGAACGCCTCGAACCAGTCGTCGCGAGAGAAGCCATCGCTCCCCTGCTCCGGAATCCGGGCCCAGGCCATGCGAGCCCGCTCGATCTCGGCGCCGGCAAGCAGAGCCTGCCGCCACCGCTCCGCCTCCGGCGCCTCGGCCGCCTCACTCGGCACGTCCGCCGGAGGCAGGTCGCGCATCAAGCGCCGCACCTCGTCGTCAGTGAAGTCACTCATCGCCGTTTCCCTCTCGGTTCGGTTCGGTCAGAACGCGTCGTCTTCGGACGGACCCGTCGCCGTCGTCCTCATGTGCGGCATCACGCCGCGAGCCGGAGCTCGCGCAAGGTGACGTCGTCCCGTCGCTGGCGGAAGCTGCGCCGGGTGCCGTGCCGCATCTCGGCATCGGCCGGCTCGCACCAGGCGTGCAGCCCACGGACCGACGGCTCGTCGTGCCGGAGCGGCCGACCGCAACGGCGGCAGGTGGTCACGCGGTGCTCGGTGGTGGCGTGCATCTCGGTGCTCCTCTCAGGCGGCCGCGACGAGCGGCTGGTCGGTGGTGTCCTTGCCCGCGACGGACCGTGGCGGCCACATCGCGTCGACGTCGGCCGGGTCGTAGAGCGGCTGCCCGAACCGACGACCGGCCTCGGCGAGACCGCCCCGGCCCTGGCGGGCACGGTGCGCGGCGACACGAACGCAGCCAGGCGTCACGCCGGCGCGTTCCGCGACTTCGGCGGTCGTGAGGAGGGCGGCGCGGCGCTTGAGCTCGGCTGCGGCTGCGACGACCACCGCTGGGTCCATCTCGGCCGGCCGGCGCTCGCTCTCCGGGCCGCCGAAGAACCTCGTCACCTCCCTGTGCATCTCGGTGAGCGCCGTGGCGGTCGCGTCCAGCGCACGGGAGGCGCGAGCATCGGCCTCGAGTCGCTTCGCGAGCTCGTGGACCTGGAGCGCCATGCCGATGGCGCCGACCTCAAGCTCCATCGGCCGAACCGGCACTGACAGCGCCCGGCACGCGCGCAGCAGCCGGGCACGCTCGGCCCTCAGCCCTTGTGCCGCCCTCGTCTGGAGGGCGGCAGCGCGGCGCGCCGGCGCCGGGAAGCCAGACGGGCGGCACGCGCGCCGCGCGGACCGCTCGGTTCCGCTGCGGTGCGGCGTCGTCTCGAGAGCGCCATCGAGTGCCGGCAGCACCCCGGCCAGCGTCAGTGCAGCCTGGACGGCCGTGACCTTCTTGCCCATGTGCCCTACCCCTTCGGTGCGGAGCCGGGTTCCCGTCTCGGCTTCCATCCATAGTCTACACCGTGTAATCTCGATGTGGGCAAGGGATCGGCGTGTTGTTCACACGATGTGGCCGCGCCCCTAGTCTTGAGGGGCCGGCCCCGACCCGAAGGAGGCCCCGGTGGCCAAGCCCAACACCTCCCTGCGTCCCAAGGACACCGAGCTCGACGAGGTCGCGAGGATCCTCGCGACCCGCGCAGTGGGGATGCTCGCTGACGACATCGAGAACGCGGCCGCGCAGCTGGCCGAGTCGCGGGGCGGCGACCCGGCGGTAATCGCCGCGACGCTCACCTTCCTCGTCCGCGACCACTACGACCCGCTGTTCCTCACGACCGCACGCGCGATCGTCCGTGAGGGATTTGAGTCGGCCGTGGTCGCCGGGGCCAAGGTGCGCCAGGCGTGGGCACTCATCGGCGAGCCGGCCGGGCGCGTGGCGTCGGCGGTGCAGTTCAGCTTCGGGGCGGTGCGCAACAAGCAAGAAGCCGGCGTGGAGCGCGACGTCGCGGAGCAGATCCGCGTCAACCGCAGCGTCGTGGTGCGCGCCACCCGCGAGGCCCGGCTACGCCGCGAGCACGCCAACGACGACGAGAAGTGAGATCAGTGAGGTCCCACTAGGTGTCGACCTCACTTCGTTCGTAGCCTCTGACCTGCGGAAACGTAGCGAAGTGAGGGAAGTGAGGCGGATCCACCCCTCCCCTATGGAGACAAAGTCATCGAGGTACCCCTACCCCGCCCAAGGGGTCAGTGCCTCTCATCCCCCTTATACATATCGTGTTCTTGATCTCACTTCTCTCACTTTCCTCACTCTAGGGGTCTAACCCCAGGTCAGAGGCCCTGCCGCCGAAGTGAGGTCGAGTGGTCTCGGCTCTCACTCGCCTCACTTTGGTCCGCCAGCGGTGCTGACCATGGGCATCGCCGCCCCGCCGGCGCGATCCGCACGCCTGCCGCACATGAGTCCTTCGGAAGCGACCCGACACACCACGTCTACACCATGTGGACTTCCTTGGATCACACCGTGTAACCTCGTCGTCAGAACCACCCCCGGGTACGCGACCCGCGGGGCCCTGCACCGAAGGAGCACCACCATGGGCACGACGCCCGCACGCCAGCTCACGTACGCCCACCAGGACCTGCTCGCCAAGTCCGGCATCCCCGCCGACGCTGCGCGTGAGTGGGGGGTCTTCTCGGCCGCGCGCCCCGAGGACCTCAACGGCACCGACCTCGACCACGTCAAGAGGTGGGTGCCGTTCCCCACCGGGATCGTGTACCCGCTGCGCCGTCCCGACGGGACAGTCACTTACCAGCTCCGCAAGGACAACCCTGAGCTCGACGAGCAGGGCAAGCCGCTCCAGAAGTACGTGCAGGCGCGCGACACCGGCGCGATCATCAACGTCCCCGCCAAGGTCGCCCACCTGACCGGCAAGGCCAAGCGCGTCGCGGTGATCGAGGGCACAAAGCAGACGATCGCCGCCACGCTCGCCGCCCCCGACGACATGCTGGTCATCGGAATCCAAGGTTGCGGCAATTTCAGCCTCGACGGGATCCCGCTCGCCGTGTGGGACGACCTGGTCTCCCCCGACGCCGAGGCGTTCATCGTCTTCGACGCCGACTGGCGCACGAACCGGAACGTGTGGGAAGCGGCGGAGCGGCTCAAGGGCCACCTCGAGACCGCGCTCGGCGTGAGCAAGGTGCGAGTCGCCGACCTGCGCAAGGCCGGGCTCGCCGGCACCAACGGCCTTGACGACTTCCTCGCCGGCGGCAAGGACAAGGCCGACCGCGCCGCCCGGTTCGAGCGGCTGCTCGAGAAGGCGGTCAAGAGCCTCGGTGCCCGGCCCGCGAAGAAGGCCAAGGCCAAGGAGGCGAAGAACGACGAGAGCGACCATGTCGTCGACTGGGAGCACGGCCGGATTGGCGCCTTCTACGACGCCGAGGTGCCCGACGGGCAAGGCGGCATCACGAAGAAGCACCGCGAAGACGTCATCGCGGATTTCGCGGCACTGATCGTCGAGTCGCGGCAGATCGTCGACGACCTGAACCCGAACCCGAACGGGCCCTACCTCGGAGTGGAGCACGACCTCGCTATCGCATGGGGTGGCGAGGGCACCGACGAGCGGTTCGAGTGCCGCGTCAACGGCGTGCCGGACGGCGACCTGCGCGACCCCCGCAACTACTTGTCGCGCACGCCGGGCGGCGCCGGCACGACGCGCCGCTGGAAGTCGGTCACCGCCTCCCAGGCCGAGATCGAGTCAGCGATCCGCTCCAGCTCGCGCGAGTCGGCTGAGCGGACGACGAAGTTCTCCCGGACGGGCCTCGTCGCGCGGAGCGACGGGCACGCCGGATACCTGTTCCCAAGCGGCACGATCGTCGCCTCCGGAGCCATCGAGACGGATGCGCGCGCGCACCTGCGTGGCCGCTACGCCTTCATCTCGTACCCCGACCTCACGGGGGTCGACGAGGAGACGGTGCGCGCCGCGGTGCGCGCCTCGTTCACTCCGCTCACCCTGCTCGCGGACCCGAGCCCGTGGGTCCTCCTGGTGGGCGCAGCGGGATTGAGCTACTCGGGCACGCTGATGCGCTGCGTGCCGGCGATCGCCGGCGAGGCCGGTTCCGGCAAGACGTGGATCACCCACACGTTCGCGACCAGCTACGGCCCGCGGTTCGCCAAGGAGGACCTCGGTTCCGCGGCCGACTCAGCCAAGAAGATCCCTGACTTCGCCATCGGCTTGCACCAGCACCCGGCCCTGCTCGATGACCTGCTCAAGACCGCCCTGTCGGTGGAGGCCCGAAGCGAGCAGGTCCAGCAGCTCGACGTCGTCGCCCGCCGCGTCTACGGGGGCGGTACGGCAGGTCGTGGCCGGCTGCGTGTCAACAAGTCGGGTGTCGGTCCGTCAGTGGTCGAGGACCCGGCGGACGGCTCCTGTCCGTGCATCGTGTTGATCGGGGAGACCATGCCGACCGCGGTGGAAGCCGACTCGCTCGCGCAGCGTCTGCTCGTCGTGTGGGTCAAGAAGTACCGGACGATCGGGTGCGAGGAGTCGCTGTACGCCCTGGGTGCGCTGCGTGACAGCGGCCAGATGAACGTGGCGACCTCGTCGTTCATCGCCTACGTCTGCGCCCAGGCGGACGCAGCGGGTGGCCTCGACGAGTGGGTGTCGGCGGTGGACCAGCACCGCAACGACATCGCCCGCGAGCTGATGCACTCCGTGGAGGAGTTCACCGACCCCCGCCAGGGCGAGGTGCTCTCCGGCGTCTTGGCAGGCTGGGAACTGCGGCTGGCCCACGCGGTGGCGATCGGCGCGCTCACCGAAGCGGATGCCGCCGAGTACCTCGATCTGGGTGAGCGGCTGATGACCCGCGCCGCAGTCACGCACGGCCGTTCGACGTTCGGGCGCGACGTCTCCCCGGCGATGCGGATGCTCGACCGGATCAAGGGGGCGCTCCAGGGGCGGGCCACCATCGGGACTCCGAGCACGGGTCAGCGCCGCATCGGTGCCTTGGTCACTCCTCGCAGGGGCGACGCTGCCGGCACGCCGTGCGTCGGGCTCCTCGCGGGCGAGACCGCCACTGTCCTTGGCATGCCGGAGAAAGTCGGTGCCGCGACCGTGTCCACGACGCTTGCCCCGCTCGTCGTCGACCGCCGGAGCGTCAACATGGGCGAGTTCGGCTCGGCATACGCCTTGTTGATCCCGTTGTCGCAGTTCGAGGACGACGACGCCGAGGTTGACGACCTCACCGCAGAGCTGCGCAGGGCGGGGGTGTCGTTCTGATGGGCGTCCTCGGTGGCTTCATGGCCGACCTGCTGGCCGGCAACGTCAAGCCAACCGGCCCGGTTGCCGCAACGGCACCGGCGCCGATCTTGGCTCCGCAGCCGGCGAAGCTGTCGAGTCGGCCGCGGGCCGTGGCGCACCCACTGTCTCCCGTGCCGACGATGCCGTCGCAGTCTCGGGCGCCCGAGCGGACGCCAGAGGCGCCCCCGGTGGCCTACACGCAGCCCGACATCGGTCGGATCGTCGTGCCGGCGGCACGAGCCGAGCCGCTCCGGTTCCCGGACGGTCTTCGCCTCCACCTGAGGGGTAACCCCTTCGATGAGATGTCGGGGAAGTGGTTCCCCCACGCTCGCCTGTGGGTGAGCTCGACGCTTCGTTGTGAGGCGAGCGCGACGGAGCCAACGCTCGACCACGTCGCAAACGCGGTCGGCGGCCAGGTCCGGCGCGATCTCACGGTGGTAGACGCACCGTCGCTAGCCGACCGGTGGACGACCCTCGAGGCGGTCACGGGTGTGGTGCGTCGCGAGAAGCTCGACGGCTCGTCGTTCGACTGCGTCGAGGGTTGGCTGGTCGCCACCGACCGCGCGGGGGCCGTGCTCGGTGTGTGGGACGGGGCCGGCTCCACGGCGCCGTCAGCCGAGGACCCGTACACGGTCCGGGGGTACAAGTACACGCTGGTCCGCCGCGTCGATCCCGAGACGGGCGAGGTCGTCGGGAGGACGTTGGAAGCCGGCGACGGCTGGTCCCACCCGTCGTATCTCCGGTTGACGCTCGACGGGCTCGGGGTGCCGGAGTCGTACGCGCCAGCCGGCGGCAACTTCACGCTGACGCGTGACGAGCTCGACACGATGACACGTGCAGTTCAGAGCCTTGCGGCTTGATAATCACATCATGTAGACTCACGTGTAACACGAGGGCGATGGTGCGCGCCCTGACGTGGACCGGCAGCTGCACGAGGCCGGGTCCGGCTGTACCCCGCGGGTTCGCGTCCGCGGATGCCGGGCCCGGCCTCACCTCTGCCGGGAACACCTCCGCACCCCCTGATCTGCCCGCGCGTCGCTTCCGTGACGATCCCTTCCGTCCCGGTGCGCCGACTCCCCTGCCCTGGAGCTTTCGAGCACGCGGCGCACGGGCACCCCTTACCCGCCGGGGCCGTGATCTCTCCTGCCGCGGCCCCGGCTGGCCTCAACCATGCGTCTGCCGCACATAGACCCCGTGAAGGGAGCTCACCCGATGTCGTCGATGTCTGCCGGCCGCGAGCCGGGCACCGCCCCGGCGCCGTCGCGCGCCCGTGCCGTGTTCGCTGGCACGCGCCGTGGTGCTGCTGCGGCTGTCCCCCCCTGGGTGGCTCGTCACCGTGGTGTGCTGCTCGCCGCGGGTCTGCCGGTCCTGGCCGTGGTGGGGCTCGTCGTGTGGATCGCCGTGGAAGGAACCATCGCCGTCGGCTGGCTAATGGTGGTCGCCGCGGTCTTGGTCGTGGTCGTCGCGTTCGTCCTGGGCGGCCGGAGCGGTGGAGGTGTCCGGTGACCCAGACCGTCGTGGTCGTTCTTCTCGCTGTGCTGGCAGTGCTCGCCGGCGTCACGATCCCGTTCGGCGACTCGATTCGCCTCGACAAGGAGACGGGCGAGCTGGACCAGCGCGGCCAGAAGCGCCGGTGGGTGGGTGCGGTCGCGCACGCGTCGCTGCTCGAGGCGCTCGCCATGGCCATGCTCGGAACTCAGGTTGCTTGGGCCGGCATCGTCTGCTTCCCGCTGGCGGCGTTCAGCGCCGCGATGGGCCCGTTCTGGCTGGCGCGGCGTATCTGCGCGGCGGCGGGCCTGCGGCTCCCGTTCGGCCGCTTCTCGCGAGAGTGGTTCCGGACCATCGGGTCGGGCCGCGGCTGGGCTGTGTGCGCGTCGATGCTGCTCGCGCTCCCGCTCGCCGGCTGGGGCCTGTACCTCGCGAACATCGCCGTCGACTACACCGCGCTCTGGCTCACATGGGCCGGCTGGGTGCTCGGCGTCGCCGTCCCAGCGGCTCGCACCGGAACGCTGCTGCGCGGCTGGACTCAGGCGGCGAACGCGGCGCACGTGGACAACCTCGGGTGGCTGATGAAGCTGTTCGGGGTCGCTGATGTCGACCTGGCCGGCACGGTCCGGGTCGATGCGGACGGGTGGGTGACGGTGGGCCCTGTGCCGTGGAAGGCGGGGGCGCTCGACAAGGACAAGCTCGAGGAAGCGCTCGTCGGCTTGCAGCCGGACCGGACCGTGTCGTTCCTCGATGCGGGTCCGGCACGCACGGTGACGTTCGGCTGGGCCGATGCAGCGACAGCCCAGCGGCGGGCCGCCCTCAAGGCGTCGGGGGGTCTGGCTGCCGGGTTTACGCCGGTGTTGGCCGCCACCTCACTGCCGGATGACGGCCAGGTTCTCGATCTGACGGGAGGTCTGTGACATGCCGAGTGTGAAGCTGCCGCTGGGGTACGCGGATTCCCCTGACGAGCGGGCGCGTCTGACGGTTGCGCTCGAGCGCCGTTGGCCGGGCTCTGGTATGCAGGTCGAGACGGTTTGCGATGGGGTCGCTATGTTGACGGCCCGCCCGTCGCCGGCCCCGTTCGCTACCTCCGTGGGCGCCCCGACGGCCGGCTGGAAAGCGAACGACGCCAACCAGGTCGAACAGGTCGTCGTGGCAAACCCGGGCTGGCATCTCGTCGAGTGGAACCCGCCGCGTGCTGCGGTCGCGGCACTGCTGCCGCAGTTCGACCTGGTGTTGCGTCAGCGGGTCGCGGAGCTGCTCGGCGTGCCGGACCAGCCCTGGCTCGTGTCGGTCCGTTCGACCTGGGCGGTCGACGACGTGACCGGCGAGGGACGGCTCGACACCGTGACGATCGACCGGATGCCGCCGACGAAGTTCGACCCGGCTAAGCAGGCGGAGCGGTGGCAGGCGTTCGCCGCACAGCTGCCCGTGGGTGGCTCGGCCGGTTGGACGGTCGAGACGGACGCTTGGACCGGGCGCGTGGTGCTGCGCTGGGGCCGTCCGCCGGTGCTGCCTGCGACGGTCGACCTGGTCGACCTATTGCCGGCTGAGGTCGCACCGTCGCGCTGGGCGGAGCTGCCGATTGGGGTGGACCCCGACGGCGAGACGGTGTACATCGACCTCAAGGCCGGCCCGCATTGCCTCATCGTCGGACCGACAGGGAGCGGCAAGTCCGTCGCCCTCCTCACGCTGGTGACCAGCGCGCTGAGCCGCGGCCACGACCTCGTCGTCATCGACCCCATCAAGGGCGGGCTTGACTTCAAGTCGCTCAAGCCGTGGTGCTCGGCCTGGGGCGTCACTCTCGGTGACGCACGCAAGGTGCTCATCGCCGTCTACGCGGAGGTCACACGCCGCAAGGGGTTGCTCGACAAGTACGGAGAGGTCAAGTGGTCGGACCTTGACGAGCCGACCCGTCGCCGCGAGAACGTGAGGCCGATCACCGTCCTCATCGACGAGACGAGCTCCTTGTTCATCCCGCCGGACACGTCGGCGCTGCGTCTGCTTCCGGCTGACGACCCGTACCGGCTCGAGCAGGAGGACCAGGCGGCGGAGAAGGCGACGATCAAGCTCCTCGTCGGCAAGCTCGCCCGTGAGGCCCGGTTCACCGGTGTCCTGCTCGAGGTCGGGACTCAGCGCCCTGACGCGAACATCCTTGGCGGCGAGCTGAGGTCGAACCTGACGAGCGTCGTGCAGCTGTCCAAGCCGGGTGCGGTGCCGTCCCGTGAGGCGATCACGATGGCGCTGAACGCACCGGAGATGGTGCCGGCGGCGGTGGAGACTTTCGGTCTCCTGGATGACGGCAAGTCGCCCGGCCTGGCGGTCATGGCTGCCGAAGGCGGCACCGTCCGCGGGCTGCGGGTCGGGTACGCGCCGATGCGCTCCATTCCGGCGCTTCTCGAGGAACGAGGTGTCGAGAAGGCGACGCCCTGGAACCTGGACGATGAGAACCTGCCGGAGATCACCCTCGAGGATCTCGAACGGTTTGCTGACGAGGAGGACGAGAGTGAGTGACGTTCGACCGCGGATCGCACCTGCTCTGCCGTGGGCGTCGACGATGGTGCTCGGGCCGACCGGCGGTGGCAAGTCGACCCTGGTGAAGGCGATGTTGCTCGCCGCGGACGGTGAGTTCGACCAGGTTGACGTCTTCGACCCCTGGTGCGGGCTGTCCGACGTCGCGGATCGTGTCGGTGCGCGCTGGCACCAGGACGATCTGCCGGCGGCCCTGCGGCAGCTGGTCAAGGAGGTCAAGCACGACCCCGGCGTTCGCCGCCTGGTCGTCGTGGAGCACGCGGAGCTGCTTGCGCACCCGGAGTGGTCCGGGGAGTACGCGGACTCTTGGGCCTCGCTCCTTGAGCTGCTCAACCTTGTGGAAGGGACAAGCTCCGTGGTGCTCACGACGTCGTTCTGGAAGCTCGACCGTTGGCTCGAGGACTTCTTCCCAGCCCGGGTCGTCATGGGCGACACGGACTGGTTCGCCGTCCAAGCGGCGGCCGTCTGGCTGCCGGTTCCAGAAGACTTGGCTCCTCGGAGGCGGGGTCAAGGCGTCGCGATCGACCTGCGCCCCGCGTCCGAAGCGTTCTGGCCGATCGAGGTCACGCTCGACGAGTTCGCAATGTGACTCCGGAACCCGAGCTGATGGTTGTCGATGACGCGCCGCCTGTTCGGTTGCGGGTCGCCGGCGCCAGAGCCCATGCCGCCTGACCTGCACAAACGCTTGCCCGTTGCTCTGGCCCGCCTCCATTCGGAGGCGGGCCTTCCTGTTGCCGCCACGAGTTCGAAGGGAAGTGCCTGACATGAGGAAGTTCTCGAGGAGCGCCTGGGCCGTGTCGGTCACGGCGGGCCTGGTTCTGCTGGCTGTTGCCGGCCTGGCTGTCGGTGAGATTGCCGCGTACGGGGCGGCTGCTCCGGCGCGTGCTGCTGCCGCGGAGCATCAGCGCGTCGTCGACGCGAAGGTCGCGACCGACTACCTGCCAATCCCGCACGCGACTCCGACCCCGGTCGTGTCCAAGCCTGCGGCCGTGACGCAGGCGGACACGTGCGGGCCGTCGGAAGTTCGAGCGGGCGCGCCGCTGACGGTGTCGTTCGACGGGCTGGTTGACGTCGTGTCGGACACCGCGGTGATCGCGCACCTGACCCGCGGCCCCGGCTCCGACGTCGTGCTGTCCGGGGACTGGATGTCGACGGACTGGCTCGTCATGAAGACGGCATCGGGCACCGAGCTCGTCGCTCTCCCATTGGACGAAGCCGCTGTGGCCGCAGGCGCACCGACGGTGGAGGTGTCGGTGGCCGGCGGGCCGGTCCAGTCGGTCACTTTCCGCGGCTGCGGTTCGGCGTCGTGACGGTCCGCACATGAACGACGAAAAGGAGGCCCCCATGTCCAGTGACTCCTCCGGCCAGCCGGCCGTGACCCCGCCGACCGGCTTCACCGTGCTGGCGGGCGGTGACGCCAAGCCGGCCCGGCCGGTGAGCAAGTGGCGGGCGCGGCTGTCGTCGCCCGACTTCTGGCTCCCGAACTTCTGGACCGTCACCGGCGGTCTTGGCGTGCTCGTCGTCACGATCACTCTCGCAGTTGTCATCCCCCTGGGGCTGCACTGGGTGCAGGCCCAGGTGAGCGACGTGAAGTCGTCGATCAGCAGCGTCACCGGCGACTCGACTTCCGTCACCCCGGACCCGTCGAGCTTCTAGGCCCCTGCAGGAGGCTGCCCCATGTCCAGGCTCACGCGGATCGTCGCCGCGGTGGCGATCGTCACACTCGTCGTCCCGTTGGCGGCCTGCGGCCACAAGGCCAACGAGAGCGCCGCGGCTGCGACGACTGCCGACCAGCTGGTGCTGCACGACATCGAACCGGGGTCGACTCGCCAGGTCACAGACCCGACGACCGGCAAGACCACGTTCGTGCCCGACTACGTCAAGCAACCGGTGACGGTGTCGGTCACCGCCACCGTGAAGGTCGACAAGGGGACCAAGACCTTCCCCATGTCGGCACCAGCCGTTCGGGTCGATGGTTCCGCGCTCGGCTGGAAGGCCACCGTCATCGCACTGCACAAGTGCGGCGGCGACACCGACGACCAGGCGAGCTGCCCGGGCGACTTCGCCAAGCTGTACTCAAGCCAGAAGCTCGGTCCGACGTCGTGGGTCACCCTCGGGGGGCAGACTGCCGCGATCACCGACTTCGTCTGCGCGGACAGCGACGAGGACTTCGTGAAGACGGTCAGTGGCGCGCTCGCCGACGCTGACAACGTCCTCATCGTGACCCCCGAAGGACCCTCGGCCCGGCTTGCGGACTACTGCGTCTGGATCGCGTCGAAGAAGGTCCGCTCCTCCTACGAGGCTTACCCGGTCCCGGCGCCCACCGCGCTCGTCGCGGGTCCCGATGCGCAGATCAGCTGGCGCACCGCCGACAGCGACACTAGGCATCTCCTCGCCGCTGCCCTCGACGGGGTGGGCGTCAGCTACGCCTCATCGCAGGTCGGTTCCCAGCAGGGCGCCCTATTCGATCTCAGCGGGCCTCTGGATGCGATGGGTGACTCGCACGCGATGCTCATCAACGAGGACGCCGGCGCATCGAAGACCCTCGCCCTCCTACTGCGTGCGTGCGACCTGGCAACCGCGACCGACAAGACGGCCTGCCCGGGTGCCGCGGTAGTGCCCTCGCTCGGCGGAGCAGCGGTAGACCCGACGGTCAGCCCAGCCCCGACGGTCAAGTTCGGGAACCGGCAGTTCACCATTACGCGGGTTGTGCAGCACGACGACCCGAGCTTCGCGCAGCGCATCGCCCAGGCGATCGCGAGCCCCACCGAGCCTCTGGTCGTGCCCGTCACGGCCGACGGCCCGTCGCACATCACGGACGCACCGCTCGTCCTCTTGGCGTCCCCAACAGCCTGACCGGCCTCGGCGCCGGAAAGAGCCCTGGCCGTCCGCCGCACATGAGTGCGGTTGGCGGCCTTCTTCTTGCCCGCCCAACCCTCGAAGGAGGACCACCACCATGTCCAGCTTCCGCAAGCTCGCCGCCGCGGTTGCCGCTGCGGCGCTCGTCGTCGTCGGTGCGATCGCCGGCGCCACCTCCGCGGCCGCGGCTGACCCGCCGACGGCCACCGGCATGAACGTCTCCGCCACGACCGGCGAGACATCGACCATCAACCTCGACGACGGCCTGACGACGCAGTGGGGCGGCCTGATGCGCGTCGGGTTCCACCTCGCGGGCGGCGCAGACGCGACCGACGACGGCACCGGAGTGCTCTCCGGCGACGACTCGGTGCTGACCGCGCTCGATGCATCGTTCGACGACACGACCGGCCAGCTGACGATCACGCCGACCGTCGCCGGCGAGTTCAGCCTGACGTGGAACGCGGTCGGTACTTCCGACGGTGTGGACCAGCTGGTCTCCAACGATGCGTCGCTGACCGTCGACGTCTCGGACCCGAACCCTGACGGGTCCGGGGACTCCATCGGCGCGCCCGTCGCTTCGGGCCTGTCCGTCACCGTGGGTGCCGGGGTCGACACCGACGTCTGGCAGCTGAGCAACGCCTTCTGGGCAGGCGACGGAACGTGGCTGCAGGCGATCGCCGTCACAGGCGCGCCCGCGACCACGGCCGGCGCCGGCAACCTGACCGGTGACGACTCAATCGCCGCACAACTCGGTGTCGCCATTGACGACTCCGGCGACCTGACCCTGCACCCGGCCGCGGCCGGCGACTACACGCTCGCGTGGGTCGGTCGCCAGGGCGACGGCCAATGGTCGGGCCTCGGCACCATCAGGGTGCACGTGACCGACAGCCACGTGCTACCTCTCGCAGAGAGCTTCGACGTCACCGGCGCGCCGGGCGACTTCCTCTCCGGCGACCTCAACGACCACACCAATCTGGCTGGTGGCACCGCGAGCTCGTGGTCTGTGGGGGAGCCCGACACCGACGCCGACGCGTTCGCCGACGCCGACGTTGCCGACTTCCACACCGGCACGTGGGGATTCACCGTCCCCGACGACGGCACCTGCGCAGCCACCTTCCCGTGGTCGGTGACCACCGAGGCTGGCGCGTCAAGCACCGCGACGATGACCCTGTACGTCGTCTCTGACGGTTGCCCCGACCCCGGTGACGAAGCAGCCACCGAGCCAACGGACCCGCCGACTACTGACCCGGTCGTGTACCCGAGCGACGGTGTCGCTCTCCGTCCGGCCGGCTCCGACGGCATGGCAAGCGCCGCTGACCGTCAGGTGACCACCGTCGACACCCCGGTTCGCATCACGGGACTCCACGTTGGCGGGACGTCCGTCGCACAACTCGTCGCGACAGACGGGGTCACGGCCGTGATCGCGCTACCGACGTGGGCTGGTTCCAGCGCGGTTGTGGAGGACACGGGTGCCGTCCTCTACACGCCCGCCCCCGGTTTCGTCGGCACGGACACGGTGACGATCTTCGCCGGGGGCAGCCGCGTCGGGACATTCATGGTGCTGGTGAACGAACCGGCGGCGGCAACCAACGCGATCAGCGCGACCGTCACCGTGCAGGCGGAACTGAGCACCGCCGACGCGAACATGGTCTCCGTAGAGTTCCCGCTCTCGTCGCTCCCGATCTGCGATCTGTCGGCCGGAGTTGCCGTGATCTCGTGGTCCGAAATGCCGACGAGTTCCTCTGGCTATGCCGGGTCCAACTGCGCCACCGGTGACGTCGACGTGATGTTCGACGAGCCGACCACGGGCTTCCTCGGCGCCGCACCGACGCTCACATACTGGTCGCCGAACGCCGACCCGGTCAGCCTGACTGTGAACGTCACGCCGCCGGCCGCGATGTGGGAAGCGCGAGATGGCTCGATCGGCTCCGTCAGCGCCGCTGGTTCCGGCGGCTGGAACCTCGTCGGCGGACGACTTCCGGACGGTGATGTCGTCCAGCTCGTCGGTGACGCGACCGAGACCGACGACACCACCAACGAGTCGACGACGGCGACCGACGTGACGGTCACGCCGGCGGGCCGCCTCGCCTACTCGCCGTCGATCCCGTCTGGCACGCTAACCGTCACGTGGCGCATCGCCGGGGCCGGCCAGGACGACGTGACATACACGACCACGATCGTCGTCATCCCGGTGTCCACGAGCACGCGAGTGCACCAGGTCTGGCCCTGGTACTTCGCATGGGCCGGGGAGCCCGTAACCGTCTCGCCCGTGTTTGGCGCCGACGCGATCCCGGGTGCAATGGACCTCACTTGGACCTACCAGCCTGACGGGGTCGAGCTCCCGGGCACGGTGACCGGGAGCGGCAGCTCGTTCATCTTCACTCCGGACGCCGGGTTCACCGGAACGACAGCGTTCACCTTCCTGTCCGACCAGCAGCTCGATGGCTACGGCGTCGGTGAGCGCGTCCCCGTCACCGTGTACGTCACCGTCTTCGGGCCAGTGGTAGCCGACCACAGCATCACCGTCCAGGCCGGCAGCTGGGCCACCACGGACGACCTCCTCGACCCCGTGCTGTGGGGCACAGTCGCCGACCTGCGAACCGCCTCCGACGACTACATCGCGCACTCCAGTCTGGCGGCCAGCGTGGGCGGAACTTGGTGGGTCGAGCGGGGCGACACGCTCCTGAATGGCACCGAACCCGGCGGTGGGCCGTACGTGCCGGTGCCGGTCGCTGATGACGCCGCAATGCCGTCCTCGAGCGCCGACATGGCACAGATCGACGACCCGCTCGGCGACGCCACATTCGACGGCACGGCCACCATGGCAGGCTCCCGGGCCGTCCGGCTGATGTCCCCCGTCGTCCAGCAGAGCCTGCTGCCGTTCGTCGCGGTAACGAGCGACGGCATCATCGGCGCACCCGCGAACATCCGAGTGACTGTCACTCCGGCGATCGCGAACCCGCTCGACCGGCCGACGACGGTGCCTGACCCGCCAGCCACCCCGACGCCGACGGCGCCAGCCCAAGGCCCGACGCCGATCGCTACGCCGACCGTGGCGGCAGCCCCTCCGACCGACCCCACGGTTCCGACCGTGGTGGCTATCGGGTGCGACGGGAAGCCCGGCGTCGGGTGCACGGGCTCGTCGGACGCCTGGCCGCTTGCCGGGCTCGCCGCACTCTTCATCGCGGCGGGTGTCGGGGCGGTGGCACTGCGGCGTCGGTTCGCGTCGCGCTGATGACATCCTCCCTGCGCCGTGGAGTGGTGGCCGCGGCGCAAGGTGGATCAGATGGCCTGCCGGGCCGGTCGTAGCGGGACCGACCCGGCAGGCTCGATCGTCAGCGGCTTCTTGCCCCGTGGAGCTCCCTGCGGACCTGAGCCGCCAGTGCGTCAACTGCCGCGTCGAACCTGTCCACGACCCCGGCAAGCCAGACCCTCATCACGAACTCGAGGTCTTCACCTTCCCGGTCCTGGACCTGGTCGAACATCCAGACGTAGAAGCCGCCGTCCTCGCGTTCGATCGGGACGGCGTTCTCTCGGGCCAGGCCGAACCTGTTCATCAGCTCGAAGCAAACCTCCGCCTTGTCTCTCACAGCTGGTGTCGCGTCGACCTTGAGCAGTGCATCCACGCTGTCGACGTGCTCCTGGGAGACACCGGTCGGCTTGAGGGTGCGGTCGTAGACGGCGCCTCGCATGAATGCGAGGTGCCCCGTCAGAACTTTGAGGAGGTCGACGTAGAGCGCCCGTCTCGTGGCCCGGTTCTCGGTTCGGCGGTCGATCTGAGCCTTGACGACGAGGGTCAGGAGGGAGCCGATCGAGAGGCTCCCGAGGGTGGTCCAGACCACGTCATCGAGTCTCGCAGGCACCCCTCGCAGGTGCCGGGTTGGCGCGCGGCGCCCCCTATTTCTGACCACTTGACCTCGAGTCAAGTGCGCCCGAGCCAAGCCCCAGGGCCCCCGCACATATACGGAGTGGAGCTCAAGGCGGGCTCGGCGAAGGGGACGACGGGATGTACGGCAAGCGGTTCGAGACGAAGTCGGGCGAGGTCTTCCAGACGATCACGGGGCGCGACGGGATCACCTGGCTGCTCTGGGTCGACCCGAAGATGGCGGCGCTGCATGCGCAGGTCGCGCAGCTGCGGTCGGTCAATCACGTGATCGGCCACAGCGCCTTCCCTGGGCTCGTCGTCGGCGCCGCGGCGCACCTGGTCGTGGCCGATCCGGGGACGGGGCGGATCGGCGTGAAGGTCACGTCGGAGGTCACCCGGATCATCGAGAGCTGAGGTGCCGCGATGCGTGCTAATGACGCTCAGATGACCAGCCGGAAACGACCGATTTCGGAGGCACCGGTGACGATGACCGCGACCAGCACGAACGCCCAGCCAGAAACCCACGCCGAAACTCCAGATCGCCCGGCCATGCGGTGGGGGTACGCGCGGGTTTCGCTGTCGGACGGCCGCCAAGACGAGGAGCCGCAGGCCCGCGCTCTTGAGCTGGCCGGCGTCTCGCGCGTGTTCCGCGACCGCGTCCACAGCGACGTGCCGCCCGCGGACCGGGACGGCTGGACGCAGCTGCTCCAGGTCGCGAAGCCCGGCGACGAGATCGTCGTCTGGAAGGTCGATCGCGTCTCCCGCGGCGGGATCCGCGAGACCTTCGACGTCGCCGACGATCTCCATCGGCGAGGCATCACCCTCGTCCTGCTCACCGAAGGGATCCGAGTCGACGGCACGCCGCTGGGTGAGATCGTCCTTGCCGTCCTCGCGTGGGCAGCGAACCAAGAACGTTCCGCGATCCGGCTCCGCACCCGGGAAGCGCTCGCGCAGCGTCGCGCCGCCGGCGTGCGGCTGGGGCGGCCGCCAGCGTTGACGATCGACCAGCGCGACCACGTCAGGAAGCTCGCGACCGAGCCCGGCGCCACCCTCGCGGGGATCGCACGTGTGATGGGGTGCTCGCCGCAGACGGTTCGGCGCGTCATCGAAGCCAACCGACGGTAGGCGAAGGCGCCGCTCACTCAGCCGGTGATGGCCTCCACCGATCGTGCCGCCTGGTCGAGCGCACCTTCGAACCAGGCGTGGACTGCGAGCCACACAACCGACGCCTTCACCTCCTCGGGCGCACCATCGCCGAGCGGCTCGAGCGCCGCGTCGATCAGGTAGGCGAGCATCGCGTTGTCGCGGTCCGGCCACGGCTCGCTCGGCATCACGTGGGCGCGCATCGCCTCGACCGCCGACCCCTGGGCTGCGATGTACGCGGAGACTTCGTCGGACCACTTGGCCATCGCCCGCGGGGCGTCCACCTTGTCGTCGCTCATGCGACAGAACGTACGGCAGACCCCGGGTCGTTGTTCAGGTTTCGGCGCGGTCGGGTGTCCACTCCAAGGCAGCTCGCTCGGCTGCCTCCGACGCCTCGATGAAGACCTGCAGCACATCGCTCACGTCCGGCGCCACGGAGATGCGTTCGACGTAGTTGTGTCCTGTCACGCCCCGCAGCTGGTGCCCGAGGAGTGCGGCGGCGGCCTCGAGGCCGCGGTCCCGCTGCACGAGGGTCGCGACTGTGTGGCGGAGCTTGTGCGGGTGGGCGAGTCCGGTCAGCTCGGCCATCTCAAGTGCGGAACGCAGCGTCCGGCGCACGTTCGCAGGCGTCTGCGGTTCGCCGACGTTGCGACCGTCCTTGAAGGTGCGGGACGGGAACACGGGGTCGTGGTTCGCGGGGTTGGGCGGACGCAGCCGGGTGAGCGCCTCCACGACGAACCTCGGCAGGATGATGGCCCGCCTACTGGCTGTCGTCTTGGTGTCGCCCTGGTCGACGGTGCCTTGGCCCTTGACATCCACGAGCGTCGTCCGAACGGCGATTGTGGCGATTCCTTCGTCGTCGAGGGCGAGGTTGACCTGCCCCCAGCGCAGCGCCATGACCTCACCGATGCGCAGTCCGGTGCCGAGGCAGACGTCGATGATGGCCGGCAGGTTGCCGGTGGGTCGGGGGCCGGGCCGCCCGATGCGGGAGGTCTCCCACTCGCGGACCGCGCGCCGCAGCCGCCACGTGCCTTCGATGGTCAACGCGACGGGGTTCGGTTTCGGCTGCCGAGGTAGCCGGGTATGGCTCGCCGGGTTGTCGAGCATCGCATGCAGGTTGACGGCCCGCTCGAGAACCTGGTGGAGCACGCTGTGGGCCCGCACGGTGGTCACGAGCATCCGGTGCTTGGCGTCGGGCTTCTGTCCGCGAGCCACCATCGAGTTCACCCAGCCCTGAACGACCGGCGGCGTGATGGTGTCGAGCCGGTGCTTGCCGAGGGCCGGGATGACGTACAGCCTCAGCAGGTCCTCGTACTCGTCGACGGTCTGCGGCCGCAGCGGCGGGTCCGGCCACTGGGACTCGATGCGCGCCTGCTCCACCCACTGGCGGGCGGCCTTGGCGAGGGGGTCGCGCGGCCCAAGGTCGGCGGAGCCGGGCGCCGCGTTGAGTCGCTTGTCGATCTCCCCCTGGAGCCCGCGTTCAGCGAGCTCGGTGGTGACGGCGGTGTAGGTCACGACCTCGAGCTCGCCGTTCCGGAGCCGGAGCCGGGTCCGTGCCTTCACCGTTCCGGCGGGAGTGGTCATGAAGAAGACTCGGCCGTGCTGACCGGGTTCGAGGGAGCGCCGCGACATGGGTCACCAGCCGTAGGCGGCGTTTGCGTCCACCGGCTCGCGCCGGGGCGGCTCCGTGCCGCAGCCGGAGGCAATCCACCCGGCGACGTCCTCCTCCGTGTATCGCAGTAGGCGCCCGAAGCGGTACTCGGGCGCGGGGCCCTGCCCGTTGCGACGCCAGGTGCGGAACGTCTCGTAGGGCACGCCGAGGTAGCTGACGAGCTCTTCGATGCTCCACATGGCTTCGCTGTCGCCGGGCCGGCGGACGTGGGCCTCCGCGGCGTGGCTGTCGTCGGCGGGCGTGTTGGCGTTGTTCTCCATGCCGGCCTCATGTGCGGCAGCTAGCCAGTTCTTGTTCACCGGGGCCGCGCCGGCCCTGTGCGTCTTCATGGCTGGCCCATGTGCGACAACGCCTCGATGGCGTGCTGCAGCGGTGAGTAGCACAGGGAGAATCCGTGTCCGAATCCGTGTCCGCATGGCGTTCTCCGACCGGTTGTGACGGCCTGCGCGGACAACAGAAAGGGCCTCTGACCTGGGCACATGCCCTAGTCAGAGGCCCTACCGGAGTGGAGCTGACCGGATTCGAACCGGCGACCTTCTCGTTGCGAACGAGACGCGCTACCAGCTGCGCCACAGCCCCAAACAGCGGCGATCAGACTAGCACCCCGAGCAGGTGCCCCTGACCGCGGCGGCGGCTACTCCCCGGACGCCCGCCGCTTCGCGAGGACGGCGTTGAGGTCGATGCTCGTCGTGCTCTCGGCCGGCGCTTGCGGCGTGATCAGCTCGTCCTCCGCGACGGCGTCCGCCCGGGTCACGGCGTCGGCCGGCGCGGCAGCCGCCCGCACGGTCGTCGAGCCCTCGACCTCGCCGAGCGGGACCGGCTCGCGCCGCGGCGCCGCCGGCTTCATCGCATAGGTGGGCCGCGGCACGGGAACCGGGGCCCAGGCGTCGCGCTCGACGGCTTCGTCGGACGCCGGGGACGGCGCGGCGGCCGCGGCGGGCACCACCGGCACCTGCCCGGTCATGTGCCGTGCGGCGGCACGCTTCTCGCCGCGGTCCGCGACGATCGCCTCGAACACCTCGGTGCGGGCCTCCGAGGGCCGCACCGCGCGGCCGGTGACCTTGGCGACGGGGACGGACGATGCCGCGGTCTCGACGCGGGTCGCCGTGTCGGCAGTCCTGCCCTTGGCCGAGGTGCGCACCGGCGCGGTGACGGCCGCAGCGGTCGGCACGGCAGGTTTCGCGGCCGGGGCGGCAGCCGTCGGCGCGGACGCGGCGACGGTCCGGATGACGCCCGACCGCGGACGGGCGGCCAGCTCCTCGGCCTCGACGATCTGGCGCGCCAGCGCCTCGTCGTTCCGCTTACCCGCGACGACGGCACGCCGGCCGGCGGCCAGGACGAGCCCGAGCAGGGCCGTCGGCGCCACGGCGAGCACGACCGACGCGCCAGGAACGAGCCCGACGACGACCCAGCCGGCGACGCCGGCGACGAGCAGCACCACGGCCAGCAGGGCACGTCGGCGCGCCGCGGCGGCCCGGCGGGCGGTGGCGGCGGCACGGGCCGCGCGGGTCTGGGCGGCGCGGCGCGCGGCCTCGGCCGTGATGCGCTCCGGGGTGGCGTGGGGTCGGTCCACGGTGTCGCCTCCTGTCCCGCCGGTGACCGTGGTCACCAGGCCTCTGCCCGGGGTGAGGAGCCCCGTCGTCCCGGTGTGCGCCGGGCCGACCTGGCGCACCACCTGCCCGCCTCGCGAGGCCTGCGACCTCGGCACCCGCCTGGTCACCGCGACCACGCGGAGCGCCTCGGAGTACCGGTCGTCGGCCCGTGACTCGAGCAGCTGCTGCCGGTGCCGCAGCTTGTACGGCACCAGGTACGCCAGCCACAGCCCGGCGAGCACGAATGCCACCGGTGCTGCGATCTGAGGCACACGACGACGGTAGGGGCGCGGTTCGTGCCTCCTCGTGACGCGCGTGGGCGTGTCGCCGAACGGACGCGCGGAATGCCGACGCGGCGACGTGCAGACGCGCGGCGATCCGGCGGTGGCGTCAGGTCATCGACGGGCGCAGCCGCCGCCAGCGGGCCAGCAGCCCGTCGGGGACCTCCTCCGCCGTGAGAGCGAACGTGCGGTGGTCCGCCCACTCGCCCGCGATGTGCAGGTACCGCTCGCGCAGCCCCTCGTCGCGCAGCTGGAGCTTCTCCACCACGCGCAGCGACGGCGCGTTCTCCGGCCGGATGTTGACCTCGACCCGGTGCAGGCCCAGGACGAAGAAGCAGTGGTCGGTGGCCAGCGCCACGGCCGTCGGGGTGATGCCGTGCCCGGCGACGCGCCGGCCCACCCAGTAGCCGATGGCCGCCGAGCGCAGCGACCCGTACGCGATGGAGCTCACCGTCAGCTGGCCCGCCAGCTCGCCGCCGTACTCGATGGCGAACGGCAGGGCTGCGCCGGCCCGCGCCTGCCCCGCCAGCGACCTGACGAACTGCCCGAACGTCGGCCGCGGCCCGGATGCGGGCACCGGGCTCGTCGCGTCCCACGGCTCGAGCCACGCGGCCGAGTCGGCACGCAGCGCCAGCCAGGCGTGCGAGTCCGACCGCCGCAGGGGTCGCAGCGTGACGTTGCCCTCGGTCAGCACCGCGGGCCAGCCGGTCGCCATCGCGAGCTCATCCCTCCAGCACCAGGCAGTGCAGCACCTGTCCGGCCCGCACGTGCGTCATCTTCTCGTTCACGACGACCAGGGCGTTCGCCTGCGCCAGCGCGGTGACCGACGGCGCGGCGGGATCTCCCAGCGGCGCGGCGGCGTACCCCTCGTCGGGCGTGCCCAGCACCGTGGCCGGGACGAACTGGCGCAGCCCGGGCGGCGACTCCCAGCCCGCATCCACCGTCGCCGCGACCGACGAGCGGTACAGCTCCTGGTGACCGGCCATCGCCCGCAGCGCCGGACGCACGAAGACCTCGAACGCCACCTGCGCCGCCACCGGGTGACCTGGTAGCGCGAACACCGGCACGTCGCGGTCACGGCCGAACCCGGCGCCCAGCGTGCCGAACCCGTGGCGGCGTCCCGGCATCATCGCCACCTGGTCCAGGCGAACGTCCCCGACGCCGGCGAGCACGTCCTTGACGGTGTCGCCGGCGAGCTCGGACAGCCCGCCGGACACGATGACCAGGTCCGCGCGCACCAACTGGTCGGCGATCGTCTCGCGCAGCCGGCCGTGGTCGTCGGGGACGATGCCCACCCGCACCGGGACGGCGCCGGCGTCCCGCACCGCGGCCTCCAATGCGTGCCCGTCGGCCTCGTAGGTGTGCGCACCGACGACCGCCGCGCCCTTCGTCGGCGGCTCGACCAGCTCGTCGCCGACGGACAGCAGCACGACGCGCGGCGTCGGGTGCACCCGCAGCCGACCGCGCCCCATCGCGGCCGCGAGCGCCAGCTGCCGGGCACCCAGCCGCGTGCCGGCGTGCAGCACCACGTCGGCGCCGCGCACGTCCGCGCCCGCGCCGCGCACCCACTGCCCGGCCCGGACCGGACCGGCGATCGCCACCGAGGCGGTGCCGCGATCGGTCTCCTCGACGGGCACCACGGTGTCCGCACCCAGCGGCAGCGGCGCGCCGGAGGCGACGCGCACCGCCTGGCCCGGCACGAGTCGCAGCCCGGGCTGGGCGCCGGCCCGCAGGTCGTCGACCACCGGTAGGCGCACCACGAGCGACGCCGCGTCCTCGGCGGCGACCGCGTACCCGTCCCGTGCGGCGACGGCCACGACCGGCACGTCGAGACCCGCGGTGACGTCCTCCGCGAGCACGGCGCCCATCGCGTCGTGCAGCACCACGTCGAGCGGTGCCACCGGGGCCACGACGGCCAGGACGGCGGCCAGGTGGTCCTGCACCGATCTCACGAGGCGCCATCGTGCCACCTGGTCGCCGGAGCGTGGGCCGCCCAGCGCCGACGGGACGCCGGGACGTCCGGGAGCCGGGGCGGCGCGAGTCGGTAGCGTGGGGGCCGTGAGCGACGAAGGGCTGCGCCAGGCGCGGGAGAAGATGGCTGCGGCGGGCGTCGCCCCGGTCGCCATCGACGTGTTCGAGCACTACTACCGGCAGCTCGAGGCCGGTGCGACCGGGCTGATCCGGGAGGACACCATCGGCCCGCTGCTGGACCCGCCGCGGCTGGACGCCGTCGAGGTGGCCGACGAGCAGGCCCGCGAGGCGCTGTCCCGCACGGTCGTCATCAAGCTCAACGGCGGCCTCGGCACCTCGATGGGCATGCACGCCGCCAAGTCGCTGCTGCCCGTGCGCGACGGCCGCACGTTCCTCGACCTCATCGTCGGGCAGGTGCGTGCGGCCCGGCGGCGCTGGGGGGTGCGGCTGCCCCTGGTCCTCATGGACTCCTTCCGGACGCGCGACGACACGCTGGCCGCGCTCTCGTCGTACCCGGACCTGGCCGTGGACGGGCTGCCGCTGGACTTCCTGCAGTCGCAGGAGCCCAAGCTGCGGGCCGACGACCTGACACCGGTGAGCTGGCCGGCCGACCCCACCCTCGAGTGGTGCCCGCCGGGGCACGGCGACATCTACCCGTCGCTGCTGTCGTCGGGCGTCCTGGACGCGCTGCTCGACGCCGGCTTCCGGTACGCCTGCTCGTCGAACGCCGACAACCTCGGTGCCGCCCCGGACGCCCGGATCGCCGGCTGGTTCGCGGCCTCGGGCGCGCCCTACGCCGCCGAGCTGTGCCGCCGCACCCCGGCGGACCGCAAGGGGGGACACCTCGCGGTCCGCAAGGCCGACGGCCGGCTGATCCTGCGCGACACCGCGCAGACGGCGCCCGACGAGATGGACTACTTCACCGACACCGAGCACCACCCGTACTTCCACACGAACAACCTCTGGTTCGACCTGCGCGTGCTCCGGGACACCCTCGCCGAACGCGGCGGCGTGCTCGGGCTGCCCCTCATCCGCAACGAGAAGCACGTGGACCCGTCGGACAAGGCCTCGCCGACCGTCGTCCAGCTGGAGTGCGCCCTCGGCGCGGCCATCGAGGTGTTCGAGGGCGCGACCGCCATCGTCGTGCCCCGCGCACGGTTCCTGCCCGTGAAGACGACGAACGACCTGCTGCTGCTGCGCTCCGACGCGTACGTGCTGCACGACGACGACACGCTCGAGCTCACCGTGGACCCGGCGCCGCTGGTGGAGCTCGACCCGGCGTCGTTCCAGACCATCGCGGCGTTCGACGCGCACTTCCCCGCGGGGGCGCCGTCGCTGCGCCATGCGCGGCGCCTGGCCGTGGTGGGCGACATCACGTTCGGAGCCGGCGTCAGCGTGCACGGCGACGTGACACTGACGCAGGACGGCGCACCCGGCCTCGTCGAGGACGGCACGCGGCTCGGGCCTGGCGACGCACCCACCTGGGACCGCGAGGTGTGAGACTGGTCGGCATGAGCAGCGTCGCCCGCGAGCACCCCCACGTCCCGGACGAGGAGGAGATCGAGGAGCTCAAGGACAGGTGGCGCGGCCGGATCCGGCAGGCCAGGCAGCAACGCTCGGCGCGCTCCCGCGAGGCGGACGCGCGGGCTCTGGCGGAGGTGACGCTGAGCATCCCTCAGGTCGCGGTGGCACGCTGCGTCTCCGCCTACGCCGCACGTCCCGGCGAGCCGATGACCGGCCCGCTCCTCGACGCGCTGGCGGCGCACGGCATCCGCGTGCTGCTGCCCGTGCTCGGCAGCAGCCTGCAGCGCGACTGGGCGGAGTACGCCGGGCCCGACGACCTGCAGGAGCGGGCGCCGGGACGGCCACCCGAGCCGGGCGGCCCGACGCTCGGCGCCGAAGCGATCGCCGACGCCGACGTGCTGCTCATCCCCGCCCTCGCCGTCGACACCGCCGGCACCCGGCTGGGCCAGGGCGGCGGCTGGTACGACCGCGCGCTGCGCGCGGCACGCCCGGGCACGCCCGTGGTCGCGCTGACGTACGCGGAGGAGGTGCACGACGCGGACGCGGAGCCGCTGCCGCGCGCCCCGCACGACCGGGCGGTGGACGGCGTCGCCACGCCCACCGGCGTCACATGGTTCCACCCGGTCCAGGGCTGACCGCCCGACCGGAAGGCGGACGCCGCCGCGGTGCGTCCAGCACGGCGCGGTAAGATCTGGCACTCGGGAATGCCGAGTGCCAGTCCGGCGCTGTACGGCGTGACTCCGATGCGACCCGGGAGGCCACCCAGTGCCCACCTACGCCTACACGTGCACGGTCTGCGACCACGCCTTCGACGTGCACCAGTCCTTCGACGACGCCCCGCTGACGGTGTGCCCGCAGTGCGCGGGCCGGCTGCGCAAGGTGTTCTCCCCAGTCGGCGTGGTGTTCAAGGGCTCCGGCTTCTACCGCACCGACGCCCGCTCGTCGTCGACGTCGACGGTGGCCGCCGGGACCGGCTCGACCGCGTCGGCGACGCCGTCGACCCCCGCCGTGACGAGCTCGTCGACCGGCGCCGCTGCGTCCACGTCCGCCAGCAGCGGCAGCGTGGCCAAGGCCGCCAGCGCCTGAGCGCGGCCGCACCACGTCCGGACGGTCGACGGCGCCGGCGCCGGCGTGCGAGCGGTCCACAGCCCGGGTGACCCCGAGTCCGGCGCGCCCGTTCGGCGCCGACCAACGAGCAACCGGCGCACCGTTCCTAGGGTGGCCGCGTGAGTCGTCGCGCCGTGTCCGGCCTGCCGCCCGCCCTGCCGCCACCGCTGTCCCGCGTCGCACCCCCGCTGCGACGGCGGCTACGGCTGCTGGTCTGGCGATGGCGGTTCCCCGTGGCGGCCGCCTGTCTCGCGCTCGCTGCCGCGGTGACGGTCGACACGCTCCGGCCGGCGCCGGAGACCGGGACCGACGTGCTCGTCGCGGCCCGCGACCTGCCGGCAGGGCTGGCGCTCGCCGGCACCGACATGCGGGTCGCCACGGTTCCGGCGCCGATCGCCGTGGCCGGGTCCGTCGCCTCCGACGAGGCCCGCGCCGCGCTCGTCGGCCGGACCACGGCCGTCCTGGTCCCGGCGGGGATGCCGCTCGTGCCACAGCTGCTCGCCGGCACTGACCTCACGGGGCCACCCGGAACCGTGGTCGCCGCGGTCCGCCTGGCCGACGACGCCATGACGGCGCTGCTGCGCCCCGGCGACCGGGTCGACCTGCTGGCCGCACCGGTCGAAGGTGGTGCCGGAGTGCCCCTCGCCCGGGGTGCTCTCGTGCTGCCGTCCCCGCCGCGCTCCGGCGGCAGCGGGCTGCTCGGCTCGTCCGGCGGCGACGCCGCACCGCTGCTCGTGGCGGTCGGGCCCGACGAAGCGACCGCACTCGCCGGCGCGGGCGTCTCTCGCGCCCTGTTCGCGGTCGTCGTGTCATGATCGCGACGATCCCCTGCCCCGCTCGAGAGGCCCGCCCATGGCTGACGCCGCACCCGCACCCCGTCCCTCCGACCGTCTCGCCGGCCAGGCGAGGGCGGGGCTGTCCGGGATGGCCACGGTGCTCGCGGGGTTCAAGGAGTTCATCTCCCGCGGCAACGCGGTCGAGCTGGCGGTCGGCGTCGTCATCGGCGCCGCCTTCAGCGGCATCGTCTCGTCGCTGCAGAACAACCTCATCAGCCCCCTCGTCGGATGGATCTTCGGCCAGCCCAACCTGACCGACCTCTGGACGATCGGTCCCTACAGCTGGCAGACCAGCACACCGGCCCACCCCATCTCGCCCATCAGGGCCGGCGCCGTGCTCAACGCCATGCTGCAGTTCCTCATCACCGCGGCGGCGGTCTACTTCCTCATCGTGCTGCCGCTCAACGCGCTCGCGCGGCGGCGGGCACGCGGGCAGGAGCCGGCCCCGGAGACACCGGCCGAGGACGTTGTGCTGCTGCGCGAGATCCGCGACCTGCTGGCCGCCGGGAGCACCGCTGGTCCCGGCCGGCGCCTTGGCCGCGGCCTTGGTCCCGAGGGTCCGCAGACCCCGGGTTCACCCGCCGAGCAGCAGTAGGCGAGCCTCGCGACTGGCCCGAGGAGCGGCGGCTGGCGTCACCCGCGCGGACGTCACCGTCTCCCGTGCGGCGGTCACCATCCCATGCGGTGGTTGGCGTCGCAGGGCGGTGGTTGGCGTCCACCGTGTGATGGTTCACGTTCCACAGTCGCGCCGGCTCGTGTCCCCACTGCGGTGGCTAGCGTCCCCAGTGCGGCGGCAGGTCCCTGGTCAGGCGGTCGTCGTTGGAGTCGGGCGCCTGCGCACCCCAGCCGACGTCCTCGTCATCGGGTGCCCGGTGCGCCGGGGCCGGGCGGGCCGCCGAGGTCGCCGGGCCATGCCCCCAGGAGATCTCGTCGGCCGGCGGCAGCGGCAACGACGAACGCAGGTTCGCCTCGTCGCCTCCCACCGTCCCTGCGGGACGCACCACGCGCCGACGCCGACGCGCCCCGTCACGGCGCTGCTCCTCGGTCACCGCTCGATCATGGCACCCCACGGTCAAGCCGTGCGGCGGTGCGGCGGCGGTCAGGCCATGGCGCGCGTGACGGCCGCCCGGATGGCCGTGTCGACGCGATGCGTGCGCCTGGTCAGGCCCAGCTCGGCACGCAGCGCGTCCGCGAGCTCGTCCCGCGTGCGCTCCTGACCGTCGGACGTCAGCCATGCAGCCATCTCGTCGAGCTGGTCGTCGCTGTACGCACCGATGGGCAGGCCCTTGCGGATGTCGGGCCGCAGGCGGGCCGGCACTGCGAGCGAGAGCTGCACCTCGCCGGTGCGGGGCCGCTTCGGCACCGCGTGGACGACGCCGGTCGGCATCCGCACGGGCGCGCTCATCGGCGCGCGCGGGCCGTCGTCGCCGCACTGCTGGCGGGGCAGCAGGAGATCGCCCTCCGGCACGATCGCCGAGATGTCGAGCACACCCGAGTCGGGTCGGGCGTCCGCGTCGCGGCCCGTGCCCGAGCCGGCAGCAGCGCCCTGGCCGGCAGCAGCGCTGTCGTCGGGACCCGAGCCGTGCCCGGCACCCGAGCCCCGCCCGGCGTCGGAGCCGCGACCGGCGGCCACCCGTGAGGACGAGGACGCGGACGAGGGCGCCCCGCGCCGGCCACGCGTCGGCGGCACGTCCGAGGGCTCGACGTCGTACTCGACCGCGTCGAGCATGCCGGTCATCGGGACGCGCGCGACGCCGTCCGTTGCCGCGGCCCCGCGGTCGGCCGCCAACTCCGACTCGTCCGCCGCCGCCCGCGCATCGTCGATCGCCGGCCGCGCATCATCGGCTGTCAGGCGCGCGTCGTCAGCCGCCCACCGGGCGCCGGACGCGCCAGGGCGCGCACCAGCCGACGCCGCGGACGCCGACACCGGCACCGACCCCGTCGGCGGGGCCGCCACCACCGGTACGGCGCCCGACGCGGCCCAGCCGTCGGACTCGTCGTCCACCACCGGTGCCATGCGTGGCGACACCGGGAGCACCACACGCTCCGGCACGGCGGCGTGCACGGCCCGCCGGATCCGGTCGACCTCGGCCTGCGGGTCGAGGAACGCGGCGGCCGACCAGACCCGCAGCACGGTCCAGCCGAGCCGCTCCAGGCGCTCGGGCACCAGCCGGTCCCGGACACGGATGCTCGGTTCCTCGACGTAACCGTGGTCGTCGGTCAGCACCGCGACGAGGTAGCGGTCCGGCACGTCAGGGTGGCCCACGACGAGCGGGATCCGCACCCCGCCGGGGATGCCGTGGTCCACCTCGACCGTGAGGCCATGACGCCACAGCCGCTCCGCCAGGTCGAGGACGAGCCGGTCGGGCTCGGCCGCGGGGGCGAGCTGCTCGGCCGCCGGCGCGGTGGCGCCGAGCGCGTGCCCGCGCGCGGCCGCCGTGCCCGCCGCGGCTGGGGCCAGCTGGTGCGCCGCGAGGTCGGACGCGGCCCGCTTGTCCTGGTGAGCGACCTCGGCCATCGCGGCGGCGCCGGGGGTCGCCGCGTCCCGGGACGGCACGCCGGCATCCGGCGCGACGTCGGACGCGGCCTCCTCGCGGACCGCCGCATCGGGTGCGCGGTCCCCCTGCGGCGCGACGTCCGGACCGGGGGTGGCCACGACCTGCGGCGCTGCGTCGGGACGGGTCGCGCCCTGGGGCGCCGCGTCGGCGGTCGGCGCGAGGTCGGGCCGCTGCGCGCCTGCGGCACCGTCGGCCCGGTCCGCGGACGTGGTGCTCGGCGTGTCGTCGGCCGCCACGTCGTCGGGAACGCCGTCCGGGACGACAGGAGCCAGCGGGTCGGCGTCGCCGCGCCCGCGGCGCTCCGCGAACGCCAGCAGGTCGACGAGGAGCGCCGGCCCGGGTCCCCGCAGCCGGGCGTGGTCGACGTCCTGGGCGCTGAAGGACGCGACCACAGTCAACCGGTGCTGCGCGCTGCCCAGCGCGTCCAGCAGCAGCGCGTCACCGGCGGGCGCGCTGATCGGGCCGAAGGAGTGCAGCACCCGCCGGTGCGGGGTCCGGCCCAGGCCGAGCGAGAAGATCACCGCGTCGCGCCGCAGACCCGCCACCGAGGCCAGGTCGACCACGACGAACGGGTCGGCACGGCCCTCGTCGAACAGCGCGGCCACCGCAGCGTTGCCTCGCGCCTCGCCGAGCACCTGCTCCCGGACCGCGTCGGCGTGCCGCGCGGTCGCGGTGACCACCGCGAGCGACTCCCCCGGGTGCGACATCGCGTGGTCCAGCACCAGCTCGACGACCCGGTCGACCTCCTCGCGCGTCGAGTCGACGATGCCGGACTCGACGCCGGGCAGGCCGGTGCCGTCGACGAGCTCGAGCCGCACCAGCGGCGCGCTCGACGGCAACGGCGTCGGGCGGAGCGCACCGGCGTAGCCATGAGCGACGAGGAACGCGGTGAGCCAGGGATCCCGCCGGCTGGCGTCGGCATGCAGCTCGACGTGCGGCAGCACCTCCGCGAGCTCGCGCACGGCACTGCCGGACGCGCAGCGCGCGTCGCCGACGACGACCACCTGACGCCCACGGGCGATCGCCGGCACGACGACCTCGACGGGCGTCCGCGTGGCGGCGTCGAGCACGACGAGGTCCACCGTGCGGGCCGCGGGCAGCACCTGCGGCACGAGCATGGGGCTCGCCGCGACGACCGGGCGCAGCCGCCGCGCGACGTCCGGGTAGCGGGCCATCACGTCGCGCAGCGACGTCACCCGCTCCTCGATGAGCTCGCTGAACAGGCCCTCGGCCTGCTCCCGCTGCTGACGCATCGTCGAGCCCATCGCCTTGATCGTCGCGCTGCGCACCGGCCCGACGAGCCCGGCGACGTGCGCACGGTCGAGCTGCGCGTACCTGGTCGACAGCGCGTCGAGGGTGGCGCCGTCGTACCCCGCCAGCGCGGGGTCGAGCGCGAGGATCTGCTCGAACACCGTGCTCCACCACGCGAGGTCGAGCTCCGCGGCGGCCATGGCGGGCGGCACGTGCCGCTCCGCCAGGTCGTCGACCAGCGCGCCGAGGCCCGCCCCCCGCAGGTGACGCACGAGCGCCGTGCGGTTCGGCAGGGTGTCCAGCGCCCCGGCGCCGGCCCGCAGCCGGGTGAGCCGGTCGAGCAGGTCGGCCGTCGGGAGCGCGGCGAGGCCCGACCCCTCCGGCGTCGTCGCGAGCACCTCGTCGAGCGCGTCGAGGTCGGTGCGTACCGCCAGGAAGTCGGCCTCCATGACCTCGAGGCCGTCGGGCAGGCGCGGCCAGCCACCGCCCGGGCAGTGCTCCTGCCACAGCTCGCGGCGGCGCTGCACGTCCAGCAGCGCGGTGTGCAGGTCGGCCACGGGACGGCCGGGCCGCACCATGTCCCGCGCCTGCTTGCGCAGCCGCCGGCGCACCAACCGACCCATCTCGATGCCACGCTGCGCCCGCCACGCCTTGCTGGCCGTGGCGGCGACCAGGTCCGCCGCGGTGCGCTCGAAGACGAGCGGCTGGAACAGGTCGAGCGAGGCGCGCACCTCGTCGATGAGCACCATCTGGGCGGCCCAGCCGGCGATGGTCGTCGGCACGGTGAGCCCGACGTCCGCGACCGCCGCCTCGGCGCGCGCCATGACCTCGGGCAGCACGGCCAGCAGCCGGTCGATGCGGGCGAGCGCGGTCGCCGCGTCGGCGGCGGTGCGCAGCTCGGCGCCGTACCACGGGGTGTCGCTCGGGCGCAGCGAGTACGCGCCGAGCTCGCCGGCGCGCAGCAGGTCCGCCGCGGCCTTCGCGCGAGCAGGGCCGTCCAGCACGCGCGCGACGTCCGGGTCCAGGCGCACGGTGGTGCGCGGCGTCGGACGGGTCGACGTCAGCCGGGCGAGCTCCTGGAGGGCGTCGTAGGCCGAGACGTTCCACGGCTGGCGGGGCGTGTGCAGGCCGCGCACGTAGCCGCGCAGGGCCTCCCGGTGCGCGACGAGGGCGCGTTGCAGCTCGCTCACCGAGCGGTCGTCGACGACGGGCGGCTCGAGCGTCATCGCGGCGAGCAGCCGACGCGTGGCGGCCGATCGCCAGCCGGCCTCCGGGGCGACGTCGAGCAGCAGGTCGCCCGCGCCGAGGCGCTCCAGGCGCTCACCGAGCGCGACGGCGGCCCGGCGGTGCCCCGGCACGTAGAGCACGGTGCGTCCGGCGGCAGCGGCGTCCGCGACGAGCGCGGCCAGCGTGCCGGTGACGTCGGTGCCCGCGGGGGCGTCGACGAACACGTGCGCGCCGGTCGCGACGACCTCGAGCAGGTGCTGCTGCGCCGGGTCGAGGTCGCCCAGCCCGCGGTCGAGCTGGGGGTCGCGGTCCCCGGCCTGCGGCTTCGGCAGCGGCCGGCTGAGCCGGTCGCGGGCCTCGTCGACGCCGGCGAGCGCGGCCAGCACCTCGTGGCGGCCGACGGCGCCCGCCAGGGCGTCGAGATCGTCGACGATGACCTGGCCCGGGTGGACGAACGTGCCGACCACGACACGTTCCGTGAGCTGGAAGTCCTCGAGCACCGCCCACCCGAGCGAGGCGAGCCGCGCCAGCGCACCGTTCGGGTCGAAGCCCGTGTCGGTGAACGTGGCACGCGCGACCGCGCCCGGGTCGAGCAGCGCACCACGCGCGCGCAGCGCCCGCGCCAGCACCGGGTTGACCTCGATCGTCGGCTCGAGCGCGAGCTCGTAGTCCGCCTCCGCCGCACCACGGGCGCGCAGCGTCACCGGACGCAGCAGCACCGGCGCGTGCACGACGCGCGGTTCCGGCAGGTCGTCCGTGGCCGGCCCGGCGGGCGCCCGGCCCGCCTTGCCTGCGCCGCCCTTGGCCGCGCCGCCCTTCGTCGCGCTCGCGAGGGCCGCCACGTCGTCGGTCGCGACGTCCGGCACGGTGCGCTCGACCCACGTGGCGATGCCGATCGCCAGAGACGTCGGCGCGATGCCGAACTGCTGCGTGTAGACCGTGGCGCGCGCCGCCACCTGGCGCGCCCGACGCCGTGCCGCACCGAGCGCGGCGACCTCCCGGACGAGGCTGGACAGCCGCGTCGGGCGCCCGGCGAAAAGCTGCGCGAGCCCGGACGGGTGGGCGGCCGACAGGTCCAGCACCGCGTCGCCCAGCTCGTCGACGTCGGCCAGCGTCGAGGCGCCGGCGGCCTCGACGAGGCCGGCCCGCCAGGTGGCGACCATCCCCTCGACGAGCTCGTCGGGGCTGGGCGGGTCGACGAGGACGACCTGCGGGATCTCGTGGTCGGATGCGGTGACGGGGACCGGCGTCTCGGCCCCCGCACCCGCGGCGGAGGCAGGAGCGGTCACGCCTGGCACGGTAGCCCGGGGGCTGCGCGGCCCTGCGGTGGCACGCCGACGCCGCGTGAACCGACAACCGGACGGCTCCCGGACACGGATGAGGGGCGGGCGCCGGGCCCGCCCCTCATCCGGACGTGAAGACGGTGCGCACCGCGCAGGGGGCAGGCGATGCGCACCGTCGGTGGAGAGTCTGCGCCCCGCGACCCCTGTTGGTCAAACGTCCAGCAAGAGGGCATGTCGGTTGCGGGACGGCGCCGCGCACGGCAGGCGCACGGCAGGCGCATGGCACCTCCGAGGATGGCTCCGGGCCGACTCCGGGGCCGCCGGGAGGCCGGGAGTCGCAGGGACGACGGCGCTGTCCCTCGCGGCGGACGCCCGTGGGGAAAGGCCGGCCCGTCAGGCCGCGCGCACCAGCGGGCGACCCACCCGCCGAGACCCCGCGGGCAACGCGGCTCCGTCAGGCCGCGCGCACCCACCGGGCGAGCCGGCCCGCCGGGACCACGCGGCGGCGACCGATCGCCGCGGTGGTCAGCGCGATCCCGACGACGGCCCACACGACGAGCAGAGCCACCGGGCCGCCGGTACCTCCACCCGTCACCACGCCCTGCAGCGCGTCACGGGCGGGCGTGATCGGCAGCACGCCGGCCACGGCGTCGAGCAGTCGCGGCACGGTCGACACCACGGCCGTCGCCAGCCCGACCACGCCGACGACGACCGACACGAACCGTCCGGCACCGCCGAACGCCGCGACGAGCCCCTGGTTGACGGCCGCGAACGCCACCCCGGCCAGCGCGGACACCACCGCGAACGCCACCCAGCCGCCCGGCGACAGGCTGAGCGCGCCGGCCATCACCGCCGTGAGCGCGAGCCCTTGGACGGCGCCGACGAGCGCGCCCGGCGCGAAGGACGTCAGCGCCAGCCGCAGCGAGGACCGCGTCGAACCGACGACGCGGGGCGCGGTCGCGCCGAGCACCACGAACGTTGCCAGCCCGCCGAGCCACAGGGCCACGACGAGGAAGAACGGGACGCTACCGCCCCCGAACAGGTCCGTCGTGGCGGCGCCGCCGGTCACCACGGGGTTCGCCACCACCTGGGCGAGGTTGTCCGCCTGGCTGGTGGAGTAGCCCGGCACCTTGCCCGCCGCGGTGCCCAGGCCGCTGGCGAGGCTGCTGGCGCCGCCGCCGAGGCTGCCGGCCCCCGAGGCCAACGACGACGCACCCGAGGCGAGCGACGCGGCACCGTCCGAGGACTGCCGGGCGCCGGTGGCCAGCGACGCGACGCCGGAGGCCAGCGACGACGCTCCGGACGCGGACTGCTGGGCGCCGGACGCGAGCTGCTGCGCACCGGCGGCGGACTGCTGCACCGCCCCGGCGAGCTGCTGCAGCCCGGTGGCGGACGCCGCGACGCCGTCCGCCAGCTGGCGGCCCCCCGCCGCCAGCGCCGTGACGCCGGACGCGATGGCGGGCGTGGTGCCGACGCCCTGGTTCATCGCCTGGTCGAGGCTCGCCGCGCCGACCGCCACCTGGGCGGCGACGCCGTCGAGGTAGGCGAGGTTCGGCGGGGTCGTCGCGCTGGGCGTGGTGGGCGTCGCCTTGGCGTCGACGTACGCCTCGAGCTCGGCGCACGCGCCGGGCACCGCGGCCGCGCAGTGCTGGGCGAGCTCCGTCACCGTCTGGCGGAACCCGGCCAGCCCCTGCTGCAGGCCGGCGGAGCCGGCCGCGAGCTGCGACGTGCCCTGGGCCAGGCCGCCGGTCCCGTTGACACCGGCCGCGAGACCGTCCAACCCGGAGGCCAGCTGCTGGGCCCCGGGCACGCCGGCCTGGGCCTGCCGGGCCGCCGACGAGGCACCGGCCGCGAGCTGGTCCAGCCCGGTGGCGAGCGTCGAGGCACCCGCGGCGAGCCGCGTCACGCCGGAGGACAGCGCCGTCGCCCCCGAGGAGGCCGACGACGCGCCGCCGGCGAGCTGCCCCAGGCCGGACGCGAGCTGCGACGCACCCCCGGACAGCGAGGTCGCGCCGCTCGACACCCCGGACGCACCGCTGGCCAGCTGCGACGCGCCGGTGGCGGCCTGCTGCAGGCTGCCGTGCAGCGTGTCGAAGCCGACGAAGACGTTCTGCAGGTAGGTGGTCGTCAGCTGCGACGACAGCACGCGCACCGCGGTCGAGGTCACCGCCTGTGCCACGGCGCCGTCCACCGGCCGGGACCGGGGGGAGGTCGCGATGTCGATCGTCGCCTGGTGCGCGGTCGCCGGATCCGTGCCGACGGACGTCGCGGCCGCGGAGAACCCGGCGGGGATCGTCACGACGGTCGCGTACCGGCCGTCCGCCAGGCCGGCAGCGGCGTCCGAGGCGCTCGTCACCACCCACGTGAAGTTCGTCGTGGAGCTGTGCCCGGACACGTTCGCCGCGGCCGGCGAGGCCGCCGCGGTCGAGGTGGCCGCCGGGGCCGGAGGTGCGCTCACGGCTGCCGCCGAGGACGACGAGACGCCGGACGCCCCCGAGGTGCCGGCCGAGCCCGCGGTCAGCGCGCCCGACGACGTGACGAGCCCCGCCGCGAGCTGCCGCCCGAGCGGCACCGTCTGCCCGTTCACCGTCACCGGCTGGTCGAGGTTGACCACGGCCGCCTCGATCCGGGAGAGCCGCTGGTCGGGACGCCACAGCGCCCACACCAGCAGGCCGCCGACGAGCAGCGGGACGAGGACCAGGCCCACCACGCTCACCCATCCGGCCCGGCCGGAGGTGCGGGCACGTGCCGGGTGCAGCACGGCAGAGAGGAAGTCGGACATCACGCCACCTCCAGAGGGGCGAGGTCGAGGGTCGTCACGGACGGACCGGCGGGCAGCAGCGGGTCGAGCGCCGCGGGATCCAGGCAGGAGGCGACGAGCGTCAGGTCGCGGCTCTCGTCGTGCGCCCGCCGCCAGGCCGAGCGCAGCTCGTCGCGCACCTCGGCACGCAGCACCGGGTCGCTCACCGCGTCGAGGTCGTCGACCACCACGATCGGTGCGCGCGCCGCGAACGCCTCACGCAGCTCGGCGGCCGGGTCGTTCCGGTGGGTCAGGGAGGCGACCGCGACGCGCCGCCGGATGTCGGGGTCGCGCACCGGGGCGACGAACCCGGCGACCTTGAGGATGCCGGCGTCCGCGTGCGCCCGGCCGGACAGCGTGAGCAGCAGCGCGGTGCGTCCGCTGCGGTGCGGCCCGGCGACCACGAGCACGCCCCCCGTGGGCACCCGGACGTCGACGTCGCGGAACAGCGGCGTGCCGTCGGGCGCGTCCAGCCGCAGGCCGGCGCCGACGATCGCGTCGGTGCAGCCCGGTTCGGGCCAGTCGGCCAGCCGCAGCTCGGTCGCCAGGCCCTCGCCCTCGACGTCGAACCGGGGCAGCGCACGCTCGAGGAACCGCGGGAAGTGCCACGCACGCTCCCCCAGCAGCTGGAGCACGGCCGGCACGAGCGTCATCCGCACGACGAACGCGTCGATGAACACCCCGGACGCCAGCCCGAGCGCGATCGGCTTGATGTAGATCGACCCCTCGGGGATGAACGAGGCGAAGACCGCGACCATGATGACGGCCGCCGCAGTCACCACCTTGCCCGAGGCGAGGAACCCGGTGCGCACCGCCTGCCGGGCGTCGCCGCGGTGCACGTAGTCCTCGCGCATCCGCGAGACGAGGAACACCTCGTAGTCCATCGCCAGCCCGAACACGACGCCCATGAGGATGATCGGCAGGAAGCTGATGACCGGCCCGGTGCGGTCCACGCCGAGCAGGCCGGCGCCCCAGCCGCGCTCGAACACCATCGCGACCACCCCGAACGCCGCGAGCACCGAGAAGACGTAGCCGAGGGTCGCCTTGAGCGGCACCCACAGCGACCGGAACACCATGGTGAGCAGCAGGAACGACAGACCGACGACGAGCAGGCCGAACGGGATGAGGGCGCCGCCCAGCCGGCTGGAGACGTCGATCTGCGCCGCGGTCATGCCCGTGACCGCCAGGTCCACGCCGTACTGCGCCTTGAAGTGCGGTTCCAGGCTGCGCAGCTCGCGCACCAGGTCGGCCGTCTGCTGGGAGTCGGGGCCGCCCTGCGGGATCACCTGGAGGATGCCGACCGTGGCGTCCTGGTTCGGTGTGGCCAGCGGCACGGACGCGACGCCGGGGAGCTTGGCGATCTCGGCCTTGAGGTCGGCCATCAGGCCGAGCGGGTCGGTGGAGCCGACGATGGTGCCGGTGACCAGCAGCGGGCCGTTGTGGCCGGGCCCGAAGTGCTGGGCGACGAGGTCGTAGGTCACCCGGGACCGCGAGCCCGCCGGCTGGCTGCCGGCGTCCGGCAGGGCGAGCCGCAGCCCGGTCGCCGGCCAGGCGAGCAGCGCGACGAGCCCGACGACGAGCACGATCGTCAGTGCGGGCACCTTGGTGACGGCGGCGATCCAGGCACGGAAGAACCGGTTGCCGGTGACGACGCCGCCGTCCAGCCCGACCTCCGGCTCACCGGGGCTCGTCGTGCGCTGCTGCGACGCGGCGCGGCGGCGCGGCCGCAGCCGTTCGCCGGCGAACCCGAGCAGCGCGGGCGTCAGCGTGAGGGCGATGAGCACGGCGATCCCGACGGCGCCGGCCGCTGCGACGCCCATCGTGGTGAGGAACGGGATGTTGGCGACGAATAGCCCCGCGAGCGCGATCATCACGGTCAGGCCGGCGAACACGACGGCCGAGCCGGCGGTGGCCAGCGCCCGGGCCGCCGACTCCTCGGCGGCCATCCCGGTGGCGAGCTGCGCCCGGTGCCGGTTGACGACGAAGAGCGTGTAGTCCAGCCCGACGGCCAGGCCGAGCATGATCGCCAGCATCGGGGTGGTGGAGTTGACGGAGACCAGCCCGGTCGAGGCGTAGATGAGCGCGGTCGAGACCCCGACGCCGAGGAGCGCCGTGACCAGGGGCATCCCGGCGGCGATGAACGACCCGAACGTCACCAGCAGCACGACGATGGCGACCACCAGTCCCACCGCCTCGGTGGCGCCCATCCCGGGCACCTGGATGGTGTAGAGGTCGCCGCCGAGGGCCGCGGTGGATCCCGTGGGAAGTGCCGCCTTGAGCGTGGTCTCCACCGCGATGAGGCCGTTCTTCAGCGCCGGGGACGCGTCGGTGGCCTGCGTGCTCACCTGGATCGTCACGAGCGCGGCAGTGCCGTCGGCGGACACCGCGCCCGACACCTGGCCGCCGAACGGGTCGGTGACCGCGGCGACGCCCGGCACCGCCGCGGCCGCCTTCACGGCCGCCGTGATGGGCCCCTTGATGGCGGGTTCGGTGACGGAGCCGCCCGCCGGAGCGACGATGACGAGCTGGGCGCTCGAGCCGCTCATCTGCGGGAACGTCTGGTTGAGCTGGTCGAGCGCGGCACCGGACTCGGTCCCGGGCAGCCGGAACGCATCGTTGGTGCCCTGGTAGAAGAGGGCTGCCGAGCCGCCGGCCAGCATGAGCACGGCGATCCACAGCGCGAGCACGAGGCGCCGGGCCCGGAAGGCCCAGTGCCCGAGCCGGTAGAGGAGAGAGGACACGAGGCTCCAGACTCGCAGCGGGCAACCTGAGGGTTCGATACGCCGACGTATCCGATACACCAACGTATTCGATACGCTGAGGCATCACCAACTCAGCCGGCTCCCAGGGAAGGGGTGCCCCGTGGCCGAGATGACCGCTCCGGCGACGACGCGCCGGCACGCCACGCGCGAGCGTCTCCTCGACGCCGCCTTCGAGGTGTTCGCCGAGCAGGGCGTCCACGCCTCCACCGTCGAGCAGATCGTCGAGCGCGCCGGCTTCACGCGCGGCGCCTTCTACTCGAACTTCACGACGAAGGAAGAGCTCTTCGTCGCGCTCATGGAACGCGAGGACGCGGCCCGGTTGGCGGCGGTCGAGGAGAAGTTCACCGCGCTGCGGCCCCGCCTGGAGAACGTCGACCTGGACGCCGACGCGATCGCCGGACTCGTCCTGGACTTCCTCGTCGGACCGTTCGACGACCACGCCTGGACCGTCATCGCCTCGGAGTTCCAGCTGCACGCACTGCGCGACCCCGCGTTCGCCAGCACCTACCTCGAGCACCGCGAGGAGTACGACGACGCGCTCGTCCCCGTCCTCGAACGCACGCTGCGGCAGGCGGGCCGGGAGTGGACGGTGGAGCCCGCGCTCGCGATCCGGCTGCTCGGCGCCGTGTACGACGACGCCGTGCGCTCCGCGATCCTGCACGGCACCCAGACGTACGACCCGGTGACGGTCCGCGACACGATCGTGCGCGTGGTGCTCGCCCTCACCCGCCGCACCAGGCCGCGCCCGGCGTAGCCCGCCTCGGCGGGACGGCGACCGCCGGGCCGTCGTCGTGCGCCGGGCCGGACGGCGGCGCCGGGGACGCGGCGCCGGGCTCGTAAGATCCTCCCGGACCGTGCGCGGGCGCGGGCGCGACGAGGGGCGGACGTGGGCGGGGCGACGGTCGACGCACATCGACGCGCGACACCCTGGATCGTCTGGGGCGCCGGGCTGGTCGCCTACATCGCAGCGGTGGTGCACCGCTCGTCGTTCGGGGTCGCCGGCCTGGTGGCTGCCGGCCGCTTCCACGTCGACGCGACGGTGCTGTCGCTGTTCGTCGTCATCCAGCTCGCCACCTACGCCCTCATGCAGCTTCCGGTCGGCATGGCGGTGGACCGCTGGGGTCCCCGGCGGACGCTGACCATCGGCTCGGCGACGATGGCGGTCGGCCAGCTCGTCATGACGTTCGCGCCGAACGTCGGCGTCGCCCTGGCCGCGCGGGTGCTCATCGGCAGCGGTGACGCGGCGATCTTCGTGTCCGCGCTGCGCCTGGTCGCCACATGGTTCGACCGTCGCAGGGTGCCGCTGCTGAGCCAGCTGACCGGCATCGCGGGCCAGCTCGGGCAGATCATCACGGCGGTGCCCTTCACGTTCGTGCTCCATCGGTGGGGCTGGACGTGGGCGTTCTCGTCGCTCGTCGCGGTGGGGGTCGTCGCCACCGTCGTCGTCCGGCTCGGGGTGAAGGACCGCCCCGACGGCGCCGCGCAGCCCGCCGGACCCGGCCCGTTCGCGGGGCTCGCCGCCACGGTGCGCCACCCGGGCACCTGGCTGGGATTCTGGACGCACATGATCGGCGGGGTCAGCGGCAACGTCGTCGTCCTCATGTGGGGCGTGCCGTTCCTGGTGCAGGGCGAGGGCCTGACCCCCGGCCTGGCGGGCGGGCTGCTGACCATCAACGTCCTGGTCGGCGTCGTCATGGGACCCGTCATCGGTGAGTACACGGCGCGACACCCGGTGCGCCGCTCGTGGGCCGTGCTCGCGGTGGCCGCCGGCACCAGCCTCGGCTGGCTCGTCGTGCTGCTGCCCACGACGCCGCGGCCGGTGTGGCAGCTCGCGGCGTTCCTGGCGCTCATCTCGGTCGGCGGCCCGGCGTCCCTCATCGGGCTGGACTTCGCCGCCACCTCCAACCCGCCGCACCGGACCGGCTCGGCGCAGGGCATCGCGAACATGGGCGGCTTCGTGTCCGGGGTGCTCGTCATGCTCGCGGTCGGCATCGTGCTCGACCACCGGTCGCACGGCGGCACACCCACGCTCTCCGACTACCGCGCGGCCCTGGCGCTGGTGTTCGTGCCGCTCGTCGTCGCGCTGGCCGGCGTCATCGTCACACGGGCCCGTACGCGTGTCGCCACCGGGGTCGTCGCACCGCCGCTGGCCGAGGCGTGGGCACGCCACCGGTCGTCACGTCCCGGCCGGCAGGAACGCGGGCGCTGAGCCGCACCGACGTCGGTGCGACGCCACCGCGGGAGCGCGGGCGCTGCGGCGCACGACCAGCCGGCCCGGCCCAACCGCGAGAGCGCTCGCACTCAGTGGCGCACTCACGCCAGCCCGACCCGACCCGACCCGACCGCGAGAGTGCCGCAGCCGGCCCCGCGCTCACGCCGGCAGCACCCCGTGGGAGTGCCCGCCGCGCACGCGCAGCGCGTCCGGCTCCGAGCGCAGCGCGACGACCGCCGCCACGGCCGTGGTCAGCGGGATCGCCAGCACCAGGCCGATCGAGCCCGACAACGTGCGCACGATCTCCTGCGCGAACGCCCCACCGGTCAGGGTCTGGCGCAGCGGCAGGCCGTAGAGCTGGAGCAGCAGCAGCACGGGCAGCGACGCACCGACGTAGGCGAACGCGATGGTGTAGATCGTCGACGCGACGTGGTCGCGGCCGATGCGCATGGCGCCCGCGAACAACGACCGCCAGCCCGCGCCCGGCCGCGCGGCCCGCAGCTCCCAGACGGCCGAGACCTGCGTGATCGTCACGTCGTTGAGCACCCCGAGGCCGGCCAGCACGACACCGGCCAGGAACATGCCGCGCAGCGAGGACACGCCGTGGCTGCCCAGCACGCTCGCGATCTGGTAGTCCTGCTCGCCCGTGATGGGGTTGAGGTGAGCGGCCCAGACACCGAGCGTGCCGATCCCGGCGACCATGGCCAGCCCGGCGAACGTGCCCAGCAGCGCGGTCGACGTGCGCACGGACAAGCCGTGCGTGACGTACCCGACGACCGTCATGATCGCCACCGCGGCGCACAGCGTGAGCAGCAGGGCGTTCTCGCCCGCGACGAGACCCGGGATGACGTACACCCAGAGCACGACGAGCGCGACGACGAGCCCGACGATCGCCCGGATCCCGCGCCAGCCCGCGACCAGCGCCGTCACCAGCACGAACGCCAGCGCGAGCGTGGTCAGCGGCACCGTCCGCTCGACGTCCGAGAACGCCCACACCTCGCCCGCGCCGCCGACCGACGGGTAGTCCTCGAGCACCACGACGGTCCCGGGACGTACGTCGCTCAGGCTGACACCGGTGGTCGGGTGCACCGTGACGGACGTCCCGGCGGCGGGACCCTGCGTCACCGTGGCGACGACGCGGACGCAGGGCACGGTCTGCGGCACGGACCCGTCCGGCCGGACGTCCTCCTGGGTCCCCTGGCAGGTGTCCATGTCCGCCTGGACCACGGTGCCCCGGTAGTAGTGCACGCCGGTGTCGACGAGGCCGGACGCCGCGGCCGCGCCCGCCACGGACGGCGGCCACGTCAGCACCATGCCGACGAACGCGGCCAGCCCCACCGGGACGACGAGCAGCAGCACCACCAGCCCGGGCCGGACCCTGCCGGAGCGCCGCGGGGCACGCCGAGCCCGGCGGCCGGCGGTCGGCGCGGCATACCCCGGGGCGCGATCGCCGGGGACGGCGAGATCGCCGCGATCGGCATGCCGATGGGCGCTGCGGGGGTCCGGTGCCTCGGTCACCCGGCGATGGTGCCACCGCCCGCTGAGGGACCGGTACCGCCGTCACCGGACGACCGCACCGTCACCGGATCGACCCGCCGTCACCGGACGACCGCACCGTCACCGGATCGGCCCGCCGTCACCGGACGACCGCGCCGCCACTCACCGACGGCACGGCCCGGCGCACCCAGCCCTGCCGGCGCCGCCGCCGGCCGATCCCGCGGCAGACGAGGTAGATGACGAAGGAGATCGTCGTGATGTACGGGCTGATCGGCACGCTCGCACCCAGCGCGAGCAGGATCCCGCCGAGCGCCGACACCTCGGCGAAGACCACCGCGAGCACCGGGACCCACAGCGGCGAGGCCGTCACCCGGGTGGCAGCCGCCGCCGGGGTGATGAGCAGGGACAGCACCAGCAGGGCCCCGACCACCTGCACCGCCATCGCCACGGCCAGGCCGAGCAGCAGCATGAAGACGAGCGAGAGCATCCTCGTCGGCACCCCGCGCGCCGCCGCGACCTCCGGGTCGACGCTGGCGAACGTGAGCGGCCGCCAGACGAGCAGCAGACCGCCGACGACGACGACAGCGATCGCCGTCATCGCCCCGACCCGCGAGCTGTCCACCGCGACGATCTGGCCGGTGAGCAGGCCGAACTTGTTGGCGGCCCGGCCGGGGTAGAGCGCGAGGGCGAGCACGCCGAGGCCGAGACCGAACGGCATGAGCACGCCGATGATCGAGTTCCGGTCCCGCGCCCGCGAGCCGAGGAACCCGATCGCCAGTGCGGCGGCGAGCGAGCCGATCACCGCCCCGATCGTCACGTCGATCGAGAACAGCAGCGCCGCCGAGGCACCCGCGAACGACAGCTCACTCACCCCGTGCACCGCGAACGCCAGGTCCCGTTGCATGACGAACACGCCGACGAGGCCGCCGACGAGCGCGAGCAGCGCTCCGGCCAGCAACGAGTTGCGCACCAGCGGCAGCAGCTGCCCGTAGTCGGTGAAGTCGACGATCCGCTGCCACCAGGGCATGTCCGTGGCGAGCGCCTGGAACATCACTCGTCCTCCTCTTCGACGTGGTGGACGTGGCCGTCGTCGCCGACGATGAGGATCCGTCCCTGGGCCCTGACGACCTCGACGGCCGTGCCGTAGAGCGCGCTCAGCCGCTGGGAGGTCAGCACCACGTCCGGGGCGCCGACCGCGTGCCCGGCGGGCGCGAGGTAGAGCACGCGGTCGGTGTACGGCAGCACCGGGTTGACCTCGTGCGTGACGAACAGCACCGCCGTCCCCGTCGCGTGCCGGGTGGCGTCGATGAGCGCCGTCACCTCCTGCTGCCGGCGGATGTCCAGCGACAGCAGCGGCTCGTCGCACAGCAGCACCGCCGGGTCGGAGGCGAGCGCCTGGGCGATCCGCACCCGCTGCTGCTCCCCTCCGGACAGCATCCCCACCGGCACGTCCGCGTACTCGCTGGCGCCGACCGCCGCGAGGAGCTCGTCGACCCGGGCGCGGCGGTCGTGGTGGCCGGGCCCCCAGCGGTCGCCGTCGACGCCGAAGCGCACCAGGTCGCGGGCCCGCACCGGGGTGGCGGGGTCGACGATGCGTTGCTGCGGCACGTAGCCGACGTCCCGGCTGCCGCGGTGCGGCGGCTTGCCGAGCACGGCGATCCGCCCCGCCGTCAACGACACCTGGCCGAGGACCGCCCGCAGCAGGCTCGTCTTGCCGGAGCCGTTGGGCCCCAGCACCGTGACGAACTCCCCGGCGTCCACGGTCAGGTCGACGTCCGACCACACCGTGCGTTCACCGAACGCGAGCGAGGCGCCCGCCAGCTCCAGGACCGGGCTCATCGGACGACGGCCTCACGCAGCGCCGTGATGGTCCGCTGCATCCACTCCACGTAGCCCACCCCGGACGGCAGGGTCTCCGACACCGCGACGACGGGGATGCCGGCCGCCTTCGCCGCAGCCATCACCTGCTGGGTCTGCGAGCTCGTCGTCTGGTCGTTGTAGACGAGGGCGCGCACCTGGTGCGTCGAGAACAACGCCAGGGTGCTGGCGAGCACCTCCGGAGGCACGTCGGTCTCGTTCTCGATCGCGTTGGAGAACTCCGGCGACGTGAGGTTCTGCAGCCCGGCCTCCTGGAGCAGGTAGTGCGGGACGGACTCGGTGATGGCCACGCCGGCGCCGGCGGCCTGCTGCTTGATGGCCGCCACCTGCGACTCGAGGTTGGCCACCTGAGCGTCGAACGCCTGGGCGTTGGCGGTGAAGGTCGCGGCGTGGGCGGGGTCGATGTGTTCCAGCTGGGCCGCGACCTGGTCGGCCACCGCGCGCACCGCAGGCAGGTCGTACCAGACGTGCTCGTTGCCCTGCCCGGTGTTGGCGATGGTGTACGCGTGCAGCACGGGCGGCGGGGACGGGAGGCTCGCCACCATGGTGTCGATGAAGTCGTCGTAGCCGCCGCCGTTGGCGACGACGAGCACGGACTTCTTGATCGCGAGCTCGTCTCGCGCGTTCGCCTCGTACGAGTGCGGATCGGCCGTGGGGCTGTTGATGAACGACGTCACCGAGACCAGGCTGCCGCCGACCTGGTTGACGACGTCGCCCCAGACGTTCGTCGAGGCGACGACCGACAGGCCGCCGGTCTCGCCCGGCTTGGGTGCCGGCGAGCACGCCGCGGCGAGGGGCACGACGAGCCCGACGAGGCCCGCCACGGCGCCGATCCGCCGCGCCCGCCCTCCACGACGAGCGGCGCCGGGCCACCCGCCGCCGGCCGAACGCCGTCCCCACCAGCCACCGCCGGCGCGCCGCGCCGGGCGTGGGCCAGTCGGGTCGGTGCAGGCGGGGCGTCGCAGCACGGGATCTCCCTGAGACGAGCGATGATGGCGATACAGAGAGTAGTTCTCATTTGCAACAGCGCCAAACTGCGGTACGGTTCTCATCTAGCGGCCCGCAACTGAGAACACCGCCGGTCGACGCCGGACGTGGGCAGCGACAAAGGAGGGGCGGCGTGATCGGTCAGCGCGTGACTCGGCAGCGCACCGCCATCGGCGCCCTGCTCGACGGGCTCGGCGACTTCCGCAGCGCGCAGCAGATCCACACCCTGCTGGCGGAGCGCGGCGAGGACATCGGCCTCGCGACCGTCTACCGCACGCTGGGCGCGATGACGACGGCGGGCGAGGTCGACAGCCTGCGCACCGGCAGCGGAGAGTCCCTGTTCCGGCGCTGCGCGCGGCCTTCCAGCCACCACCATCACCTCGTCTGCCGCCGCTGCGGCCGAACGGTGGAGGTCCAAGGCCCGAACCTGGAGTCGCTCATGCGCTCCATCGCCGCGGAGCACGGCTTCACGGACGTCGAGCACACGCTCGAGTTCTTCGGCACCTGCCAGTCCTGCGCTGCCGCCGAGCACTGAGGCCGCCGCACGGCAGACCTGATCGTGGTCACCGCGCGACCTCACCCCGTGAGCAGGTCGAGCAGATCGCGCGGCGGATCACCGTCACCCCCGCCGGCAGGCGCCGACTCCTCACCGCGGCGAACACCGCGGTCACGCGATGGCACACCCTCGGAGGCCGCGGGTGCAGGCGCGCCGGTCGCGGCTCTCCCCGGCGGCCCTTCCAGATCCTCATCGAGCACCCCGGGCGGTGCGCCGCCGTAGGGACGCCCGTCCGGGTGGCGATGTGTGAGGGTGCCATCCGGCCGACGGACGGCGACGATGCCGAGCCGGTGGATCTCGTGGTGGTGGAACGAGCAGTACGGCGCACAGTTGGCAAGGTCGGTGCGTCCGCCGTCGCGGTTCCACCACACCAGGTGGTGCAGCTCGCAGTAGGCCAGCGGCATGCCGCACCCGCCGACCGAGCAGCTCGTGACGCCTGCGGCATACAGAGCGAGCCAGTGTTGACGCCGGAAGGTCCGCGATTGCCGCCCCAGGTTCAGCTCGGTGCCTGGGGTGTCGACCATGGCCCAGGTGAGGGCGCAGTCGCACAGCGAGCGGGCGATCTCGCTCGCCGGCCAGGCCTGGCCGCTCTGGTCGGTCACGGGCTCGGCACCCGGGAGCCGGTCGATGACGTCCGTCGCCGACCCTGCCACGCTCGTGGGGGCACCCTCGCACCGGTCGCGCGTGGCGGCCGCGACCCCGCCCTCCGATCGGCGGGCGGCGCGCAGCGCGACCCACGTCGCTTCGCTGAACGTCACGATGCCCTGCACCGGTGCGACGGCTCCGGGCGTGGTCGCGGCGTCCGCCGCGGCACGCTCCACGAGCGCCATCAGGGCATCCGCCTGCCGTTGCGGGCGGGAGCGCTCGTCGTCGAGCGCCGGGCGCGGGCACAGGGCGTCGATCACCTTCGCCAAGCGGTGTCCGGCCACCGTGTCCAGCCGCCCCGCCAGCACCGTGCCCGCCGCCGTGTGTGTCCAGGTCAGGCTCCGCGCCGCGCGCTGCTCGTCATGCAGGCGCTGCCGACCTGCCGGATCCACCGACGCCGACAGCCGGGCCAGCGCCTTGCCGAACTCGGCGCCGTCCAGCCGCCGCGCGAGCTCGACGACGTGGGCCTGCCCCTCCGGGGAGGCGAGCTCCGCCGCGAGCACCGCGGACTGCCGCGTCGCGCGGGTGATCTGAGCGACGTGGGCGCTGCTCACCGGCCCTTCGACGAGTGCCTCGGCGACCGCCGGCATCGCCGCCAGCGTGCCGGCCTGACCGACGGCCGCCATGCCGGCAGCACGACCACCACGAGACGTCCGGCCGACGAACCCGGCGAGGTCCCGGTCACCACGCAGGCTCCAGGTCCCCGCGTCCCGCTCGGCCGTCAGGACTCTGCCGTCGATCGCGGCGAGCACGTCGCGATGACGGGTCAACCACGCGAGCACCTCCTGCCGAACCGACGCCTCCCACTCGTCAGCCCTCCCCGCCGCGTCCAGCAGCGCACGCGCCGCCCGGTCCATCGATGCGAGCAAGCCCGGAACCACCACCGCGACGCTCGGGCCGGCCACGGCCCCGGCACCCGTCGATGCCGCGAGGTCAGCCGCGGCTCCACGGTCCACCGAGGCCACACCGTCCACCGCCGCGGCCACCGCACCGGCGACAGCGAGTGCGCCGGAGCCAGCAGGCGCTCCGGAGACAGCGCGTGCATCGGTGACGGCGGATGCACCGGCGACGGAACGTGCGCCGATCACCGCACCGCAGACCTGCCCGCTCGCCGTCATCGCCCCGCCCCGATCGCCACCCACCATCGAACTGACGTTCGAAGACTAGCGCAACAGTGCATCGGAGACAACAGCAAAAGGCACTCTGACCTGCGTACATACCTGTGGACACTCACGCCGCGCCCAGGGCTGTGGGCGGCTCGCCCAGCCGCGGAGACGCGCCGGCCCACCACCCCGACAACGCCCACGCACTGACCCGGCAACGCCCACCCCGCTCAGGACGCGTGCGCCGACGACCCCTGCACCACGATGGCGGCCTGCCGGATGACGAGCTCGCGGTACGCCTCGTAGAGGCGCTGCACCCGCGCCGGGGACGACCCGTCCGAGCACGCCTTCAGCCAGAGGTGCTTCGCCTCGAGGATCGCGGCGGCGTACGTCTCGGCCCAGGCCATGGCGGTACCCACCGGGGCACCGCCCGGAACGGCGGCCGACGAACGCCTCGACACCACGCGACGAGTCTGCCCCATCTCGACCCTCTTGTGGCCGTTTGTCCCGATTTCGACCTGGCGCGGCGGGGTGAAAGCCGCCCGCCACGGGCCGTACGGTGCCACCCGTGAGCCCTCTCTCCGTCAGCCTGGGGATCGCCGTCGCCGTCACCGCCGCCTGCTGGCTCGCGTCGGTGGTCACCCGTGAGTACTCCTGGGTGGACCGCATCTGGTCGATCGTCCCGGTGGTCTACCTCTGGGTGTTCGCCGCCGGCGCCCACGACGCCCGCGTCACGCTCATGGCGCTCCTCGTCACCGCCTGGGGCGCCCGGCTGACCTTCAACTTCGCACGACGAGGCGGCTACGCCCCCGGCGGCGAGGACTACCGCTGGCAGGTGCTGCGCGGTCGCCTGCCGGGCTGGCGGTTCCAGCTGCTCAACCTCGTCTTCATCGCGATCGTCCAGAACGCGATCCTGCTGGCGATCACGCTTCCCGCCTGGACCGCCCGCCGGAGCCACCGGCCGCTGGGGCCCGCCGACGTGGTCGCCGCCCTCGTCTTCGTCGCGCTGCTCGCCGGCGAGACCGTCGCGGACCAGCAGCGCTGGCAGTTCCACCGCTCGGGCAGGGCGGCGGGCGGCGCGGTGCTGCGCACCGGCCTCTTCCGCGTCAGCCGCCACCCCAACTACGTGTGCGAGGTGGGCCAGTGGTGGGTGGTCTTCGCGTTCGGCGCCATCGCCGCCGGCACCGTGCTGCTGCCGACCGTCGCCGGTGCGGTGCTGCTCACGCTGCTCTTCGTGCCCTCGACCCTGTTCACCGAGCAGATCTCGGCCGCGCGCCACCCCGAGTTCGAGGATTACCGCCGCAGCACCCCGATGTTCGTCGGCCTGCCGAGGCGTCACCGAGCGCGCGAGGTAGCGTGACGGGGAGCGCTCGGAACGGAGGCGGCGATGCGCGCTCCTGCACCGACCCGGCACCGGTTCCGGCGGTTGCCCCCGCGTCCTGACGCCTCCGCAGCACCGCTCGGCCCGGCCGACGAGGCCGGCCAACACGGTCCCACCGGCGCTGCCGCCCCCGCTCCCGGCGCGTCCGACGAGCCCGCCGGCGCACGATCCACGACCCTGGCCGGAACCGGCGACACCCGCACGCCGACCGTCGGCACGGTCGCCTGGCTCCTCGTGCTGGCCGCCGTGGCCGGCGTCCAGCTCGGCCGGCACGCGTGGCCGGACTCGATCGCGCTGCTCGCGGTGCTGGGCGTGCTCGTCGTCGACCTCACCGGCCGGCTGCGGCACGGCGAGGTCGCCGTGGCGCACACCGGCCCGGCAGTCATCGGCAGCGCCGCGCTCGTGGGGCTCGTGCTGGTGGCCGCGCCGCGGCACGGCACGGTCGCGGGCCTCACGGTGGTGGCCGCCGGCGCGGCGGCGATCGCCTACGCCTGGCCGGACCGCAGGGACGACGAGCGTGTGGCGGACGACCGCCCGGTGTGGGACCGCCCGACGAGCCGCACCGCGCTCGCCTGGTCCGCCGCGTGGATCGCCGCCTGCCTGTGGGAGCTGGCGATGTTCGTGCTCGGCAGCCGCGAGACGGACGGCCGCAACCGCTACCCCGCCGCGTCCGACCTGCTGGACCCCGTCCTGGACCACCCGTTGGCCAAAGCGCTGTTCGTCGTCGGCTGGCTGGCCGCCGGCGTGGGCCTCCTCGCCCGGACGGACCGGCGATGATCCGCAGCACCGCCGTCTTCCTGCTGTGCGGCCTCGCGCTGCTCGTCGTGCTGCGGGCCGGCGCGCGGCGCGGCGCGATGGCGACCTCCGCGCGGATGTTCGAGCGGGCGATGGCCAACCGGACGGCCCGCATCGCGATGCTCGTGCTCTGGTGGTGGCTCGGCTGGCACTTCCTCGTCGGGCCGGCCGTGGGCCCGTCCGGCGGCCGCTGAACCTCACGCCACGGACAGGCTCATCGCTCCTTCGTCCTCCTGCGCGTTGTGCAACCGGAGGATCGCGTACAGGCCGTAGAGCAGCCGCCGCAGCTCGACGACGTCCTCGGGCGCGACGCCGTCGCCGTCGGCCGCGTCGTCGTCGATGCCCGCCACCAGCCGGTGCAGCCGCGCCACCTGGTGCTCGATCTCCGCGTGCGTGCGCGACAGCGTCGCCACCGCGTCCGTGCTGCCCAGCGCGCGGGCCACGAGCGGCAGCAGCACCTGCTCGTCGGCACGCTCGTGCGGCAGCAGGTCGGCGTCCAGCGCCGTGAGCAGCAGGCGCGCGGGCTCCAGGTCGGGTTCGCGGGTGCTCAACACGTCGGCCACCTGACCCACGCGCTCGACGAGCGGGCCGAGGGCGTCGTGCTCCTCGCGCAGCCCGGCCAGCGTGGCGCGATCCGCCGCCGCGAGGCTCACCGAGTGCAACCGCCCGGGCAGCACCGCGCGCAGCGCCACCCCGATCGCCAGCACGTCGATGACCTCCTGCAGTGCCGCGCCGACGGCCGGCGCGAGCAGCCCGGCGGCTGCCGCGACCATCGCCACCAGCGACAGCCCCATCCCGACGCCGACGGCCTGCCGCGCGATCCGCCGCGACCGGCGGGCGACGAGGATCGCGTCCGCGAGCGCATCGACGCGGTCCACGGTCAGCACCACGTCGGCCGCCTCCGAGGACGCGGTGGCCCCCCGGGCGGCGAGCGCCACGCCCACGCTGGCCGCGGCGAGCGCGGGGGCGTCGTTGATGCCGTCACCGACCATGATCGTCGGCGCGGACTGACCCTCGGCCGTCAGGGCGCGCAGCTTGTCGGCCGGGTCGCAGTCGGCCAGCACCTGGTCGACGCCGACGATGCGGCCGACCATGTCCGCGACGTCCGCACGGTCGCCGGTCGCCAGCACCACCCGCCGGATCCCGGCCCCGCGCAACGCCCGCACCATGCGGGGCGCGTCCGGCCGGACGGGGTCCTGCAGCAGCAGCGCGGCCGCCACCGCACCGTCGACCTCGACGAGCACCGACAGCGACCCGTCGAGGTCCGCGCGGCGACGCACCTGGCGGGCCCACTGGTCGGGGTGCGGACCGGTGATCCAGTCGATCCGGCCGACCCGCAGGCTGTGCCCGTCCACCGTGCCGGACACGCCCTGGCCGTGGGTCTCCACCACGTCGGAGGGCAGCGTCAGCGCCAGGCCGCGGGCCGTCGCCGCGGTGACGATCGGCCCGGCGAGCACGTGCGCCGACGCCTGGTCGAGCGATGCCGCGAGCCGCAGCGCCTGGTCGGCGTCCGCGCCCGCCGCCGCCACCACGTCGGTGAGCGTGGGGCGCCCCCGGGTCAGGGTGCCGGTCTTGTCGAAGACGACCACCCGGCCGTCGGCGAGCCGCTCCAGCGCACCGCCGCCCTTGACGACGACTCCCAGCCGGGCGGCCCGCGACAGGCCGGAGACCAGCGCGATGGGCGCCGCCAGCAGCAGCGGGCAGGGGGTCGCGACGACGAGGACGGCCACGGCTCGCACGGGGTCGCCGGAGACTGCCCAGCCGACCGCCGCCAGCACCAAGGTCAGCGGGACGAACAGGATCGCCCACCGGTCGGCCGCACGGACGAACGGCGCCGAGCCGGCCTGCGCCTGCTCCACGAGCCGCACCAGCCCCGCGTACGTCGACGTCTCCGCCGTCGTCGTCGTGACGATCTCCACCGGGCCGGCCGCGCTGACCACGCCGGAACGCACGTCGTCGCCCGCCGGTCGGTCCACCGGCGCCGACTCGCCCGTGAGCGCCGACTCGTCGAACGTCCCGGGGCCGAGCAGCCGCCCGTCGACCGGGACCACCTCGCCGGTGCGGACCAGCAGGTGGTCGCCCAGCCCCACCTCGTCGACCGAGATCTCGACCAGGCCGTCCGCGACGCGCCGGCGGGCGGTGCGGGGCGCACGCGCGACGAGCAGGCTCAGCTCGCGGCGGGCACGGGCCTCGGCCCGCTCGTCGAGCACCTGGCCGGTGGCCAGCATGAGCGTGATGATGGCGCCCGCCAGCGGCTCGCCCACCCACAGCGCACCCCCCAGGGCGAGCACCGCGATGACGTCCACCGTGGGCCGCCTGTGACGCGCCGCGTCCACCGTGGAGACCAGCGCGAACAGCAGCCCGACGAGCGTGGCGGCGACCCACAGGACATCGGCGATGCCGTGCGCGCCGGCCCACCAGGCGCCGCCGCCGCCCGCGAGCAGCAGCAGGGACAGCACGAGGACGAGGGCCTCATGGTGACGGCGAACCCACGTGATCATGCCTCCAGTGTGCGGGCACGCATTCTGGCACAACAACGGCCGATGGGCCCAGGAACTCCTTTCTTGTGCTTCCCGGACACCCGATCTCGCATGTCCGAAAAGAATGGCGGCTCAGGGCTCGAAACGGTAGCCGATGCCCGGTTCCGTCACGAGGTGGCGGGGCCGCGCTGGCGTCGGCTCCAGCTTGCGGCGCAGCTGGGCGAGGTAGACACGCAGGTAGTTCGTCTGCTCGTCGTACGCCGGGCCCCACACCTCGCGCAGCAGCTGCTGCTGGGTCACCAGCTTTCCCGGGTTGCGCACGAGCACCTCGAGGACATGCCATTCGGTGGGCGTCAACCGCACCACCGACCCTTTCCGGGTGACGCGGTGCGCGGCGAGGTCCACGGTGAACGCCGCCGTGGACACCACCGGGGCCACGGGCGAGGGGGTCGCGCGGCGCAGCGCGGCCCGGATGCGCGCCAGCAGCTCGTCCATGCCGAACGGCTTGGTGACGTAGTCGTCGGCACCGGCGTCGAGCACGTCGACCTTGGTCCACTGCGAGTCGCGCGCGGACAGCACGACGATCGGCACCGACGTCCACCCCCGCAGGCCGGCGACCACCTCGACGCCGTCCATGTCCGGCAGCCCGAGGTCCAGCACCACGAGGTCCGGCGGCTGGCTCGCCGCGTGCCGCAGCGCCCCGGCGCCGTCCACCGCGGTCTCGACGTCGAAGTGCCGCGCCCGCAGGTTGATGGCCAGCGCGCGCAGCAGCGCCGGGTCGTCGTCGACGACGAGGACCCGGGTCATCCCTCGGCCGCCACGGGCAGGCGCACCGTCATCGTCAGGCCGCCGCCGGGGGTCTGGGACGGCGTGACCGAGACGTCCATCGCTCGCGCGAAGCCCCGCACGATCGCCAGGCCGAGCCCGGCGCCGGCGCCGGACGCGTGGTCGTCGAGCCGCTGGAACGGTTCGAACATCGCGTCCCACAGCTCGGACGGCACGCCGGTGCCGTGGTCGATGACGGACAGCTCGACGCCCCCCGCACCGGGCCGCGCCGCGACGTCCACCGCGCACCGCGCGGGGCTGTGCTTGATCGCGTTGTCGACGAGGTTCGCCACCACGCGCTCCAGCAGCCCGGCGTCGACGAGCACCAGCGGCAGGTCGTCCGGGATGGCCATCGTCACCGCGCCCGCCCGCACGTCCAGCAGCGCGCGCGCCACCACCTCGTCCACCGCCACCGGCTCCAGGCGGGCGGTCACCGCCCCCACCTGGATCCGGGTGGCGTCCAGGACGTCCGCGATGAGCGCCGCGAGACGGTCGGTCGACTCCTCCACGGTCGCCAGCAGGTCGGCTCGCTCGGTGGCCGACCACTCGACGTCGTCCTGCCGCAGGCTGGACACCGCCGCCTTCAGCCCGGCCAGCGGCGTGCGCAGGTCGTGCCCCACCGAGGCGAGCAGCGCCGAGCGCACCCGGTCGGCCTCCGTCAACCGGTCGGTGAGCCGCACCAGGTGCTGCGTCTCCCACGCCCGGGCGGCCGCCGCCGCGAGGCGCTCGAGCACCGACCGGTCCTCGGCGAAGAGCGCCGGGCCGTGCAGCACCAGCTCGAGCTCGGCGCTGGCCGGCACCCGCACCTCCTCGTCGTCCGGCGCGGACTGTCCCACCGAGGCCAGCACGGACGGCGCGCCCCCGCCGACCCGGCGCACCAGCGCGGCCGACCCCATGCCGAACGTCGCCCGGACCTGCTCCAGCACCGCGCTGAGCGACAGCTGCTCGGCGGGCCGGCTGGCGACCGACGACAGCAGCTCGGCCTCCCGGCGACTGCGCTCGGCCCGGCCACGGTCCCGCGCCGCGATCTCCTCCGTGATCGCGACGACCACCGCGACCAGGGCGAACACCAGGAGCTGGACCACGGAGTCGCGGTTCTCGACGTCGAGCGTGTGGTACGGCGGCATGAGGAACCAGTTCGCGACGAGCACGCTGACCACCGCCGCGATGACGGCCGGCCAGATGCCGCCGACCGCGGCCACCACGACGACCGCCGCGAGGTACAGCAGCAGCACCGAGCCGAGGGCCAGGGACCCGCGCGAGCCGTCCAGCACCCCGGTGAGCACCGGCAGCACGACGACGGCGACGACGAACCCCGCCACCCGCCGGGACGACGGCAGCCCCGCGAACGGCGCCGGCAGCTCGCGCGCCGGCGGGGCGTCGCTGCGCTCGGTCATGCGCCCAGCCTGGCACGACGAGCGTGCCGGCAGTGGCCGGGCCGCGCCGCCGCCGCCTCAGCGCGGCGTGGCCACCAGCGGCTGCTGCGGCGCCGCGTCCTCCCGTCCGAGCCGGTACGGCACGCTCGTCACCATGACGCCGGGCTGGAACAGCAGCCGGCTCTTCAGCCGCAGCGCGCTCTGGTTGTGCAGCAGCTGCTCCCACCAGTGCTCGACGACGTACTCCGGCACGTACACCGCCACGACGTCCCGGGGGCTGCGCCGCCGGATCTCCGCGATGTACTCCACCGCGGGCCGCGTCATGTCACGGTAGGGCGAGTCGAGGACCGTGAGCGGCACCGGCACCTCACGCGCCTGCCACTCGGCGAGCAGCCGCTCCGTCTCCCGCGGGTTGGTGCGGATGGTGAGGGCCTCGAGGGACGACGGCCGGGTGGCCCGCGCGAAGGCGAGCGCGCGCAGGGCCGGCGTCGTCAGCCGCGACACCAGCACGATCGCGTGCACCCGGCTCGGCAGCGGCACACCCTCCACGCCGGGAGCCAGCGCCTGGTCGACCCGCCGGTAGTGCCGGTGCACCGCGAGCATGAGGAGGTAGAGCAGCGGCATCGCGATGCACACCAGGTAGGCGCCGTGCGTGAACTTGGTGGCCAGCACGACGATGAAGACGAGGAACGTCAGCACCGCGCCGAAGCCGTTGATCGCCCGGGCGCGCAGGATGTGCGCCCGTTGCGACGTCAACCCGTTGCGCAGCTCGGCGGTCCAGTGCCGCACCATGCCGAGCTGGCTCAGCGTGAAGCTGACGAAGACGCCGATGATGTACAGCTGGATCAGCCGGGTGGTGCTCGCGTCGAACGCCACGATCAGCACGATCGCCGCCCCGGCAAGCACGAGGATCCCGTTGGAGAAGACGAGGCGGTCGCCGCGGCGCGCCAGCTGGCGCGGCATGAAGCCGTCCTGGCCCAGGATCGACGCCAGGATGGGGAAGCCGTTGAACGCGGTGTTGGCGGCCAGCGCCAGGATCAGCGTGGTGAAGGCCTGGACCAGGAAGAACGGGATGCTGTTGAGGCCGAACACGGCCCCGGACAGCTGCGCGATGACCGTGCGCTGCACGTAGCCCGCCGGTGCCCCGATGAGGCGCGCGGGGTCGTCGGACATGTGGACCTTGGCGACCACGGAGAGGATGACGAGGCCGGCGAGCATCGTCACCGACAGCACCCCCATGATGGCCAGCGTCGAGGCGGCGTTCTTGCTCTTCGGCTGCCGGAAGCTCGGCACGCCGTTGCTCACGGCCTCGACGCCGGTGAGCGCGGTGGACCCCGAGGCGAACGCCCGCAGCAGCACCGCGACGAGCGCCAGCCCGGTGAGGTCCTGCGTGGCCGGCCGGATCGACAGCGCCGCGGACTCGGCGACCGGCGCATGCCCGGTGGCGGCCCGCACGAACCCGATGATGATCATCGCGAACATGGCGAGGACGAATCCGTAGGTCGGGACCGAGAACGCCTTGCCGGACTCCTTGATGCCGCGCAGGTTCGTCACGGTGAGCACCCCGACGATCGCCACCGCGAGCACCACCGAGTACGGCGCCAACGACGGCACGGCGGACACGAAGTTGGCGACGCCCGAGGCGATCGACACCGCGACGGTCAGGACGTAGTCGACCAGCAGCGCCGACGCCGCGACGAGGGCCGCCCCCTGACCGAGGTTGGCGCGGGACACGGCGTAGGCGCCGCCGCCACCCGGATACGCGTGGCACGTCTGGCGATAGGACGCGACGACCGTCAGCAGCAGGACGATGACGACGAGCGCGATCCACGGCGCCAGGTGCAGCAGCGACAGGCCGCCGATCGACAGGACGAGCAGGATCTCCTCGGGGGCGTACGCGTTGGAGGACAGCGCGTCCGAGCAGAGCACCGGCAGCGCGAGCCACTTCGGCAGCAGCTGCTCGCCCATCCGGTCCGAGCTGAGGGGCCTGCCGACGAGGAGTCGTTTGGGCAGCGAGACGTAGGCCGACACGCGCCTAGCAGACCCTGCCCGCGCGGCCTGGGACCGTGATCTTGACGCGTTCTTAGCGGGCTGGGGTGCACTCCTGATGCGCCGCCGCGCGGAATGCGGACGACGAGGCCGGGCTTGATCGTGGTGGCAGCACACGCCGCGGACGAGCGGAGCACGGATGACCGAGGTGACGATCGGCCGGCCACCGGCGCCGCCGACCGGCCGGGCGCGCCTGCGCGCCCGCCTGGAGACGATGGGGCAGGACCGGGCGTCCGCCGCGCTGCTCGCCGCCGGCGCGCTCGTCGCCCTGGTGTGGGTCAACACCCCCGCCCGCGCCGCCTACGCCACGTTCTGGTCCACGCCGATCGGCGTCCGCGTCGGCTCCTTCGAGCTGATGCTGACGCTGCACGGCGTCGTCAACGACGCCCTCATGGCGTTCTTCTTCTTCGTCGTCGGCCTCGAGGTCAAGCGTGAGGTCGCCATCGGAGAGCTGTCGCAGCGCGAACGGGCGATCGTGCCGGCGAGCGCAGCGGTGGGTGGGCTCGTCCTGCCGGCGCTGATCTTCCTGGTGATCGCCGGCCGGTCCGGCGACGCGCACGCGTGGGGCGCCGTCATCTCGACCGACACCGCGTTCCTCATCGGCGCGCTCGCGCTCGTCGGGCCACGGCACTCCGCCCGGCTGCGGCTGTTCCTGCTGACGATGGCGGTGGTCGACGACATCGGGGCCCTCGCCGCCATCGCCGTCTTCTACACGACCGACCTCCACCTGGTGCCGCTCGCGCTGACCGCGCTGGCGCTCGCGCTCGTGGCGCTCGTGCGGTTCCTGCCGACGGGACGTGGGCCGGTGTACGCGGTGCTCGCGGTGCTCGTCTGGCTCGGGCTGCACGAGTCCGGCGTGCACCCCACCCTCACCGGGGTGGCGGTGGCGCTGCTCATCCCGGTCTTCGCCCCGCGGCGCCGCGAGGTCGAGGCCGCGTACGCGCAGACCCGCGCCTTCCGGCAGTCCCCCACGCCGCGGTACGCCGTCGCGGCCCAGCGACGGCTGCGCGACTCGATCTCCGTCAACGAGCGGCTCCAGCTGTCCTTCGCGCCTGCGGTGTCGTACGCCGTGCTGCCGCTGTTCGCCCTGGCCAACGCGGGGGTGCGCCTCGACGCCGCGTCGTGGGCGGCGGCGTGGCGCTCGTCCCTGTTCTGGGGGGTGCTCGCCGGGCTCGTGGGCGGCAAGCTCGTCGGCATCACCGGAGCCACCGCCCTCGTGGCGCGCAGCCGCTTCGGCCGGCTGGCCCCCGGGCTGACGCTCGACCGGGTGGCCGGCGGCGCCGCGCTGTCCGGCATCGGCTTCACCATCTCGCTGCTCATCATCGACATCGCGGTGCCCGACGAGCGGGCGGCGACGCAGGCCCGGCTGGGTGTGCTCGTCGCGACGGCCGTGTCCGTGCTGCTCGGGTGGGCGATGTTCGCGGCGATGGTCCGGTTCGCGCCCCGCACACCGGTGGGCAAGGTGCTGCTGCGGCCCTTCGACCCGGCCCGCGACCACTTCCGCGGCCACCCCGACGCCCCGCTCGTCATCGTCGAGTACGGGGACTTCGAGTGCCCGTTCTGCTCACGGGCGACCGGGTCGGTCGACGAGGTGCTCGAGCGGCTGGGGGACGAGGTGGTGTGGGTATGGCGCCACCTGCCGCAGACGCGCGTGCACCCGCACGCCGTGGAGTCGGCGCGGGCGGCGGAGGCTGCCGCCCGCCAGGGCGAGTTCCTCGACTACGGGAGCACGCTGTTCACGCAGCAGGACCGCCTCGAGCGCGAGGACCTGCTCGAGGTGGCGGAGCGCCTCGGCCTGGACCTCGACCGCTTCGTCGAGGACTTCGACGGCGCGGAGGTCGCCCGGCGCGTCCAGGAGGACGCCGACGACGCGGACCTCATGGACCTGCTGGCCACGCCGGCGTTCTTCGTCAACGGCTGGCGGCTCGTGGGCCCGTACGACTCGGAGAGCCTCGTCGAGGCGCTGCGCCTCTCGGCGGGCTCGGTCCCGCCGGCGTTCCGCCCCTGATCGCTGCCCGGCGAGCGCCGAGGGGTCGTTGCCGCGCACCAGGTGCCCGGGACCACTGGCCCGCGTGGAGAGCGTCGGTGCGATGCCCCTGGGAGGACGCCCGGACGACGAGGAGCGGCGGGGGCGGCGGCCGCAGCGCGTCCCTCACGTGGTTCCTCACCCCCGCTGGTTCGCCGACGCGTCGACCGGCCTGCCGTCCGTGATCAGCCGACCCGCTGACCCGCCGGCGTGAGCGCCCACCACAGGCCCTGGAAGTTCTGACCGGTGGTGTCACCCGGCGCCTTGTCGTGGACGAACGTGTAGAGCGGCCAGCCGTTCAGGGTGACCTGCTTCTGACCGTCGGTCCCGACGATGGTGCCCACGGTGCCGGTCACGCCGCTGACCTGAGGCGTCCCGCTGCCGGCGTGCACCTCGGGCCACACGGTCGCGCACGAGCCGGTGCACGCCGAGGTCGTCGCTCCCATCGTGTCCTTGCCGAACTCGTAGACGGTCATCCCGTTGCCGTCGACGACGACCGTGCCCAGTGACGTGGACCGCGTGGAGAGCACGACACCCGACGCCGTCGTGGACGTCCCCGAGGCGCGCGCTGCTCCCGGCGGAGCCTGGTAGCCCCCGCCACCCGCGGCGGCCGAACCCTGCGTGGCAGCCGGCGCCGTCGTGGCGCCACCCCCGGAGGCGCCGCCGCTGGAGCCCACCGAGCTCCCCGACCCGCATGCCGCCAACGTCAGCAGCCCCCCTACTGCCAGGGCGACGACCGCTCCGCGCCGCCCGACGACGACCGATCTCATGGCCACTCCTCCCGCGATCTCCCGTGCCGACGTGCGGTACACGACAGCCAGGGCATCTCGGTTCACCCACTGCCGCACGTCCGAGGGATCCGCAGCCCCCACCGCCACAGGCTCGGACGTCGGAGAGCGTGCGGGAGCGCGCCCCTCGCCTGCCGGTCCGCGGGCGGAGGGCAGTCCGGCGCGGCCGGTCAGCCGGTCGCCACGGGGGCCGCGAGCAGCGTCGTTCCCGCCGCGGACCGGACCGCCACGGACGCGATGCGGTCGAGCGGGACGGCCGTCGCGGCGTCGAGGTGCACGTCGAGACCCGGCTGCGCCGACCAGGTCGACACCTGCGTGGTCCGGCCGGCGACGTCCGTCACGACGAGGGAGTAGACGCCGCCGTCCGACGAGCCCGGCTGCCCGTACCCCGACGCGGCCGATGTCGCCGGGTAGTCGCACTCCATCGACAGGCGCGTGCCCCACGGCGTCGGGGTGAACGACACGCTCGCCGTCAGCGGCGTATCGATCTGGCGCGTGAGCGCCACGGTCTGGGCCGGGGGGGCCGTGCGGCCGGTGAGCCGCTGGACGACGAAGGGCGCCGCGACCGCAAGACCGAGGACGACGACGGCCGCGAGGCCCGTGACCAGCCGACGCCGCAGCCGGCGACGACGCTCCAGCCGCGCGGAGACGTCGACGAGATCCGCCTGCCGGCCACCGCCCGCGCCGGGCCCGTCGCCCGCTGTCGGCCCGTCGCCCGCCGTCGGAGCGTCGTCCGCCATCGGAGCGTCGCCCGCCGTCGGAGCGTCGCCCGTCGTCGGAGCGTCGCCCGTCGTCGGGGCGTCGCCGGCAGGAGACGCGTCGCCCACCATCGGGACGTCGTCCGCCATCGGAGCGTCGCCCGTCGTCGGGGCGTCGCCCGTCGTCGGGGCGTCGCCGGCAGGAGACGCGTCGCGCCGGCTCCGCGCCGTGAGCTGCCACGGCACACCCGCCTCGTCGTGCCACGCGGGGCGGGCCCGCGCGAGCAGCCCGGGAAGCGGGGCCAGCTCGGCGACGGCGGTCCGGCAGCGCGGGCATCCGGCGAGGTGGTCCTCGTAGGCGCGGCGCTCGTCGGGGTCGAGGGCGCCGAGCAGGTAGGCGGCGTCCCAGTCGGAGAACGCCTCGTGCTCCTGGTCCACGCGCTCGGGCGTCATCGCACGACCCCCTTCTCCTGCAGCGCGAGCCGGAGCGCCCGCAACCCGTAGTGCAACCGCGACTTGACGGTGCCGGGCGGGATGCCCAGCTCGTCGGACAGCTCCGCGGTGCTCAGGCGGCCGTAGTAGGCGCGCACGATGACCGTCCGATGCTCCTCGGTGAGGCCGGCGAGGGCCTCCGCGATGAGGATCGCGTCGAAGATCGCGTCGGTGCGGTCGGCGACGGGCCGGTCCGGAAGCTCGTCGACGTCGGTCTCGTGCCGGCGGCGGGCGCTGCGGGCCTCGTCGACCACCAGGTGCCTGGCGACCGTGAACATCCACGAGCGCGCCGTGGCCGGGTCCTGCGCCATCACCGTGGGGCTGCGCCAGGCGCGCAGCAGGGTCTCCTGCACCACGTCGTCGGCGCCCGCGCTGGTCCCGGTGAGGTGCACGACGAACCGCCACACCGCGGCGGCGTGCCGGTCGTGCAGCTCGCGCAGGACCGCGCGGTCGTCGACATCCATGCCCGGTGCTCCTCGGGGTCTCCCCAGGAGAACGACGCCGGGCACCGATTCAGTTCATCGGCCTTCCCACACGCCCCTCCGCCCTTCTCCCCTTCCCTCCTCTCCCCACGCCCAACGTCCGAGCGAGTGAGGGCCAGAGGCCCCACTCGCTCGGACGTTGGGAATGCACGAGGGAAGGAGGGGAGGGATGGAAGGGGAAGCGGAAGGGGGTCGGGTGGGGGCGGGAGGGGTCAGATCGACGCGGGCGAGCTCTGCGCGGTCAGGGCGGGGTCGCGGACGACGACGTCGCCGAGCGCCTCGTCGATGCGAGCCAGCAGCTCGGGCGGGATCACGACCCCGGAGGCCTTGACGTTCTCGGCGACCTGCTCGGGCCGGGACGCGCCGATGAGCGCCGCCGCGACGTTCGGGTTCTGCAGCACCCAGGCGACGGCCAGCTGCGCCATCGTCAGGCCCAGCTCGTCGGCCACCGGGCGCAGCGCCTGCACCCGGGTGAGCACGTCCTGGTTCTCCGTGAAGCGGCGGACCATCTGGGCGCCGCCCTTCTCGTCCGTGGCGCGCGAGCCGGCCGGCGCGGCGGCCCCCGGCAGGTACTTGCCGCTCAGCACGCCCTGCGCCACCGGCGACCAGACGACCTGGGACAGGCCGAGCTCCTCGCTCGTGGGCACCACCTGCTCCTCGATGACCCGCCACAGCATCGAGTACTGCGGCTGGTTGGAGACCAGCGGCACGTGCAGCTCGCGGGCGAGCGCGACGCCGGCGCGGATCTGCTCGGCCGTCCACTCGGAGACGCCGATGTACAGCGCCTTGCCGGAGCGCACCACGTCCGCGAACGCCTGCATCGTCTCCTCGAGCGGCGTCACGTGGTCGTAGCGATGCGCCTGGTAGAGGTCGACGTAGTCGGTCTGGAGGCGCGAGAGCGACCCCTCGATCGACCGCAGGATGTGCTTGCGGCTCAGCCCGCGGTCGTTGGCGCCGCGGGGCCCGGTGGGCCAGAACACCTTGGTGAAGACCTCGAGGCCGTCGCGGCGCTCGCCCGCCAGGGCCTCGCCGAGGACGGTCTCCGCGGCGGTGTTGGCGTAGACGTCGGCGGTGTCGAAGCTCGTGATGCCCGCGTCCAGCGCCGCGCGCACGCAGGCCTTGGCGGTGTCGTTCTCGATCTGGGACCCGTGGGTGAGCCAGTTGCCGTAGGTGATCTCGGTGACCTTGAGGCCGGAGCGGCCCAGGTTTCGGTAAGCGACCATGCGCCCAGCCTAGGCCGCTAACGGAGGCGCCTCCGTTCTCCTCCTCCACCCGAACGACGAACACTCGGGGCGGATGCCGCACGGACGACGCTGCGGTGATCACACTGTCCGCCATGAGGACGCGCCGCCGTCTCGTCGTCGCCACCGTCGTCACCGCGCTCGCCGCGGCCGCGCTCGCGGGGTGCACCGCCGGTGCCACCATCGGGCCACCGACGTCGGCAACGGCAACGGCGACGACACCCGCGAGCGCGCCCGCCGGCACCGGGCCGAGCGCGCCGGCGACGAGCGGCGCGGCTGCGACCAGCGCAGCGGCCGCCACGAGCGGCGCCACCGCCAGCGGCACTGCCCCGCCCCCGTCCGCCGCGGCGGCGCCGCGGTGCAGCTCCGCTGCGCTCTCGGTGTCGCTCGGCACCGGCGGCGGGGTCGCAGCCGGCACGTCCTACGTCGACCTCGTCCTGACCAGTACCGCCGGCCGGTCCTGCACGCTGGAGGGGTGGCCGGGCGTGTCGTTGGTCGGCGACGGCAACGGCACGCAGCTCGGGGCCGCGGCCGGTAGGGACCCCTCGAGCCCGCCGGCGACCGTGACGCTCGCCCCCGGCGGCAGCGCGCACGCGAGGCTCGGCATCGCGAATGCCCTCAACTACCCGCCGGCGACCTGCGACCCGGTGACGGCCGACGGCCTGCGCGTCTACCCGCCGGGCGAGACCCACGCGTTGTTCCTGCCCACCACCCAGTTCACCGCGTGCCGGATGGCCGGCGCTCCCCTGCTGAACGTGACCGCCCTGCAGCCGGGAGCCGCCTGATCACCACCCCTGGCTACGAGGCGAACCGCTCCGCGCGCTCCCGGACACGCCCGGCCTTCGCGGCGGCGTCCCACGTGTAGACCTCGGTCCCGGTGACGAACACGTGCTCCGCCCGGGAGGTGATGTCGAGCGGGTCTCCGCTCCACACGACGACGTCGCCGTCCAGCCCGGGCGCCAGCGCGCCCACGCGGGAGGACAGCCCGAGGAACGACGCCGGGTTCACCGTCAGCGCCCGCAGCGCGACGTCGCGGTCCAGCCCCTCCTTGACGGCGAACGACGCCTGGTGCACCAGGAAGTTGATGGGCACCACGGGGTGGTCGGTGGTGATCGCGACGCGCACGCCGGCCGCCGCCAGGCGCCCGAGGTTGGCGATCGCCCGGTTCCGCAGCTCCACCTTCGAGCGGCTGGTGAACAGCGGCCCGAAGATCACGGGGACGTCCTTCTCTGCCAGCACGTCGGCGATGAGCGCACCCTCGGTGCCGTGGTTGACCACGAGCCGGTACCCGAACTCCTCGGAGAGCCGGATCGCGGTCGCGATGTCGTCGGCCCGGTGCGTGTGCTGGTCCCACACCAGCTCACCCTCGAGCACGCGCACCAGCGTCTCCTTGGCCAGGTCGCGGTCGAACGGCTCGCCCTTCGCCTCGGCGGCGGCCCGACGAGCGGCGTAGCCCTGTGCGTCGACGAAGGCCTTGCGCACCACGTAGGCCACGCCCAGCCGCGTCGACGGCAGCGCCTTCTTGTCGCCGTAGACCCGCTTGGGGTTCTCGCCGAGCGCGGCCTTGACCGAGACCGCGTCGCTGATCACCTGCTCGTCGACCGTGCGGCCGCCCCACGTCTTGATGGCGACGGTCTGGCCGCCGATGGGGTTGCCGCTGCCCGGCTTGACCACCACGGACGTCACGCCGCCCGCGAGCGCGTCCCGGAACCCCTCCTCCTCGATGTTGACCGCGTCGATCGCCCGCAGCCCCGCGCCGTTGGGGTCGGTCATCTCGTTGACGTCCTCGCCGGCCCAGCCCTCGCCCTCCTCGTGCACGCCGAGGTGCCCGTGGGCCTCGACGAAGCCCGGCAGCACCCAGCGGCCGCCGACGTCGAGCGTGCGGACCCCGTCGGGCACCGCGACGTCGCGCCCGACGGCGGTGATGACGCCGTCCTCGACGAGCACGGTGCCGTGCTCCACCGGCGCGCCGGTGACGGGGACCACGTAGGCATTGACGATCGCGACGGACGAACGGGTGGTGCGGATGGGCTGCAGAGAGGTCATGCCTCCATCCTGGCCCCGCCCCGGGGGCGCCCCTCACGCCCCGGGCGTGCGCCCGACGAAGCGGTCCATCGTGTGGTTGACGCCCAGCACGTCCATGACCGCGTCGAACCCGCGCGTGCCGAGCAGCCGCATGCCGGGCAGCAGCCAGACCGCCGGCGGCAGCATGAGCTGGGACCGGCCGCGCTCGATGCCGTCGACCACGGCGCGCGCCACGTGGTCCTCCCGCAGGATCGGCAGCAGCCACGGCACCCGGGTGCGCACGCCCTCGAACATGCCCGTGTCGATGTAGTAGGGGCAGACGAGCAGCGTGCGCACGCGCGAGCGCTCGCCCCGCAGCTCGGCCCGCAGCGACTCGGTGAAGCCGACGGCGGCGAACTTGCTCGCCGAGTAGTCGGTCTGGCGGGCGACGCCCACCAGACCGGCGGCTGAGGCGATGGTCACCACGGTGCCCCGGTCGCGCGCCACCATGCCGGGCAGGAACGCGCGGGCCACCCAGTACAGGGCGAGCGTGTTGACGTCGAACGTGCGGCGGATGCCGGCCTCGTCCGCGTCGAGGAGGCGCCGGCCCGTGACCACGCCCGCGCAGCTGACGACGACGTCCACGTCGCCCGTGGCGGCGCCGGCCCCGGCCACCGCGGCGGCGTCAGTGACATCGACGGCCCGGGCGCTCGCGGCCCGGTGGTGCGCCCGGATCTCGTCGGCCACCTGCTCCGCCCGCGCCTCGTCGACGTCCCAGATGACCACCTCGGCGGCGCCCCGCGCCGCCGCCCGCAGCGCGATGCGCCGGCCGAGCCCGCGGCCGCCCCCGGTGACGAGCACCCGACGCCCCGCGATCGCCGTGCCGGAGCGGTCCATGGCAGTCCCCTTCGCCCGCCGTGCCCGGACGTCGTCGTCCGGCCCGGACCGAGCATGGTCCCCGCGTGGGGCGGCCGCACGTCCGGCGGCGCGGGCGCCCGGCGAGCCGCGGCGGGCGCGGCGCCCTAGCGTGGTCGCAGCCGACGAAGGGGAGGTCCCATGAGCACGGAACCCGCCGGGCACGAGGCGGAGCCGCACGGCGCCGGGCTGGGCGCCCGGCTCAACTGGCTGCGGGCGGGGGTGCTCGGGGCCAACGACGGGATCGTCTCGGTGGCCGGCATCGTCATCGGTGTCGCGGGCGCCACGTCGAACGTCACGGCGATCGCCACGGCCGGGGTCGCGGGCCTGGTGGCGGGCGCCATGTCGATGGCCGGCGGCGAGTACGTGTCGGTGAGCACCCAGCGCGACACCGAACGGGCGGTGCTCGCCAAGGAGCGCTGGGAGCTCGAGACGATGCCCGACGACGAGCTGGCCGAGCTCGCGGGCCTCTACCAGGAGAAGGGGCTGACGCCGGAGCTGGCCGCCCAGGTGGCCACGCAGCTCACGGAGCACGACGCGCTGCGCGCGCACGCGGAGGCGGAGCTCGGCATCGACCCCGACGAGCTGACGAGCCCGTGGGCCGCCGCGGGCGCCTCGTTCCTCTCCTTCACGGTCGGCGCGCTCATCCCGCTGCTGGTGATCCTCGTGCCGGCGGGCGGCTGGCGGATCTGGCTGACCGTGGCCGCCGTTCTCGTCGGGCTCACGGTGACGGGGTTCGTCTCGGCGCGGCTCGGCGGGGCGCCCGCCGGGCGCGCCGTGCTGCGCAACGCCGGGATGGGCGCGGCCACCATGGCCTTCACGTGGGCGGTCGGCAAGGCGTTCGGCACCGCGGTCGGCTGACCCGTCCCCGTCGCAGGCGGCGGGGCCCCCACGTCGGGCTGCGGGCGGCCACCGGCGCCAGGTGCGACGCGTCCTCGCCCCACCGTGCCGTAGCGTCCGAGGCGAGAGCCCACCACCGTCGCCAGGAGCGCCCGTGCCCATCACCTACGACGTCCCGCCCCAGGCCGGCCGACGCGTCGTCGTCACCGGCTCCAACACGGGCATCGGCCGGGAGGTGGCGCGCCGCCTGGCGCTGGCCGGTGCCGAGGTGGTCATGGCCGTCCGCAGCGTCGACAAGGGCGAGGCCGCACGCGCCGAGATCCTCCGGGAGGCGCCGGACGCGGACGTCGAGGTGCGCCACCTCGACCTGGCCGACCTCGCCACGGTCCGCGCCTTCGCCGACGCCCTCCTGGCCGACGGCCGCCCGCTGCATGTGCTGGTCAACAACGCCGGCGTGGTGCACGCGCCCCGGCGGCGCGAGGAGACGGCGGACGGGTTCGAGCTCCAGCTCGGCACCAACTTCCTCGGCCCGTTCGCGCTGACCACCCTGCTGCTGCCGCTGCTGCTGCGCTCCCCCGCGCCGCGCGTGGCGACCATGGGCAGCGCCGCCGCGACGTGGGGCCGCATCCGGTTCGACGACCCGCAGTGGCGCCGCTCCTACTCCCCCAACGGCGGGTACGCGCGCTCCAAGCTCGCGGACCTGCTCATGGCGCGCCACCTCGCGGCGGTGGCCGACGAGCGCGGCTGGCCCCTGCTCAGCACCGCAGCCCACCCCGGCTGGACGCTGTCACACCCGCCCGCGGGCACGGCCGGCCGCCCGCCGGCACCGTGGCGCTCGCTGCTGCCGGTGCAGGGCGTCGAGTCCGGCGCCGAGCCGATCCTCGTCGCGGCCACCTCGCCGGACGCGCGGCAGGGCGCCTACTACGGCCCCGGCCGCCGCCTGGGCCTCGTCGGCCCGACGACGGTGGCCCGGTTCCCGCGCCCGGCGCGCTCGCTCGCCACGGCCGCGCGGCTGTGGGCCGTCGCCGAGGAGCTCACCGGGACGCACCTGCCGCAGGCGTGAGGGCCGCGGCCTGCCCACCGCTCAGACGTCCCGGTGCGCCGTCCGCCAGGCGCCGAGGACCGACGGGACCAGCACCCACGCCACGATGACCAGCGCCGCGACCGCGGCAGGCATCGGCACCTTGTAGTTCACGAGCGCGTTCGACGAGCCAGGGTGGTCGCGGGTGCCGATCTGCGCGGCCGGGAGGAACCGGCTCAGCGCGATCGAGAGCACCGCCCACCGGAGGTTCCCCAGGAAGCCCGCGATGTAGAGGATGCCGGTGACGATCGTCTGCCATCCGATGACCGCGACGAGCGTGATCGACGCCGAGCCGGTGAGCGACCCCACGCCGACGGCGAGGGTGGTCAGCACCGCCGTGGCCAACGCCACCCAGGCGCCGGACCGGAGCACCAGCCCCAGGTCGGGCCCCGGCCCGGCGCCGTGGAAGGCGTACGCGGCCGCCGTGCTCACGGCGAACCCGGCGAGCGTGAACAGCAGCGCCAGCAGCACCGCCGCCGGGACCCGGGTGAGGAACAGCAGCACGCGCGAGCGTCCCGTCGCCGCGAGGTCCCGGAACACGTGGTTGGCGAGGTCGGTGACCCCGGCCTGCGTCCCGACGAGGACCGCGGCCATCGGGCCGAAGTAGAGACCCATGAGCGTGGTCCCGTCGTCGAGGAGCTGGGTGGCGGGCAGGTGCCACCCGTGGCGCGCGAGGATGAAGAGCATGTAGAGCGCGCTGGTGCCCACCGACAGCGCCGCCGCGGCGGCCATGGTGGGCCGGTGGCGGCGCAGCTTGAGCAGGTCGGCGCCGATCATCTGCCGGACGAGGGTGCGGTTCATGCGTGCTGGTCTCCGACTCGGGACGTGAGGGACAGGAAGCGGTCTTCCAGGCTGTGGCGGACGGGTGTGAGGCTGACGACGTCGACACCCGAGCGCACCAACCAGGTGACCAGCCCCGTGCCCGCGCGCGGGTCGCCGAGGGTCACACGGATGGCGCCCCCGCTCGGCGCGGCCGAGGTCACCGCCGGGTGCGTCGACAGCACGGTGAGGGCGGCCTGCTGGTCGCGGCAGACCAGGTCGTACTCCGTCGCACTCCCGCCGACGAGCTCGGCCACGGGGCCCTCGGCGACGAGACGGCCCCGGTCGATGACGGCCACGTACTGGCACACCCGCTCGATCTCGTCGAGCACGTGCGACGAGACGAACACGGTGCGGCCCTCGGCGACGAACGCGGCGACGAGCTGGCGCAGCTGCAGGATGCCGCCCGGGTCCAGGCCGTTGGTCGGCTCGTCGAGCACGATGAGCTTGGGGTCCACCAGCAGGCAGCGGGCGATGCCGAGGCGCTGCCGCATCCCCTGCGAGTAGGTGGCGACCCGGTCCCGTGCCCGGTCGGCCAGGCCCACCCGCTCGAGCGCAGGCCCGATCCGGCGCAGGGCCTGCGGGCCGCGGACCGCGGCGACGACCCGCAGGTTCTCCCACCCCGTGAGGTGCGGGTGGAAGCGCGGTTCCTCGACGATGGCGCCCACACGACCGAGCGCGGCGAGGCGGTCCGAGTCGACGGGGTGGCCGTCGAGGTGCACGGTGCCGGCGTCGGGTGGGGTGAGGCCGAGGAGCATCCGGATCACCGTCGTCTTGCCGGCACCGTTGTGGCCGAGGAAGCCGTAGGCGCAGCCGGCGGGCACGTCGAGGCTCAGGTCGCTGACCGCGGTCCGTGGCCCGTAGCTCTTGCTCACGCCGCGGAGGTGGATGAGGGGGGTAGCCGTCGTCATGGGCAGGAGCCTGGTTGCCGCCCGGGGACCGTCACATCGGCCGAACAGCCGGAGGTGCGCCGTCGCGGTCGTCCTTTCGGCCGGTGTCCGGGGCATCGGGCCCCGCCTAGCCTGGTGAGACATGAACCGGACAGCCACGCATCGGAGGGCGATCACCACCGTGGTGGTCGCGGCCGTCCTCGCCGTGGCGCTCGGGATCCAGCTGCTCCTCGACGTCGCCGGCGTGGGCGCCGGCCTCCGCTCCGGCCGGTGGGTGCTCGGCCTGGTCACCGGGGTGGTCCTCGCCGGCCTCGCGCTGCTGGGTCCCCGCAGTCCCGTACGCAGCGCCGCGGCGGCGCTGGCGCTGGCGGGTGCGGCCGCGATCGCCGGTGACGCCTGGCGGCTGCCGTCGCAGCCCGGCCTCGCGGGCACGGTGGCGCTCCTGGTGCTGGGGGCGGCCGCCGTGCGGGTCGCCGGACCCCGTGCGGCAGGACTGCTCGGCCTCGCCGGAGCCGTCGTGCTGACCGTCGGCCGGTCCGCCGCCACGCGGTCCCAGGACGTCCTCCCCCTCGCCCTGGCGAGCCTCGTCGCCTGGGGCCTCGCGCTGGCGGTGGGCACGTGGCTGCGGCTCGACGACGCCCGGCGGCGGCAGGAGCTCGACGACGTGCGGCGCGAGGAGCGGCTCGAGCTCGCGCGGGAGCTCCACGACGTCGTCGCGCACCACGTGGCCGGGATCGTCGTCCAGGCACAGGCGGCCCTCGTCGTGGCCGAGACGCGGCCGGAGATGGTGCCCGCGGCGCTGTCGGACATCGAGGCGGCGGGTACCGACGCCCTCCTCGACGTGCGTCGGGTGTGCT
>JAJYSG010000068.1 GCA_021793675.1 Actinomycetes bacterium | reverse complement strand
CGGCATCACCGTCAACCTCGACGTCCTGGAGATCGGTGCCTACGTCGACCGGTGGATCGCCGCCGACTTCACCGCGGCGGTCGCCCTCAACGGCGGGCGCCCCGACCCGGAGGGCCAGTACGGCCGGTACTTCCCCTCCACCGGCAACCTCAACGAGGTGGCGGGCTACGGCTCCGACACCCTCGACGAGCTCTTCGCCCAGGGCAAGCAGACCGCCGAGCCGGCCGAGCGCAAGGCGATCTACGACGAGATCGCCCGCGAGCTGGAGGACGAGGCCGCCTGGGTGTGGCTCTTCAGCTCCTACACCTACACGGCCACGCTCGACGGCGTCACCGGCTTCACCCCGATGCCGAACGGCTCGCTGCAGAACCTCAGGGTGACCACGCTCGCCTGAGCCCGGCCGTCGGAGGACCAACCACGTGCGTGTGATCGTGCGCCACCCGCTGCTGCGGCGGGTCGGCGAGGCCCTGGGCACGCTGCTCGGCGTCGCCGTGCTCGTGTTCGTCATGCTCCGGGCGCTGCCCGGGGACCAGATCACGGCGACGCTGGGCACGGAGGCCGCGGCCCTCACCGAGCGCCAGCGCGCGGCGCTGGAGGCCTACTACGGGCTGGACCAGCCGCTCGTCGTCCAGTTCTTCTCCTGGCTCGGCAACGTCCTCACCGGCAACCTCGGGCTCTCCCACCGCTCGGGCGAGACGGTCCTGGCGATGACGGCCGGCTCGCTGCCCGTGACGTTCGAGCTCGCCGTGCTCTCCACCGTCATCGGGCTGGCGATCGGCGTGCCGCTGGCGATCTGGTCCGCCTCCCGGCCCAACTCCCTGCGCGACGCCTCCGGGCAGGCGGTGGGGCTGGCGGGGCTGTCCGTCCCGGCCTTCCTCCTCGGCTCGGTCATGCTCGCCGCCGCCGCCCGGCTGCTCGGCTACAACCCCAACGCCGAGCGGTTCGCCACGCTCACCAGCGACCCCGCGCTCAACCTCCAGCAGATGCTCATGCCCGCCCTCGTCCTCGGCTTCGGGCTGGCCGCCCCGGTCATGCGCACCGCCCGCTCGGCGATCCTCGAGGTCCGCTCCCAGGACTTCGTCCGCACCGCCCACGGCAAGGGGGTGGCGCCCTGGCTGGTGCAGTCCCGGCACGTGCTGCGCAACGCCACGGTGCCGATCCTCACGATGACCGGCATCCAGTTCGGGTACCTCCTCGGCGGCGCCGTCGTCGTCGAGCAGGTGTTCTCGGTGCCCGGCATCGGTCGCCAGGTGCTCCTCGGCATCGAGCAGAAGGAGTACGCCGTCGTGCAGAGCACGGTCCTCGTCATCGCCCTGTGCTTCGTCCTCGTCAACCTCCTCACCGACCTCCTCTACCGCGTCGTCGACCCCCGGGTGAGGCAGCTGTGACCGCCGAGGCCCTGCCCACCGCGCCGGCGTCCGCCGCGCCGCGGGCCACCCGCAGCGGGACGGTGCGCCGGCTGCTGCGCAGCCGCAGCGGGCTGGCCGGGACCGTCCTCACCGGCGTCGTCGTGCTCCTCGCCGTGCTCGCCGGGCTCGGGGTGCTCGGCGACCCGGTCGCGCAGGACCCGGCCGTCCGCATGCAGGGCCCCTCCGGTGAGCACTGGTTCGGCACCGACCAGTTCGGCCGTGACGTCCTCACCCGCTCGGCCGCCGGCGCGGCGAACTCGCTGCTCATCGCCGTCGTCGCCGTCGCGATCGCCGGGCTCGTCGGCACCGCCGCCGGCGTGCTCGCCGGGTACCACGGCGGGTGGACCGCACGCGCCGTCCTCGGGATGACGAACGTGCTGTTCGCCTTCCCGCCGCTCCTCCTCGCCCTGGCGCTCGCCTCGGCGGTCTCGCGGAGCTGGCTCACCATCGCGGTGGCGATCGCGATCGTCTACGTCCCGATCTTCGTGCGGGTGACGCGGGGCCCGGTGCTGTCCCTGCGGGAGGCCGAGTTCGTCCGCGCCGGCACCGTTCTCGGCTTCTCCACGGGGCGCATCCTGCTGCGCCACGTGCTGCCCAACATCACCGCCATCGTCATCGTCCAGGTCACCCTGTCGCTGTCCTGGGCGGTGCTCACCGAGGCCTCGCTGAGCTTCCTCGGCCTCGGGACACCCCCGCCCGCCCCGTCCCTCGGCTCGATGGTGCTCGAGGCCCGGGCGCTGGTGAACATCGCCTGGTGGACCATGGCCGCCCCGGGCGCCGTCATCGTCGTCCTCGTCGTCGGGCTCAACCTGCTCGGCGACGGCCTGCGCGACGCACTCGACCCGAAGGATCGTGGAGCATGAGAGCCCTCGGCATGATCTCCGGCACCTCGCACGACGGCATCGACGTCGCCGTCGTCGACTTCGACACGGAGGACGACGACGGCGCCCCCGCCCTGGTCGGCGAGGTCCGGTACACGGCGATCACCCCCTACGACCCGGACCTGCGGGCGCGGCTGCTCCGTGCCCTGCCGCCGGCGCAGACGACGCTGGCCGAGGTGTGCGCGCTCGACACCGCGATCGGGCAGGCCTTCGCGGCGGCGGCGCGTGCCGCGATCGCCGTGGCCGGCCCGGTCGACCTCGTCTGCTCGCACGGGCAGACGGTGTACCACTGGGTCGAGGAGCAGCACGCCCTGGGCACCCTCCAGCTCGGGCAGCCCGCGTGGATCGCCGAGGCGACCGGTGTGCCGGTCGTCGCCGACGTGCGGGCCCGCGACGTCGCCGCCGGCGGCCACGGCGCGCCGCTCGTCTCCTACCTCGACACCCTGCTCCTCGCCGGGAAGGAGGGCCGGTGGGCGGCGCTCAACCTCGGCGGGATCTCCAACATGACGGTCGTCGACCGCGGGGGCGCCGCGCTCGCCTACGACATCGGCCCGGCGAACGCCCTGCTCGACGCCGCCGTCCTCCTCCGCGAGGCCCACCCGGAGGGGTACGACGTCGGCGGTGCCGTCGCCGCCACGGGTGCCGTCGACCGCGAGTTCCTCGACCTCCTGCTGCGGGACGACTACTACGCCCTCCCGGCCCCGAAGAGCACCGGCAAGGAGGTCTTCCACGCCGAGTACCTCACCGCGGCGCTCGGCGAGCTGGGCCGGGAGGTCAGCACGCCGGACCTGCTCGCGACGCTCACCGCGCTTACCGCGGTGACCGTCGGCAGCGAGGTGCGCCGCCAGGGCGTCACCCACGTCGTCGCCTCCGGCGGCGGGGCGGCGAACGCGACGATGCTGCGGATGCTCGCGGACGAGCTCCCGGGCGTCGAGCTGCGTACGACCGCCGACCTCGGGGCCCCGCCCGACGCGAAGGAGGCCATCGCGTTCGCCCTCATCGGGTGGGCGACGGTCCACGGCGTCCCCGCGACCGTCCCGACGGCGACGGGGGCGCGCGGCCCGCGCATCCTCGGCGCGCTCGTCCCCGGCGGGGGGCCGCTCCGGCTTCCGGCACCGCTCCCGGCGCCCACGGCACTGCGCCTGACGACGTCGCACGTCGTAGCGGGCGCCCCGCAGCCCACCGCGGAGGCGGGTGGATGAGCAGCGACGTGAGCGACACCGCCGGCGCCGCCCCGGCGGGCACCGTCCCGGACGACGTCCTGCTCGACGTCCGTGACCTGCGCGTCTCCGCC
>JAJYSG010000067.1 GCA_021793675.1 Actinomycetes bacterium | reverse complement strand
CACGTCATGGTGCGGGGCCGGATCCTCGACCTCTACAGCGCCCGGGTGGACCCCACCGACCCGGGCCCCAACCCGCCGATCAACCCCGACCTCCTCGAGGCCATCCGGCGCGCGCAGCGGACCGGGTCGGCTCCGGCGGGGCGCGGACGGGACCCCCGCGGCCGCCGGGGCCGCCCCCCGGCGCGGTTCGTGCGGGTCCGGCCGCCGTCCCGCTCCGTCGTCGTGGAGAAGCTGGACCAGGAGGGGCTGCTCCCCGCTATCGTCTTCATCTTCTCCCGCGCCGGCTGCGAGGCCGCCGTCGAGCAGACCGTGCGCTCCGGGATCCGGCTGACGAACGCGGCGGAGGCGCGGACGATCGCGCAGATCGTCGAGGAGCGCTGCGCCGCGCTGCCGGCCGAGGACCTCGCGGTCGTCGGCTACCACGCCTGGTCCCAGGCGCTCCAGCGCGGGGTCGCCGCCCACCACGCCGGACTGCTCCCCGTGTTCAAGGAGACCGTCGAGGCGCTCTTCGCGGCGGGTCTGGTCAAGGTCGTCTACGCGACCGAGACCCTGGCCCTGGGCATCAACATGCCGGCCCGCTCGGTCGTCCTCGAGCAGCTGGAGAAGTGGAACGGTACCGCCCACGTCGCGCTCACCCCGGGGGAGTACACCCAGCTCACCGGGCGGGCCGGGCGGCGGGGCATCGACGTCGAGGGCCACGCCATCGTCCTCTACCGCGACGACCTGGACCCGGGCGCCCTCGTCGGGCTCGCCTCCCGGCGCACCTACCCGCTGCGCTCGAGCTTCCACCCGACGTACAACATGGCGGTCAACCTCCTCGGCACGACGTCCTTCCAGCAGGCCCGGGAGATCCTCGAGAGCTCCTTCGCCCAGTTCCAGGCGGACCGTGGCGTCGTCGGCCTGGCGCGCCAGGCGCGGCGCAACGAGGAGGCTCTCGCCGGGTACGCGGAGGCGATGAGCTGCCACCTCGGCGACTTCCGCGAGTACGCCCGGCTGCGCCGCCGGATCTCCGAGCTGGAGAAGGACCACTCCCGGGAGCGTTCGTGGGCCGCGCGGCAGGCGGCGCACGCCTCGCTCGCCGCCGCCCGCCGCGGCGACGTGCTCGAGTACCGGCGCGGGCGGCGCACGCAGTGGGTGCTCGTGCTCGACGTCGAGTCCGACCGCCGAGGTGCCCCCGTGCTCCGCGTCCTCACGCCCGAGCCGCGGATCCGTGTCCTCACCGCGGAGGAGCTGCCCCACGGCGCCACGACGGTCACCACGGTGACCGTGCCCAAGCACGCCAACGTGCGCGACGCGAAGGTCCGCCGGGACCTCGCCGCACGGATGCGCAGCGCCGTCCAGGCGGCCCCGCCGGCACGCCGGGCGCAGCCTGCCGCCTCCGCGACCGGAGCCGTGGACCAGCTCGAGGAGCTGCGCCGGCGGCTGCGCGCCCATCCCTGCCACGCGTGCCCGGACCGTGAGGAGCACGCCCGGTGGGCCAACCGGTGGGCGACGCTGGACGCCGAGCACCAGCGGCTGCTCCAGCGCATCGAGAACCGGACCTCCTCGATCGCCCGGGACTTCGACCGGGTGTGCGCCCTGCTCACCGAGCTCGGCTACCTCGAGCCGGAGGACGAGCCCGACGGCGGGGACCTGTCGGTCACCGACAACGGCCGCTGGCTCGCCCGCCTGTATGCGGAGAAGGACCTCGTCCTCGCCGAGTGCCTGCGCCGCGGCCTGTGGCGCGGCCTGGACGCGGCCGAGCTCGCCGCGGTCGTCTCCACCGTCGTCTACTCGGCCCGCACCGACGCCGCCTCGGCACCCGGGGGAGCGGGCCGCGGCGCTCTCGGGGAGGCGGTGCGGGCCACCGTGCGGGTCTCCGACGAGCTCGCCGAGCTGGAGGCGCAGCACGGCGTCCCGGCCGGGGAGCCGGTCGACGCCGGCATCGTCGGCGCCGTGCACAGCTGGGCCCGTGGCGCCGCGCTCGACACCGTCCTCGAAGGCACCGAGCTCGGGGCGGGGGACTTCGTGCGCTGGTGCAAGCAGGTTCTCGACGTCCTCGACCAGCTCGCCACCGCCGCACCCGACCCGGACGGCCGGCGCACCGCCCGCCGGGCCATCGACCTCGTCCGCCGAGGCGTGGTCGCGTGGTCCAGTGTGTGAGACGGCCGGCGTCCCCGGCTCGGACGAAAGTCGGAGACCGGCCCGACACGCCTGGGCGACACGCCGACCATCGGACGATCCGGGCTTCCCGGGTGGGTCGGCTGACCTGCGTCCATGCCGTTGACCTGCGGTTTCGAGGGGTTGATGCCGCGGCCGGTCGGCACTAGTTTTGTCTCCCATACCGCCGGCCGGGCCGATGCCACGAAGAGCGGACACCGGTCTCGGGCCGCGGCGGACATGTGCCGGGCCCGCGTGTTCAGTAGATAACGAAGCTGCTCCCCGCAGCTCCGGTCCGAAGGACACGCGGGCCGGTCACGTCCGTGGTCGGGTGCACCGGCCCCGACACCTATCCTGGTCGGGTGCCCCGCCCTTCCCCCTCGGTCGCCGCGCTGCTCAGCGCCCTCGGTGCCCTCGCCACCGACGCGGCGTTCCCGGGACGGTCCTGGTGGCCGCTGGCACCGGTGGGTGTCGCGTTCCTGCTCCTCGCCCTGCGCGGGGCGTCCGTCCCGCGCGCCCTCGGCTACGGCTGGCTCTGGGGCGCGGTCTTCTTCCTCGTCCACCTGTGGTGGGCGGAGGAGGCGGCCGGCGCGGTGCCGTGGCTCCTCCTCGGCGTCGCCGAGGCGTGCTTCGTCGCCGTGTTCGCGGCGGCCCTGGTGCTCGCGCGCCGCTGGCGTCCGGTCGCCCGGCACCCGGCCGTCGGGGTCCTCACGGTGGCGTGCCTGTGGGTGGCGGTCGAGACGGTGCGGGGCCTGGCGCCCTTCGGCGGGCTGCCGTGGGGCACGCTTGCCTTCTCCCAGACCACCGGTCCGCTCCTGCGGCTCGCGTCGCTCGGCGGTGAGACGCTCGTGAGCGGGGTCGTCGTGGCGGTCGGGGCCCTCCTCGCCCTGGCCGTGGAGCACGTGCGCCGGGTGCGGGTGGGCCGGGCGAGCGGCGCCCTCGTCGTGGCGGCCGCCCTCGTCGGTGTCGGTCTCGTCGTCCCGGTCGACACCCGGGCGGAGAACGGCACGCTGCGCGTGGGCGCCGTCCAGGGCAACGTCCCCGGACCCGGGCTCGACGCCTTCGCGGTGCGGCGCGACGTGCTCGAGCGGCACGTCACCGGGACCGAGGCGCTGCTCGCGCAGGTGGAGCCCGGTGAGCTCGACGTCGTGCTGTGGCCGGAGAACTCCACCGACATCGACCCGCGGGTGGACGGGGAGGCGGGCCGCCTCGTGGAGCGGGCGGCCGCCGCGGTCGACGCGCCGATCCTCGTCGGTGGGCAGCGGTACACCGAGAACCACCGCTACAACGAGGCGATCCTGTGGTCGCCGGGCGAGGGCCAAGTGGACGTCTACGCCAAGCAGCACCCGGCACCCTTCGCGGAGTACATCCCGCTGCGGGACATCGCGCGGAAGGTCACCCCGGCGGTCGACCTCGTCTCGATCGACATGCTGCCCGGGGACGAGGTCGGGATCATCGCG
>JAJYSG010000036.1 GCA_021793675.1 Actinomycetes bacterium | reverse complement strand
AACTCGCAGGTCAGACATGGTGGAGGTGGCGGGAATCGAACCCGCGTCCGATGACGGGGAACCAGGGATTCTCCGGGCGCATTCTGCTGTGATTTTCTCGGCCCCCACGATCACGCAGACAAGTCGTGGACGGGCTCAGTCACCTGAAAGTCCCCGCAGCCCCGATGACGAGGGCTACGAGCAGTGGCTCTCTAGATGACGTCAGCTACCGGGTCGAGAGCAACCCCGGGCTGGCGGACTACGCAGCTCGCTCAGGCGGCGAGGGCGAAGTCGGTGCTGTTGTGATTGGCACCTGTGTTTTGCACGGAGCGTTGACGAGATAACCGTGCGTCCTCGGCCCGCTTCTCCTGGCTCGACGACCACCGTCGAAACCGATCACCCCCATGTTCAGTTGTCAACGCGTCGACGCCGGGGCGCCGCTGCGGTACCACGAAGTCTACCGGCCCAACCAGCCGCCCGTCCCGGGCATTCCCGGCCGGCGCACCCGGCGGTCATAGGTTCACGCGCGGCGCGATGCGGTCCAGCCAGCGCGGCAGCCACCAGTTCCGGCGGCCCACGAGCACCATCGCGGCCGGACCCAGCACACACCGCACCAGGGTGGCGTCCACCAGCACGGCCACCGCGAGCCCCACGCCGAACATCGTGATCACCGGGTCCTCCACCCGGATGAAGGATGCGAAGGCCGCCAGCATGACGGTCGCCGCGGCGGTTGTGACCCAGCCGGTCGGGGCGACGCCGCGGTGTCCATGCCGGCGTGCCAGTGCTCGCCGATGGACGAGAGCAGGGACACCTCGTCGTCCATCGAGCGCCCGAACAGCACCACGAACAGCAGCATCGGCACGTCCGCATCGGTGGAGACGGGGCCGGACAGGCCCGGCGCGTGCACGCCCCAGCCCCACTCGAGCACCGCGGTCACCACGCCGTCCGCGGCCGCCACGGAGACGAGGTCCATGAGCGCCGGCGTCAGTGCGATCGCCACGGACCGAATGCCGGCACCAGCAGCGGGGTGGCGATCGCGACGGTGGCCCCGATGAGCCACGGCAGGCGCTGGGCCACCCGGTCGGCCAGGTCGATGCTCACCGCGGTGGCGCCGCCGACGGGCAGCCCCCCGCGGCGCAGCGACCCGCGCGACGCCCGGCGGTCACGGGCCGCTGGCCATCCGCGCGCAGCGCGCAGCCGAACCCGCGCACGGTGCGGATGAGTGACGGCGCCCCATCCGGGTCCACCTCGCGCCGCAGCCGGGAGACGAGCTTCGCCACCACCGAGGTGCCTCCCCCGACGTCGTCGGCCCAGACCTGGTCCGGCAGCTGCGCCTGGGGCACCACGCGTTCGGGGCTGGCGGCGGGCGTGGCCAGCGGCCGGAACCCCGTCGGCGACGGCCCCAGCCCGGTGCCGCCGCGCCAGGCGGTCATCCACGCGGAGCATGTCGGGGGCGCCGGCGTCCGGCAGCATCACGTCGAGCACCACGATGTCCGGCGGCTCGCGACGCATCGCGTCGAGGGCGGCGGCGACGGTGCCGGCCGTGCCGACCGAGAACCCGGCGAAGCCGGGCGCGGACGTCAGGAGGTCACGGATCCCGAGGTCGTCGTCGACGACGAGGACGCGCGGACGGGCGGTGGCGGCGGACCCAGATCCCGCCAGCCACCGCCCGTCCGTTCGCGCGGCACCTCAACCGCGCACCGAGGAGCCGATCAGTTCGCCGGCCCGGCGATCAGCGTGACGGTCGCGGTCTGCGAGGCGCCGGTGGTGCCGGAGACCCACGTGATCGTCACTCTGCTGCCCGCCTTGTGGCTGCTCAGCGCGGTGGACAGGTCGGTGGCGGAGGACACCGCCGTGCCGTCGACCGCGGTGATGGTGTCACCGGCGGCCAGCCCTGCGGACGCGGCCGGGGTGCCGGAGATGACACCCGCGATGGTGGCGCCGCTCGTCGTGCCGCTGCCCGACGAACCGAACCCGCCGACCGCTCCGCTCTGCGGCGTGGCCAGGGAGACCCCGAGGAACGCCGGGTAGCCGAGGGTGATGGTGCCGCCCGCGGTGTCGCCGGTCTGGATCTCGTGCGCCACCGTGAGCGCGTTGGTGATGCTGATGGCGTAGGCGTCGGTGGGGCCGGCACCGTTGGAGGCTGCGGTGGTCATGCCGACCACCTCGCCCTGCTTGTCGAGCACCGGGCCGCCGGAGTCGCCCGAGACCACGGCCGCCTGGAACTCGAGGAGCCCGCTCAGCGTCTCGGCGCTGCCGCCGAGCTCCGTCTGCGCGGTCATGGTCTGGTTGGTGCCGGTGACCGTGCCGGCCGCGGCGACGAGGTTGCCCGTCCCCTCGGCGTTGCCGATCGCCGTGACGTTGCTGCCGCTGGCGACGCCGCCGCTGGTGTCGAGCGCGATCGGGGTCAGGCCGCTGGCGCCCTTGAGCTGCAGCAGCGCGACGTCCGCGCTCGGGTCGGTGCCCACCACGGTGGCCGTGTACTGCCGGCCGGTCGACTCGACGGTGACCTGGATCGCGGTGGCGCCGTTGACCACGTGGTTGTTGGTGAGCACCAGGCCGTCGGCGGACAGGATCATGCCGGTACCGGCCGACGTCGCCTGCTGGTACTGCAGCTGCGAGTCGATCGTGACGACGCCCTTCTGCTGCGCCGCGGTGGCGGCGACCGCGCCGCTGGCCGAAGTCCCGCTGCTCGAGGACCCGCTGCCGGAGCTGCCCCCGTCGCCGTAGCCGCCGTAGCCCGGGATCGCGCCCGGGTTCGTGGACGACGAGCCACCCGACCCGCCGTAGGACCCGCCGGGGTTGGTGGACGACGACCCGCCCGAGCTGCCGGGCAGCAGACCGGTCGAGGACGACGAGCCGGTTCCGCTCATCGCGGCGGTCTCCCGGGTGGTCCCGACGCCGAACGCCACCCCGACCGCCAGGCTCGCGGCGATCACGGCGACAGCCCCGGCGCCGATGGCCAGGCGGCGCACGCGCTTGCGGCGCGGGTCGACGGCGACGGAACCCATGTGCTGCTGCGGCATCGCGTAGTAGGGCATCCCGACGTAGGGCTGGTGGGGCCCCGGGTACGGCCGCCCGGGGTACGGCTGCTGCCACCCGTACGGCTGGCCGGGGTACGGCTGGCCGTAGGGCTGACCAGGGTACGGCGCCTGGCCGTGCGGCTGGCCCTGGTAGGGCTGCTGGCCGAAGGGCTGACCCGGGTACGGCTGGCCATAGGGCTGGCCGGGGTAGGGCGGCTGGCCGGCGTGCGGCTGCTGGCCCGCGGCGGGCGGCGCCGGCGGCGCCGGCGGCTGCTGCGCCGGGCCGACCGATGGCGTCTGTCCTGATGTGCCGCTCGGCTGAGGGACCTCGTCGGCCCGACCGCCCGGGACCGGCTGCGCGCCCGGCGCACCATCCGCCGGCGGCTGGATCCACGACTCGTGCTGCGGCTGCTGCTCGGACATCTCTGGCACCTCCCCGCCGGCGTCTCCCTGGCGCCGACAAGATCTATGACACCTCTGCTCCCCGGAAGGGTGCTGGGGCTTTCCTGGGAGCACCCGATGAGAGATCAGCCGGCAAGCATCCGTTCGACGAGCCGGGCCACGGCGCCCTCCGCCTCGTGCGGGTCCGGCAGCAGCGGAGCCAGGATCGCCCCCAGGGTGTGCACCGCGACGAGGCCGAGCATGGTGTCCCGCTCGTCACGGGTCGGAGGCCGGCCGTCGTCGCCCGACCGTGCGCGGTGGACGAGCGCCGCGAGCCCGTCGTACGCCTGGACGACGAGCGGTGACAGGTCGGCCCGCGCCTCGGGGTGGCGGATCGCGTAGACGTACAGCTCGAGGCCCAGCAACGTCTCCCGCAACGTCTCGTCGGATGCCGGGTGCGGCACGAACGCGGCCCGCACGTCCTCGCCCGCCCGCGGCTGCGCGAACGCCGCGTCGATCGCGGTGAGCTCTTTGGCCAGCTCGAGGAAGAGCTCCTCCTTCGAGCCGAAGTTCGCGTACACCGCACCCTTGGTGTAGCCGGCCGCCGCGGCGACGTCTCCCACGGAGGCGCCTTCGTAGCCCTTCTCGGCGAACACCCGGCGGGCGGCCTCGAGCAGGTCGGCACGGGTGCGTTCCGCCCTCGGGCTGCGCCGGGGCTCCGTGGGGTCCACGCCCAGGCGGAGGGCGGCGTCGTTGAGGTCCTTGGTCGCCTGCCGCAGCTCCTCGGCCAGCTCGCGGCCCGCCTGCGCACCGGCCTCGGCGACCGTCTGGCCGAGCGCGCGGCTGAACGCGGCGGCCGCGTCGCGCAGGGCGCGCGAGGCGGACCGGACGTCCTCGCCGTCGGTGGCCATGGCACGAGCCTACATCCTGATCGGTATGCCCTTGCCCATACCCTTCGGTATGTCCTACGGTTTCGACGATACCAACCGGTACGGACGAAGGATCGCCATGGACGAGGTGCTCGTGATCGAGCAGGTGCGCAAGCGCTACGGCAAGCCCCCGAGGGGCGTGCTGGCGAACGACGGGGTGGACCTGCGCATCGAAGCGGGTCAGGTGGTCGGGCTGCTCGGCCACAACGGTGCGGGCAAGACGACGCTCGTCAACCAGGTGGTCGGCCTGGCGCTGCCCGACGAGGGCCGCATCACCCTGGCCGGGATCGACGCGATCGCCCGGCCCGACGAGGCCCGCCGGCTCGCTTCCGTCCAGGCACAGGCGAACGTGCCCATCACCGGCCTGACGCCGCGCCGCGCCATCGACCTCGTCGGGCGGCTGCGGGGCGGCTCCCGGGCCGACGTCCGGCGGCGCACCGACCACCTGCTCGAGGCGCTCGACCTGGGTCCGTGGGCCGACGTCACCGCGCAGAAGGTGTCCGGCGGCGTCGCCCGGCTCGCGGCGTTCGCGATGGCCGCCGTCGCCCCGGGTGCCCTCGTGGTGCTCGACGAGCCCACGAACGACGTGGACCCCGTGCGGCGGCGCCTGCTGTGGGCCGAGATCCGGCGGATCGCCGACGAGGGCGCGGCGGTGCTGCTCGTCACGCACAACGTGCGGGAGGCGGAGACCGTGGTGGACCGCGTGACGATCCTCGACCACGGCCGCGTGCTGGCGGACGAGACGCCGCAGGACCTCGTCGCCGGGCACGGCGCCGAAGGCGCCGAAGGCCTGGAAGACGTCTACATCGAGATGGTGGGATCCGCCGAGCACGCCGGCAGCACCACGGAGGAGGACGTCGCATGAGCACCCTGGCCATCCACCCGGCGCCCACGGCGCGCCAGCTCGGGCTGCTGCTGCAGTGGCAGTTCCGCCGCATGTCGCAGTTCCTGCCGCTGCTCGTCGTGGTCCAGATCCTCCTCGCGGTGACGACGGTGCTGGGGTACGGCCTGCTCGTCGGCACACCCCCACCCGAGCAGGCGCTGTACCTCGCGACGGGCGCCTCCACCGTGACGCTCGTCATGGTGGGGCTGGTGATGACGCCCCAGATGGTGGCGCAGGCGCGCACCGAGGGCAGCCTCGACTGGATGCGCACGCTGCCCGTGCCCCGGCCCGTGTTCCTCGGCGCCGACCTCGCGCTGTGGACCCTCATCGCGTTGCCCGGCATGGTGCTCGGCGTCGTCGCCGGCGCCGCGAAGTTCCACGTCCACCTGGCGCTCAGCCCGTGGCTGCCGCTCGCCGCGATCGTCGTCTCGCTCACCGCCGCCTGCGTCGGCTACGCCATCGCGTGCCTGCTGCCGCCGCAGGTCGCGCAGCTCGTGTCGCAGGTGCTCGTCTTCGTCGTGCTGCTGTTCTCGCCGGTGAGCTTCCCCGCCTCCCGGCTGCCGGGCTGGCTGGAGCACGTCCACCAGTGGCTGCCCGTGCAGCCGATGGCCGACGCGATGCGCGCGACCCTGGTGAGCGACCGGTTCACGATGCCGCTGCGCTCGACCCTCATGCTGGCGGCCTGGTGCGCTGCCTCGCTCGTGGTCGCCACGTGGTCCCTGCGCAAGCGCGCCTGACGCCTCGCTCCGGGGTCAGCGGACGGCCAGCACCTCCGCCAGGTCGTAGGTCACGGGCTCGTCGAGCTGGTCGTACCGGCAGGACAGCGGGTCGCGGTCCGGGCGCCACCGCAGCAGCTGCACGGTGTGCCGGAACCGGTCGCCCTCGAGGTGGTCGTACGCCACCTCGACCACACGCTCCGGGCGCAGCGGCACGAACGAGAGGTCCCGGTCCGCGGCCCACCGGCTGCGCTCCGCCTCGCGTGGGGTGCGGCCGGTGGCCGCCGCGCCCCACGGGTGCGCGTCGAGCGTGGTCACCAGCGGCGCAAGCTCAGCGAGGAGCTCCCGCCGGCGGGCCATGGTGAACGCACCGGCCACCCCCACCGAGGCCAGCACGCCGTCGTCGGTGTACAGGCCCAGCAGGAGCGAGCCCACCGCATCCGGGCCGGAGGTGTGCAGCCGGTAGCCCGCCACCACGCAGTCCGCGGTGCGCTGGTGCTTGACCTTGGTCATCACCCGCTTGCCCGGCCGGTACGGCGAGGCGGGGTCCTTGGCGACGACGCCGTCCAGCCCCGCCCCCTCGAACTGAGAGAACCACCGGCGGGCGGTCGCCAGGTCGTCGGTCTGCGGCGTCACCGCGACGGCGCCCGACGACGTGCCCACCATCGCCTCGAGCCGCGAGCGCCGCTCGGCCAGCGGCCGGTCACGCAGGTCGTCGTCCGCCACGGCCAGCACGTCCCACAGCACCAGACGCGCGGGGGTCTGCTCGGCCAGCAGGCGCACGCGCGAGGCCGCGGGGTGGATCCGCTGCAGCAGGGCCTCGAAGTCCAGGTGGCCGCCGTCGGCGCTCGGCACGACGACCTCGCCGTCCACCACGCAACGCTCCGGCAGGTCGGCGAGCACCGCCGCGACGATCTCCGGGAAGTACCGCTGCATGGGTCTGCCGTTGCGGGAGCCCAGCTCCACCTCGTCGCCGTCGCGGAACACGACGGTGCGGAAGCCGTCCCACTTCGGCTCGTAGCACATCCCCGGCGGGATCTCGGGCGCGACCTTGGCCAGCATCGGCTCGACCGGCGGCATCACGGGCAGGCGCACCCGCCCATCCTCACCCGCGACCACCGCGGCGCGCGCGTCGTGGCTCGGGGCGGCGGACTCGGGCGGCGGGCGCCCGTCGCGGGCGGGTCAGCGGCCGGACGTCACCGGTCGCGCCGCTCCCGGACGGCGCGCTGCGCCTCGAGCGTGTCCTGCCGCTCGCGCAGCGTCTGCCGCTTGTCCCACTCCTTCTTGCCGCGCGCCAGGGCGATCTCCACCTTGGCGCGCCCGTCGAGGAAGTAGAGCGCCAGCGGCACGATCGTCTGGCCCTTGTCCTGGCTGCGCTGCTCGAGCCGCGCGATCTCGTCGCGGTGCAGCAGCAGCTTGCGCTTGCGCCGCGGAGTGTGGTTGGTCCAGGTCCCCATCGCGTACACGGGGATCTGCATGCCGTGCAGCCACGCCTCGCCGCCCTCGATCTCGCACCACGAGTCGGTGAGGTTGGCGTGCCCGTCGCGCAGCGCCTTGACCTCGGTGCCCATGAGCACCAGGCCGGCCTCGAAGACGTCCTCGATGAGGTAGTCGTGCCGGGCCTTGCGGTTCTGGGCGACGAGACGCCGCCCGGTCTGCTTCGCCATCTCGCCTCCTCCGTCCGGCCGAGGAGCGAGCCTATACGGGCGTGACGGCCGGGGTCAGCCGCATAGTCGCGCCTCAGATCGCTGCGATCGACCTCGGGGCCCGCTCCGCCCGGGCCAGCGTGCGCAGCACGGCCGCCGCACCGTGCTTGCGCACCGCGAGCGTGGTGAGCACGCCCAGCACGGGCGCGATGACGTCCTCCGGCCACGGCGGCGGCTCGACACCGAGGCTGACCGCGAGGTCGTCGCCGTGCACGACGATCTCGAGCATGCGGGAGCGCAGGTAATCCTGCAGGGAGAGGTTCCAGGCGAGCCACGGCGGTCGCACCCGGCGGTCCGCGGGCTCGGCGGCCAGGCTGGCGCGCGCGGACCCCAGCGCTTCGAGCGCCCGCGCGAGCACCTCCGCCGGGCCTTCCGTCGCGTTCGCCGACGCCCGCGTGCGGATGCCCTCGTTGGCGCCTTCGTCGCCGTTCGCCCACGCGGAGCGCAGGTAGTGCTCGATGAGGGGCAGCGGCCGTTCGTCCGGCACCGGGGACGACAGCACCTCCGGCACCCGGGTCACCTGGTGCGCCAGGTGCGCGGCGAGGGCACCGACGGTCATGCCCGGCAGCGCGCTCGGGGTGTCCCACCGCTGCGCCACCTCCGGCCGCCCGACGAGCTCGAGCCCGATCGTGGCCGCCTCGACGAACACCGTACGCACCGCCGTCATCCCCTGGCCCCTTCGTCGTCCTCGTCCTGATCCTGCCGCGTGGTCACGCCGGCGGCAGCCCGAGGTACGGCCGCGGGTTCACCGGCGTGCCGTTGATGTGGACCTCGAAGTGCAGGTGGCACCCGGTCGAGTCGCCGCCCGTCATGCCCGCGTACCCGAGGACCTGGCCCGCCGTGACGTGCTGCCCGGGCGACACCACGAACCGGATCATGTGGCTGTAGCTCGACATGAGCGACTGGCCGTTGACCCAGCCGTGGTCCAGCATCACCTGGTTGCCGTAGCCGGGAAGGTACTTCGCCCACACCACCGTGCCGTCGCGGCCGGCGTACACGTTCTGGCCGCAGTGGTCCATGAGGTCGATCCCGGCGTGCAGCCGGTAGACGTGCAGGATGGGCTGCAGCCGCCAGCCGAACTCGCTCGTGACGTAGATCGGGCTGTTCGCCGTGGGGTCGGCGAACCACGCGCCGGGCGGCGCCTGTCCCGGTGCCGCGCTGGAGTGCTGGGCAGCCGCCTGCGCCGCCTGCGCCGCGATCACCTTCTTCAGGTCCGACTCGATCTGCGCGGTCGACGCCTGCAGCGCGGCGTCCTGCTGCTGCGCCACCGTGATCTGGCTCTGCAGCGAGACCTGCTTCGCCTGCGCCTGCTGCTGCAGGTTCTGCACCTGCGCCGAGGCGGCCGCCGCATCCGTCGTCGCCTGGTTCGCATCGGCGACCTTCTGGTCCGCCGCCTGCTTGAGCTCGGCGATCTTCTGCTGCACCGACTGCATGCGGGCGGCCTGGTTGCGGGCCTGCGCCTGGAGCTCGGTCAGGTGGTCGAAGACGCCCGCTTGGGCGCGCTGCGCCGCGGCCAGCATCGTGTAGGTGTTGAGGAAGTCGTCGGTGCTCTGGGCCGCCAGGATGGCGGAGATCCCCGAGACGTCGCCGCCGTCGCGGTAGGCCTCACGCGCCATCGCGCCCACCGCGTCGCGCAGCTGGGCCTGCTGCGCCTGGCCGTCGCTGATCTGCTGCGCGATCTGGGACTGCTGGGTCTGGGCGTCGGCCAGCTCGCCGGCGATCTGCTGCTGCTCGCGTTGCGCGGTGGCCAGAGCCGTCGTGGCGGCGGCGAGCTTCTGCTGCGCGGCCTGCAGCTGTCCCTGGATCGTCAGCAGGTCGGACTCGGTCTGGGCCAGCTGGCCCGACAGGTCCTCGATCGACGACTGGAGGCTCTGCTGCTGCTGCTTGTTCGCGGTCGCCTGGGACTCCAGCTGGGACCGCTTGTGCGACAGGTCGTCGGCCGAGGCGGCCTGGCTCAGGCCGCCGACAAGGAGCGCGACGGCGGTGACGAGGGCCGCGACGGCCCGCAGCGAACGTCTCATGTCACACCCTCGTGTACCGGTTGAGGGTCACCACCGAGGAGATGGTGGCCAGCAGGATGCCGATGATGACGAGCACGGGCGCGACCCGGGTGAGGTCGGCGGTGGTGACGTACGGGATCCACTGCACCGACGAGCCCAGCCAGTCGACGACGAGGTACTTCACGCCCGCCCACAGCGCGCCGACCGCCAGCGCGGCGCCGATCGTCGCCGCGATCGCGCCCTCCAGCATGAACGGCAGCTCGATGAACAGGTTGGAGGCGCCGACGAGCCGCATGATGCCCGTCTCGCGGCGGCGGGACAGCGCCGACAGCCGGATGGTGGTGGTGATGAGCAGGATCGCCGCGAGCAGCATCACCGCCGCGAGCCCACCGGACAGCAGGGTGGCCCGGTCCATGATGAGGAACATCCGGTCGAACAGCTGTCGCTGGTCCTGGACCTGCTCGACGCCTTGCACGCCGGAGAGCACGTCCGCGACGACCTGGTACTTCGTCGGGTCGACGAGCTTGATCCGGTAGGACGCCTGCATGTCGTCGACCGTCGCGAGGCTGGCCATGAAGTCGCCCTTGAAGCGCTTCTCGAACGACGCGTACGCCTGCTGCTTCGACTCGAAGTAGATCTGCTGGATGTAGGGCGCGACCTCGGGCTGCTGCAGCGCGGCCTTGATCTTCGCCTCCTGGTCGGGGGTCACCTCGCCGCCGGCGCACGTCGGCGCCGTGGAGTGCGTCGGGCACAGGTAGGCCGCGACCTCGACCTTGCCGTACCAGTCGTCCTTCATCTTGCCGATCTGCGTCTGCAGCAGCGACGCGACGCCGACGAACGTCAGCGAGACGAACGTGACGAGGATGACCGAGATCGTCATCGACAGGTTGCGGCGCAGGCCGATGCCGATCTCGCTGAAGATGAAACGCAGCCTCATCGCGTCACCGGTCCGATCCGTAGACGCCACGTGACTGGTCGCGCACCAGGGCGCCCGTGTCGAGCTCGACGACACGTTTGCGCATCTGGTCGACGATCTCGTCGTCGTGCGTCGCCATGACCACCGTGGTGCCCGTGCGGTTGATGCGGTCGAGCAGCCGCATGATGCCCAGGCTCGTCGTCGGGTCGAGGTTCCCGGTGGGCTCGTCGGCCAGCAGGATGTCCGGGCGGTTGACGAAGGCGCGCGCGATCGCGACACGCTGCTGCTCGCCGCCGGACAGCTCGTGCGGCCGGCGCTTCTCCTTGCCCGCCAGGCCGACCATCTCCAGCACGTCCGGCACGGTGGTGAGGATGTGGTGGCGCGGCTTGCCGATCACCTGCAGCGCGAACGCGACGTTCTCGAACACCGTCTTGTTGGGCAGCAGCCGGAAGTCCTGGAACACCGCGCCGATCCGGCGACGCATGTGAGGCACCTTCCAGCTCGACAGGGTGCCCAGCTCCTTGCCCGCCACCCAGACGCGCCCGGCGCTCGCGCGCTCCTCGCGCAGCACCAGGCGCAGGAACGTCGACTTGCCGGAGCCGGACGCGCCGACGAGGAAGAGGAACTCGCCCCGCTCGACATCAAGGCTCACCCGGTCGAGCGCCGGGCGAGCACCCCGCGCGTAGACCTTGGTGACGTTCTCGAACCGGATCACGTGACCTCGTCGGACCTCGCGGCCCGTGCGGACCTGCCGGGACCCGGCACACCGGGCCGGCCCACGTCTGGCGGGCCACCGTCGAGGCTACGAACGGCCGTTCGGCTGCCGCGGCAGGACACGCCGCGCGGCCCGCCTGTGAATCGTCGTCGCGGTGGACAGGCGTCCGACTCGTCCCAATTGCCCCGCGGTGACCGGTCAGCCCTTGGTGGCCGGCGAGCGGCGCCAGCGGATGCCGGCCTCGAGGAAGCCGTCGATGTCGCCGTCGAAGACCGCGGCGGGGTTGCCGACCTCGTACTCGGTGCGCAGGTCCTTGACCATCTGGTACGGGTGCAGCACGTAGGACCGCATCTGGTCGCCCCAGCTCGCCTTGATGTCGCCCGCCAGCTCCTTCTTCTTCGCGTCCTCCTCCTGCTGGCGCAGCACCAGCAGCCGGGACTGGAGCACCCGCATGGCGGCGGCGCGGTTCTGGATCTGGCTCTTCTCGTCCTGCATCGACACGACCAGGCCGGTGGGCAGGTGGGTGATGCGCACGGCCGAGTCGGTCGTGTTGACGGACTGGCCGCCGGGGCCCGAGGACCGGAACACGTCGATCCGGATGTCGGACTCGGGGACGTCGATGTGGTCCGTCTGCTCGATGAGCGGGATCACCTCGACCGCGGCGAAGCTCGTCTGGCGGCGACCCTGGTTGTCGAACGGGCTGATGCGCACCAGGCGGTGCGTGCCCGCCTCCACCGAGAGGTTGCCGAACGCGTACGGCACCTTGACCTCGAACGTGGCCGACTTGATGCCGGCCTCCTCGGCGTAGCTCGTGTCGAGCACCTTCGTCGGGTACCCGTGGCGCTCGGCCCAGCGCAGGTACATCCGCAGCAGCATCTCGGCGAAGTCCGCGGCGTCGACCCCGCCGGCGCCCGAGCGGATGGAGACGACCGCCTCGCGCTGGTCGTACTCCCCGTTGAGCAGGGTGCGCACCTCGAGCTCGCCGAGGTCCTTCCTGATGCCGGTCAGCTCGACCTCGGCCTCGGCGAGCGTGTCGGCGTCGTCCTCCTCCGCCGCCAGCTCGGACAGTGCCTCGAGGTCGTCGATCCGCGCGCCCAGCTTGTCGACCCGGTCCAGCTCCGCCTGGGTCGCGGACAGCGCGCTCGTCACCTGCTGCGCGCGCTCGGGGTCGTCCCACAGGTTGGGCACGGAGGCGTCCTGCGACAGGGCCGCGATCTTCGCCTTGAGGACCGTCGGGTCGCTCACCGCACGGATGGACTCGAGCGTGCTGCGCAGGTCGCGAATCTCGGCGGGGAAGTCGGTGGTGGCCACGACCGTCCAGGGTACCGGGCCGCGAGTGTGAGACCCTTGGTCAACGAGGGCTTCGCGCATTCCGCGTGCCCCGCGTCGTGGAGACCTCCCCGAGCCCCCTGCGCCGTCCCGATCGAGCCGCCTCGCGCGGCCGCCGGGGACCGCCGCCGGCCCGGTCGCTCGCGCGGCGGACCCACGACCCCCGACCTCACCCACCCACCGCCGCACCGCGCGGCGGAAGCGAAGGACCACCCATGACCACGTTCGCCGATCTCGGCGTGCCCACCGCCCTTGCCACGCTCCTCGCGGACCAGGGCATCACCGCACCGTTCCCGATCCAGACCGCCACCCTGCCCGACTCGCTCGCCGGGCGGGACGTGCTCGGCCGCGGCCGCACCGGCTCCGGCAAGACGCTCGCGTTCGCGCTGCCGCTCGTCCTGCGCCTCGCCACGCCGGGCTCGTCGCCCGGCCGCCGGGCACCCCGCCGGCCGCGCGGCCTGGTGCTGTGCCCCACGCGCGAGCTGGCCAACCAGATCGACGCGACGCTGGCCCCGCTCGCCGCGGCCGCCGGCCTGCGCACCACGACGATCTTCGGCGGCGTCTCGCAGTCGCGGCAGGTCGCCGCGCTCGACGCCGGCGTGGACATCGTCGTGGCCTGCCCCGGCCGTCTCGAGGATCTGCTCAACCAGCGGCTCGTCTCGCTCGACGCCGTCGCGGTCACCGTGCTCGACGAGGCGGACCACATGGCCGACCTCGGGTTCCTGCCCGGTGTGCGCCGCATCCTGGACCGCACGCCGGCCGGCGGTCAGCGGCTGCTGTTCTCGGCCACGCTGGACAACGGCGTGGACGTCCTGGTGCGCCGCTACCTCACGCAGCCGGTGCACCACTCCGTCGACTCGGCGCAGTCGCCGGTCTCCCAGATGACGCACCACGTGCTCGAGGTCACGGACGCCGCGGCGAAGCAGGCCGTGGTGCGCCAGCTCGCCGGCGGCACCGGCCGTCGACTGCTCTTCCTGCGCACCAAGCACCATGCGAAGAAGCTCGCCAAGCAGCTCGTCGAAGAAGGCATCGCAGCGGTCGAGCTGCACGGCAACCTCGGCCAGTCGGCCCGTGAGCGGAACCTGGCCGCCTTCGGCTCCGGCGCCGCCAACGTGCTGGTCGCCACCGACATCGCGGCCCGCGGCATCCACGTCGACGACGTCGAGCTCGTCGTGCACGTGGACCCGCCGGCCGAGAGCAAGGCCTACCTGCACCGCTCCGGGCGCACCGCCCGGGCCGGCGCCGAGGGCGTCGTCGTGACGCTCGTGCTGCCCGAGCAGCGCGCCGACGTGCGGGCCATGACGCGTGCGGCGAACATCACCGCACGGCCGCAGGCCGTCACCCCGGGCGACGCGACGGTCGGGGCGCTGGCCGGTGCGCCGGCGCCGCGCCGCGCCGTGCCCGTCGTTACGCCCGCGGCACGGACCGCCCCCGCCGGTACGTCGGCCCGTGGCCGTGGTCGGGGCCGTTCCGGTGCGTCGAACGGCCGGGGGTCCGCATCTCCGGCGCCGCGTGCCGCCGCCGGAGCTGGCAGCCGCACCGGCGGATCGGGCGGCCGCTCGACGGCACGCGCGGCCCTGCCCGTCGCAGCGCCCGCGCGGGGTCGGCGCGGACCGGCGTCCGGCAGTTCGGCCACGTCGGGCACGGCCTCGTTCTCCACGGCCACGCCGAGGACCGCACCGCACCGGCAGTCCCGGCGCGCGTCGGCACCCGCGGGGACGCCCGCGGCGATCACCGAGCGCACCCGCCGGGGCTGACCGAGGCGAGGCGAGGCGAACCGCTCGGACGTCCACCGGTCGGCGGGCGGCCCCAGCTCGGTCGCCGGCGTCGGGCGTGGAGACCAGATCGGCGATCACCTGCTGTCGATCCGGTCCCGGGTCTCGCGCGAGATGGTCCGCCTGCCGGACAGGGCGCACGACACGGTGCCCCGGGACACCCCGGCCCGACGGGCCACGTCGCCAGTCGTCGGCATCGCCACTCCCTCCTGTTCGACCAGGTGCGACCGGGAGGGATGTCGACGCTCACATGCCGTGCCGTGTCAAGGGCGGCCCACGAACGGGTCTCGCCAGGTCCGCGATCCGGGGCCTCACCACGCCCGCGCCGACGACGAGGCCCCCACGACCACGCCGTCCGTGAACGGCGCGAGCACCCGGGCCGTCCACGCCGGCCGGACCACCGCCGCCAGGCTCACCCGCACGGTGCGTCCGTCCGGCGACGTGGCCGCGACCACCCGCAGGTCGGTCCACCGCGCCGCGGTGTCCGGGTGGTCCACCAGGTAGTCGTCGACGGCCGCCGCGACCTCGTGGTCGGAGGGTGCCAGGGCGACCCCGGCCGCGGCGGTCTGCGAGCCGGCGAAGTAGGTCTCGTCGGACACCTGCTCGGCGGCCGCGAGCGCCGCCAGGTCCGCGAGCGCCGCCAGCCGGGTGCGCTCGAGGTGCAGCTGCGCGGCCGAGACCACGACCGCCAGCAGGGCGAGGGCCACGACGACGAAGCCGATGAGCAGGATCGTCACCTGGCCGTCGTCACCGCCCCGCAGGTCGCGTGAGGGGCGACTCGCAACCCTCGACCGGGCCACCACGAGCGCCGGTCCGCGCCGGGTCACGGCGCCTCCCGGTACGCGTCGACCACGGCCGTGCGCTGTGCCGTCACCGGGATCGTCAGCGGCACCGCGCGGCGGACGAACGGCGGCACGAACGGCAGGGGCACGGTGAGCCGGACGGCGACGGTCACCTCGCTGCCCGGCGTCAGGCACGTGGCGGAGCACGCGATGGAGACGGCCTCGGCCGGGTCGTCGTGCAGGCCCTGGTCGGCGATCGCCACCCCCGCCGCCGCCGCGGCCCGAGCAGCGGCGTCGGCCTCGTCCGACGTGACGAACACCCGCACGGCCTCGCGCGCCGCACCCTCGGCGGCGAACGTCGCCGCCTCCAGCCGGCCGACGACGAGGACGAGGTACAGCAGCGGCACCAGCAGCACCATGGCCAGGCCGAGGAACTCGACGACCGCGCTGCCCTCGTCGCCCCTCGGGAGCCACGCCCCGCCCGGGCCCCGGCGGCGCCCCGTCACGGCCGCTCCACCATCGCGTGGCCACGCACCACGAGCGTGCCGCCCGGTCCGAGGAGTCCCACCACCGGCAGCGGCGCCCGCACGGTCACCTCGACGACGTCGACGCCGCCCAGCCGGGTCCGCACGGCCGTGACGTCACGCGCATAGGAGCCGGACAGCTCGGTGGACGCCAGGTCGACGGTGCGACCCACCCCGTCGGACGGGGCTCGTCCCGCAGCCGCGGCGTACCGGGCCCCCTGCGCGGCGCAGTCGATGAGCACGTTGCGCACGTGCAGCACGAGCGTCAGCTGCACCACGGCGACCAGCAGCACGGTGATGAGCCCGCCGACGAGGACGAAGTCGACCACCGCCGCGCCGGCGTCTACGGCGCGGCGGGGGTCACCGAGGCGATGGCGTTCTGGAACAGCTGCACCAGGGCGTCGCCGGCGACGAACCAGAGCACCGACACCAGCCCCGCGGTCATCAGCGTCACGAGCACCCAGCCCGGCACGTCGCCCCGGTCCTCCTCGGCCGCGCGCCGCACCTCCGACACGCGTCGCGCCACCACCGCAGCCATCGCCTGCACCATCGTTCTCCCCTTCCCGCCGGCCGACGGCCGGACCCCGGACCTTCACATCCCCACCCGCAGCACGACGAGCGACGGGAACACGGCGAACAGCACCGTGACCGGCAGCACGAGGAACACCACCGGCAGCATCTGGAGGATCTCCTTGCGCCCTCCCGCCTCCATGACGGCCCGGCGCCCCTCGCTGCGCACGTCCTGTGCCTGGGCGCGCAGCACCTCGGCCAACGGCGTGCCACGCTCCAGCGCCACCGCGACGCCCTCGGCGAACCGGGCCAGCGCGGGCAGGCCGGTGCGCGCCGCGAGCGCGTCGAGCGCCGCCGTCAGCGGCAGCCCGGCCCGCGCGTCCGCCAGGGCACCGCGCAGCTCGTCGGCCAGCTCGCCCTTCGTCGAGCGCGCGACCCGCTCCAGCGCCGCCGCCGCCCCTTCCCCGGCCCCCACGGCGAGCGCGAGCAGCTCGGCCACGGTCGGCAGCTCGGTCATCAGCCTGGCCTCCCGGGCCCGCACCTGGCGGGACAGCGACCAGTCACGTGCCAGCGCCGCGAGCAGCCCGACGACGGCGACGAGCACGGCGAGCGCCACCGGGGACCCTCGCCTGGTGGCCCCGACGACGACGGCCAGCGCCAGTCCCGCGGCGAGCCCGCAGGCGCCCCACACCACCTGCCCGGCCCGGAACTGCTCGACGGACTCGGCCCGCCCGGCGCGCGCCAACCGCCGGCGCAGCTCCGCCGTCGGAGAACCGAGACGGCCGACGATCCGGGCGGCGTCGGCGACGAACGGCGCGGCGAGCCGCCCGAGCCCAGCCAGCGGCGCCGGCTCGTCGAGCAGCGCGGACCCGGTCCGCTGCGGCCGCAGGTACGGCGCGAGCCGGCGCTCGAGGGTGGGCCGGCGGGCCGCCCGGTACGCCGCCAGCAGCACGCAGCCGGCCCCGAGCAGGAGCCCCGCGAGCGCGCCGGTCACCGCAGCACCCGGGGATCCTCGGGCAGCGCGCCGAGGCGCAGCATGAGCCAGTACGCGACCGCGGAGCAGCCCGCACCGGTGACGAGCACCAGCACGCCGGTGGGGGTGTCGTAGGCGGCCGCGGTCTCCGGCCGCGAACCGAGCATCGCCAGCACCGCCCAGGGCGCCGCAACCGCCAGCCGCGCGGCGTTCACGGTCCAGGACGCCCGCGCCTCCAGCTCGCCGCGCGTCGCGAGGTCCTCGCGCAGGAAGGTCGACAGCGTGCGCAGCAGGCGGCCCAGGTCGGTGCCGCCGACGTCCCTGGTCAGGCGCAGCGCCTCGATGATCCGGTCGGCCACCGGGTCGGCGAGGCGGTCCTTGAGCGCGTCGAGGCTGTCGCCGAACCGCCCCGACGCCCGGTAGTCCACCGCGAACGCCGCGAACGGCGCCCGCAGCTCCGCCGGTCCGCGCTCGCCGACCGCGGCCACCGCCTCCGGCAGCGACATCCCCGCACGCACCGACGACGCCAGGTCGTCCACCACCTGGGGCCAGCACCGCCGCAGCCGCCTCACGCGCCGGCGCGCCCGGGAGCGCAGCGCCAGCCACGGCACCGTGGCGCCGAACACGGCCGCGAGCCCGGCCACGGCGGGCACCGGCACGACGAGCAGGGCGAGGACGCCCACGACGAGCGCGCCCGCCAGCGCCGCCGGCAGCAGCGCCGCCGGGCCGACGCCCGTCACGCCGGCCTGGGTCAGGGTGTCGCGCACCCGAGCGGTCAGCCGGTTCGTCGTGCGTCGTGGCACCGCCGGCCAGCACGACCACCACACGCCCGCCAGCCCGGCCCCGAGCACCAGCCCGACCGCCACCCCCATCGCCGTCAGTCCCGCGCCCGCAGCACGGCCGACAGGTCGGCGCCGACGCGGGCGAACCGCTCGGGGTGCGGCGGGAAGCCGTCCCCGCGCACCAGCCGGCCGTCGCGCTCGAGGAACACCTCCGCCGTCTCGACGACGCCCGCCTCGACCCGGCCCGGGACCGCCACGATCTCCCGCACCGCGCGGTGGCCCGCGGCGTCCAGCGCGAGGTGCACGACGAGGTCGACCGCGCTCGCGACGGTCGGCACCACGAACGCCGACGAGACGTTCTCACCGGCCAGCAGCGGCAGGGTGCACAGCTTGACCAGCGCCTCACGCGCCGAGTTGGCGTGCAGCGTGCACATCGCCGGGATGCCGGCGTTGAGCGCGAGCAGCAGGTCGAGCGCCTCGGCCTCCCGCACCTCGCCCACCAGGAGGCGGGAGGGGCGCATCCGCAGCGCCTCCTTGACCAGCCGACGCAGCGGGATCTCGCCGGTGCCCTCGAGGTTGGGCTGGCGGCACTGCATGGCCACCCAGTCCCGCGCCGCGAGCCGGAGCTCGAACACCTCCTCGCAGCTGATCACCCGCTCCCGAGCCGGGATCGCGCCGGCCAACGCATTGAGCGCCGTGGTCTTTCCCGCCTGCGTGGCTCCTGACACCAGGACGTTGAGCCCGGCGCGCACCGCGGCGGCGAGGAACGCGGCGGCCTGCGGCGGCAGGGACCCGAGCGCGACCAGGTCGTCGATGCCGGTGGCACGGACCACGTGCTTGCGGATGTTGACCGCCCAGCGCCGCGTCACGTCGGGGATGACCACGTGCAGCCGCTCGCCACCCGGCAGCTGCGCGTCGACGAACGGGCTCGACATGTCCAGGCGCCGGCCGGTGGTCTTGAGCATCTGCTCGACGAGGTCGCGGACCTGGCTCTCGGACAGGATCGTCGTGGTCAGCTCGGCGACGCCGCCCCGGGCCACGAACACCTGGGACGGCGAGTTGATCCAGATCTCCTCGATCGTCTCGTCGTCCAGGTAGCGCTGCAGCGGCCCGAGCCCGGCGACGGCGTCGACCACCTGCTTGTGCACGGCCGCCGCGTCGTCCAGCGGTGGCACGGCACCCAGCACCGACCGCTCGTCGTAGTCGGCGATCGCCGCCGACACCAGCGCCCGCACCCCGTCGGGGTCGCGCACCGGATCCAGACCTCGCCGGCGGATGAGCTCGCGCACCTCACGCTCGACGAGGACAGCCCCGTCCCAGGACATGCCACCAGCTCCTCGGTCTCCGCCTGCCATCGCAGCCCGACGCGCCGGACCGTAGGGCATCGACGCCGCGCGCGTGGCCGGTCGTCCACCGCATTCACCCTCCCCGAGCCCACGTCACCCGTTCGCCCACCCGATCGGGTGATACGCGCAGCGGGTGCCCACCCACCCGAGGCATCCGTCGTCACACAAGGGCGGCACCGCCACCAGGCGTCAGCACCGCGCCGCTGACGGGACGCCTCGCCGGCCAAGGGGGACGGGCCGGGACTCACGACGTGCGGGGCCGGTCCGGTGTCCAGGTACGGTGTCGCCTTGTGACTTTTCCGAGTGGCGCCCAGTACGTCCTGCGATCCGGCGACCAGGAGGCGGTGATCACGGAGGTCGGGGCATCGCTCCGGTCCTACCGGGTCGGCGGCGCCGAGGTCGTGCGGCCGTACCACGAGGGCGAGCTGGCCCCGGCGTTCTCCGGCATGGTCCTCGCACCGTGGCCGAACCGGCTGGCCAACGGCATGTACGACTACGAGGGCACCGTGCACCAGGTGCCGGTGAGCGCGACCCCGCGCCTAAC
>JAJYSG010000035.1 GCA_021793675.1 Actinomycetes bacterium | reverse complement strand
GCGGCGCCGGCCTGATGCTCGTCGGGCGCGGGCGCGGGCGCGGGCGCGGGCGCGGGCGCGGGCGCGGGCGCGGGCGCAGGCGCGGGCGCAGGAGCGGGAGGCGTGACGTCGCGCTCACCCGGGCACGCTGACCGGGGCGTCCGGCTCGACGAGGCGGCGGTCGTCGCGACCGAAGCCTGTGTCAACTCGCGCTTGACGTGTGGACCGGCGTCAATCCAAGATTGACACATGACGGATCCCACGCTCCGCGACCTGCTCGCCGGCGCGCTCGACGAGGCGCGGCCCGACCTGGCGCCCCGGCTCCAGGACGACCCGGAGGCGTACCTCGAGCTGGTGGCGCTCGCGCGCGACGCGCACGGCGAGACGGCGCAGCTGCTGCGTGCGGCGGTCGTCGCCGCCCGCCGTGCCGGCGCCACGTGGGAGCAGGTGGGCGGCGTGCTCGGCATGACCAGGCAGGCGGCCCAGCAGCGCTACGGCGCGAGCGACGAGCCGGCCGCAGCGGACGGCGCGGCCCGCCGCGCCACGCTCACGCCTCTCACGGCGTTCAACGAGATGCGGGTGCTCGAACGTGCCGGCCGCTATGGCTGGCACGCCGTGGCCTACGGCCCCTTGTACTTCGTCGTCGAGCAGTCGGACCAGCAGTGGGAGCACCACCGGGCCTACGTCGGCACCGGCCCGCTGCGCCCGGGGGACGGCTGGCAGCGCATCGGGACGCTGTGGTTCCCGTGGGTGTACTACAAGCGGCCGCTCGGGGTCCCGCCGCTGCCGGGGCTCGACGATCCCCGGGACCTGCTGCTCCCGTGACGGCAGGCGTTCGACACCTGGGCGCGACGGGCGCGACGGGTCGCGCCTTGCGACACTGTCCCCCGTGACCGAACTCCCCGGCTGGACCCACACCTACAGCGGCAAGGTCCGCGAGCTCTACGTGCCCGACGAGTCGCCGGAAGGCCGCGCGATCGTCGACCGTCACGGCGACGTGGTGCTCGTCGTCGCCTCCGACCGCATCTCCGCCTACGACTTCGTCCTCAGCCCGGGCATCCCGGGCAAGGGCGTCGTCCTCACGCAGCTGACGCTGTGGTGGTTCGGCCAGCTGGCCGACCTCGTCCCCAACCACCTGGTCTCCACCGACGTGCCGGAGGCCGTCGCGGGACGGGCCATGATCTGCCGACGCCTGGACATGTACCCGGTCGAGTGCATCGCACGCGGCTACCTCACCGGCTCCGGCCTGGCCGAGTACCGCACCACCGGCGAGGTCACCGGCATCCCGCTGCCGGAGGGTCTGGTGGACGGCTCGCGGCTGCCGGAGCCGATCTTCACGCCGTCGACGAAGGCCGAGCAGGGCGAGCACGACGAGAACGTGCCGTTCGAGGGCGTCGTCTCGCTCGTCGGGCCGGAGGTCGCCGCTCAGCTGCGCGACCTGACGCTCGCGGTGTACGGCCGCGCCGAGGAGATCGCGCGCGAGCGCGGCGTCGTCCTCGCCGACACCAAGTTCGAGTTCGGGGCCGACGAGGCCGGCACGATCACGCTGGCCGACGAGATCCTCACGCCGGACTCGTCGCGCTTCTGGCCGGCCGACGAGTGGGAGCCCGGGCACGCCCAGCCGAGCTTCGACAAGCAGTACGTCCGCGACTGGCTGACCTCGCCGGCGTCGGGCTGGGACCGCGCGTCGAACTCCCAGCCGCCGGCGCTGCCCGACGAGGTGGTGCGGCTGACGCAGGCCCGGTACCTGGAGGCGTACCGCCGCCTCACGGGCCAGGAGCTGACGTTGCCGGCCTGACGCTTCGGCGGCTCGCCTGGCAGGCGGCTCCTGACGGCAGACGGCTGAGGCCTGACGCTCGACTGCGGATTCCTGCTGACTGCCGCCTACCGGCTGCCGCAGCCTGGCTCCCGACCGGCTACCGGGGCTGCCGCAGCCCGGCTGCCGACCGGCTACCGCAGCCCGACGCCAAACGTCGACCCGCTCGGGATGGCGCCCTTCCGGTCACGACGACCGCGAGGGCGCCATCTTGCGCTCCGGGGCGATGTTTCGCGCGCGCCATGGCGCCCTCGCGACGGGTCGGCGCCGATTGGGTGCTGTGACGCTCGTGGTCGTCGTCGTCGTGGTCGTTGTCGTTCTCGGCGTCGGCGCCGACGGTGGCGCTGACGGTGGCGCTGACGGTGGCGCTGACGGTGGCGCTGACGGTGGCGCTGACGGTGGCGTCGGGTGTCCCGCGGGGTCGGCGCTCGCTTCGGCTGCGCGATGGATCGTCGTGCGATATATATCGTCCATGGCGTTCCGGATGACCGAGCAGGCCTACCTCGTGCTGCTCGCCCTGGCGGACGGGCCCCGGCACGGATATGGCGTGGTGCAGGCGGTCTCAACGCTGTCGGACGGGCGGGTGCGCCTCGGCGCGGGGACGCTCTACGGCGTGCTGGACCGCCTCGTCGAAGCGGGCTACGCCCGCGTCTCCGGCGAGGAAGTCGTCGACGGGCGGCTGCGTCGGTACTACGAGCTGACCGACGAGGGCGGTGCGGCCGCGACGGCCTACACGGCGCAACTCACCGCGCTGGCCGCCCGTGCCAGGCGCACCCTCGCGGCCCGACCAGCGCTCGGCGGCGCATGATGCGATCGGCACGCGGGGGGCGCGAGCCGGGCGGAGCGGTGGCGGCTTGGCGATGGTCGGTGACGGCGGCCGGCGACGTCGCGACGTACGACCTGGTGGGGGTTGCCGCCATGGGCAGCCCCCCGCGGCAGGACCGCCGAGTGCCCGCGGCGGTGCCCGCCGGCTCGCCGAAGGCCAGCCGTGGCACGAGCCTGATCGATCTCGTCCACATCGACCCCGACCGACCGGCCCTCGGATGACGACCGTCGACCCGAGGTTCACGCGCTCTGTGCGGCGGTGGCTGTGGGCCTACCCGCGCCGGTGGCGCTGGGCGCGCTCGGACGAGGTGGTCGGCACGCTCGCCGACATGGCGCCGCCCGGCACGACGAGGCTCGACCTGCGGTCCGGGCTCGGGCTCGTCGTCCACGGCCTGGCGACGCGCCGCCGGATGCGGCCGCCGCTGCGCCACATGGCGCGCTACGCCCTGGTCAACGCTCCGCTGCCGTGGCCGTACCGCGGGTGGGCGGCTGACCGGATCGCCAGCCCGCTGTTCTTCCGGGGGCCACTGCTCGGCCTCGCGTTCTACTTCGTCGGGTTCGCGGTGCTCCGGGGTCTCGACGGTGACGCGCCCCCGATTGACCTGGTCTGGGCAGGCGTGCTGGCGCTCACCTGCTGGGTGACCCCTCGCGGCGCCCTTCGGCGCGCGGAGGCCGCCCGCCATCTCGTCGGGCGGCCCGGTGAGCCGCCGACGCCGTGGGACCAGCGCGCGGCGTGGGTCCTTCGCGACCGCGTCGCGGGACGCTCCCTGCTGCCGACCCTGACTCTCGTCGCGGGCACGGTTGCGCTGGGCGGCGTCGCCTCGGCCGTCATCCTGGGGCCCGGGCCACTCGCACCGCTCGCCGCGTCCGCCGTGGTGGGCGCGGCGGGCGCCGTCAGGCTGGTCGCGCGGTGGCGACGACGCTTGCCGTCGCGCCCTTCGCAACCGGCACGCCGGCTGCTGGTCGCGGGTCGGTCGTGGCGGGTGTCTGCGTGGTGCTGGGGGGCGGTCGCCCTCGGATCGCCCTCGTCGTGGCCGCTCACCGGGCTCAGCGCGCCGGCGGCCCGGGCGTCGATGGTGCTCATCCCGACCGCCCTCGTCCTGCCCTCGCTCGTCGTGGGGTGGCTCCTGACCCGCCACGGGCCTGACGACCTCGCCGTCGTCGACGTCTGGCGCCTCCTGGTCGGTGTCGGCCCGCTCCGGGTCGATGCCCTGCAGCGCGGCGTCGTGCCGGCCGCATGGCTCCTGCCGGAGGCAGGCGCGGCTGGGGCGCCCATCGCGCCGTCACCGGCGCCACCGACGCCGGGCATCGCCTGAGGGTGCCGTCGCGGCGCCGGTAGGATGAGCGCCGAATCCACCGCCGCGCCCCGGGAGACTGCTGTGGGACTGGTCGTCGTCGACGTCATGCCGAAGCCCGAGATCCTCGACCCCCAGGGCAAGGCCGTCGCCGGCGCCCTGCCGCGGCTCGGGTTCGGGCAGTTCACCGCCGTGCGGCAGGGCAAGCGGTTCGAGCTGAACGTCGAGGGGCCGGTGACCGACGAGGTCCTCGCGGCCGCCCGGGAGGCCGCCGTCCAGGTGCTGTCCAACCCGGTGATCGAGGACGTCGTCAACGTCCAGGACGGTCAGGCCTGATGGGGAAGATCGGCGTCGTCACCTTCCCCGGCACGCTCGACGACCGGGACGCCGCCCGCGCGGTGCGCCTGGCGGGCGGCGAGGCGGTGAGCCTGTGGCACGCCGACGCCGACCTCAAGGGCGTCGACGCGGTGGTGCTGCCGGGGGGCTTCTCCTACGGCGACTACCTGCGCGCCGGTGCCATCAGCCGGTTCGCGCCGGTGATGGGCGAGATCGTCGAGGCCGCCGGCCGGGGGATGCCGGTGCTCGGCATCTGCAACGGGTTCCAGGTGCTCACCGAGGCGCACCTGCTGCCGGGCTCGATGATCAAGAACGACCACCTGCACTTCGTGTGCCGCGAGCAGGAGCTCGTGGTGGAGAACAACGAGACGGCGTGGACCCGCGAGTACGCCCGGGGCCAGCACATCACCGTCCCGCTGAAGAACCAGGACGGCCAGTACGTGGTCGACGACGCGACCCTGGACGTCCTCGAGGGCGAAGGTCGGGTGGTCTTCCGCTACGCCGGCTGGAACCCCAACGGGTCGCGCCGCGACATCGCCGGCGTGTGCAACGAGCGGGGCAACGTCGTCGGGCTGATGCCCCACCCGGAGCACGCGATCGAGCCCGGCTTCGGCCCGGACGGCGCGAACGGACCGCGCACCGGGACGGACGGGCTGGCGTTCTTCACGTCCGTGCTGCACGCGCTCGTCGCGTGACGACGGCGCACGCCGCCGGCTGGGACCACCCGGACGTCGCCGCGCTGCGCGCCGCGCAGCAGGCCGAGCTGCGCGCGCTGTACGGGGACGACGACATCGGCCACGAGATGACGGGCGCGGACGTCGTCGCCACGGTGCTGCTGCGGGACGGTGACGTGCCGGTCGCGTGCGGCGCGCTGCGCGCGGCGACCGAGCTCGGTGCCGGCACCGGCGAGCTGAAGCGGATGTTCGTCGTGCCGTCGCACCGGGGCCGCGGTCTGGCCCGGCGTGTGCTCGACGAGCTCGAGCGTGCCGCGCCGGCGCACGGCCTGTCCCGGCTGGTGCTGGAGACGGGTGCGCTGCAGGCGGCGGCGATCGGCCTGTACCTCTCCGCGGGCTACGTGCCGATCGACCGGTTCTCGCCGTACCAGGACGTCACCACGTCGCGGTGCTTCGAGAAGGACCTCTCCTCCTGCGACCGCGGCGGCACGGTCGGAGCACGCCAGGCAGGATTGCCGGGTTCGATGCGAAGTGACGTGCTCGACGAGGGGCGCACCGACGGCGTGGCGGGGCTCGTCGTCGACCGCCTGGCGTGGCTGGACGCCGAGGCCGTGGCGCTGCGCCGGCTCATGGCGCAGACGTTGCGCGGCTTCTACGGCCCGGTGGGCTACTTCGCGAACGACGACACCCTGGCCGCCGCCGATCTCGCCGAGGCGCAGCGCGCGCTCGTCGTGCTCGTCGTGCGCGACGGCACCCAGCCCCTGGGGACCCTGAGCCTGTCGGCGGCCCCCGAGGAGCGCGCGGCGGACTGGGGCGAGCTGGAGCGTCTGCTGGTGCTGCCGGCGGCGCGCGGCCGTGGGGTGGCACGGCTGCTGCTGGGCGCGGCCGAGGACGAGGCCCGCGCGCGCGGGATGTCGACGGCCTGCCTGTCCACCGGCTACCGGCAGCTGCCGGCGATCCGGCTGTACCTCTCGTCGGGCTACCGGATCGTCGCGCCCGCAGGCGAGCGGTGGCCCGAGCTGGACCGCCTGCTCTGGTTCGCCAAGGCGCTGTGACCCGTCAGGCGGCGAGGCCCGCCACGAGGTTGACCAGCAGCGCCACGATCACGGTGCCGTACAGGTACGACAGCAGCGCGTGCACCTGGGCGACCCGCCGGAACGACGACGCGCCCAGGTCGGTGTCGGAGATGGCGAAGCTCATGCCCACCGTGACGGAGATGTACGTGAAGTCGGTGTACCGCGGGGCCTCGGGCTGGTGGAAGTCGATGCCGCCGACGGGTGCGGTCCAGTACATCCGCGCGTAGCGCATCGCGAAGATCGTGTGCATGGTCGCCCATGAGGCGACGATGGCGGTGAGCACGGCCGCGCTCGTCACCGGCGATCCCTTGAGCCCGCCGTCCAGCAGCACGACGACCACGCCGGCGAGGCTGGCGATCCCGGCCAGCAGCACGATGGTGTGGCCCGCCACGCGCGTCGGCTCCTCGCGCAGCGCGTGCTCGAACGTCTCCTCCGGCCCCATGGGAACCACGACCACCATGGTCCACAGCACGTAGAGCAGGCCCGCGGCCGCCCAGCCGCCGAGGATGGCCGCGGGGCCCGACGTCCAGGGCGTCAGGACGCCGACGAGCGCGCCGATGACCACCGCCGCGCCGAGGCGTACCCAGACGGGCGTGTCGAGCGCCCTGGAGACCCGATGGCTCGTCGTCACGGCGCCCAGTGAACCTCACCGCGGGCCCACCGGGTGCGCACGCCGCCGGATGCGTCACCATGGGGCCACGACGACCACGAGCGGGGGAGGCCGACATGTCGGACAAGCGCACGGCGACGAGGAAGCGCGGCGGGCTGCGGGACGTCGTCAGGCTGGTCACCATCGCGCTCGCGGTGGCTGCGGTGGCCAAGGAGCTGCAGACGCCGAAGGACGAGCGGACGTGGCACGGCACGGTCGCCCTGGTGGTGCCGTACGACTTCCGGGTGCCGACGATCGAGCGGGCCAAGGAGCGGATGTGGAACCCGGAGGCGACGAGCGTCGTCAGCCCGCGGGTCTTCGGGGTCGGCTGGACGCTGAACGCGGGCAAGCTCTGGGCGTACGCCCGCGAGCGGTGCGCCTCGCGCTGAGCACGGCAGGCGCGCCGGTACAGCGCCGGTGACCATCGGGCGGCGCACGGCGCCCCGGGCCGCACCGCGTGCGCGGTGCTCTCCGACGGCGGTCGCGGGCGCCGCCGACCTGCGGCGGTGTTGCCGCGACGGGTGTCGGTGCCGCCGCCTAGGCTCGATGCCCGTGACCCCCACCCCTGTCATCGAGGCCCGCGCGCTCACGAAGCGGTTCGGCGACCTCGTCGCCGTCGACGGGATCGACTTCCAGGTGGCCCCGGGCGAGGCGTTCGGCCTGCTGGGGCCGAACGGTGCGGGCAAGTCCACGACGATGCGGATGATCGGTGCGGTGTCGCAGCGCACCTCGGGCGAGCTGCGCGTCCTCGGGCTCAACCCCGACACCGAGGGGCCGGCGATCCGGGCGCGGCTCGGCGTGGTGCCCCAGGAGGACAACCTCGACATGGAGCTGTCCGTCCACGAGAACCTCGTCGTCTACGGCCGCTACTTCGGCATCCCGCGGGCCGAGTGCCACCGGCGCGCCGACGAGCTGCTGGCGTTCGCGCAGCTCGAGGAGAAGGCGCGGACCAAGACCGACGACCTGTCCGGCGGCATGAAGCGACGCCTGACCATCGCCCGGGCGCTGGTCAACGAGCCGCGCGTGCTCATGCTGGACGAGCCGACCACGGGCCTGGACCCGCAGGCGCGGCACGTGCTGTGGGACCGGTTGTTCCGGCTCAAGGAGCGCGGCACCACGCTCGTGCTGACCACGCACTACATGGACGAGGCCGAGCAGCTGTGCGACCGGCTCGTCGTCGTGGACCACGGCCGGATCATGGCCGAGGGCAGCCCGGCCGAGCTCATCCGGCAGTACTCCTCGCGCGAGGTGGTCGAGCTGCGGTTCGGCTCCGGACGCAACGCCGAGGTGGAGCCGGTGCTGGACCCGGTGGCCGATCGGATCGAGGTGCTGCCGGACCGGGTGCTCTGCTACACCGACGACGGCGAGATGCTGCTCGAGCGGGTCGTCGGGCTCGGGCTCGAGCCGGTGACGAGCCTGGTGCGCCGCTCCTCCCTGGAGGACGTCTTCCTCCGGCTCACCGGACGGAGCCTGGTCGAGTGACGGCGACGACGACGACACCGGACGACGTCGCGGCGTGGCGCGACGAGGCGCGTGCCGCGGCGGCGCCGACGCGGCGGTGGGGCTCGTTCTACGTCGCGGAGTACCGCATCCGCTCGATGCGGGCGTACGGCTGGACGATCGTCGTCGGCTCCGTGGGGCAGCCGTTGCTCTACCTGCTGGGGCTCGGCGTCGGGCTCGCCGCCTTCATCAAGGCACCCATCGCGGCCGGCCCCTCGGGGTCGGTGGGCTACACCCAGTTCGTCGCGCCGGCGCTGCTGGCCAGCGCCGCGGTCGGCGTGGCGATGGAGGAGTTCACGTACGTCATCATGGAGGGCTTCCGCTGGCGGAAGACCTTCTGGGCGATCAACGCGACGTCCGTGACGCCGCGGCAGACCTGCAACGGGATCGTGCTGGCGGTGGCGGCGCGGATGCTCGTCACCGGTGCGGCGTACTACGGCATCGCCGTCGCGTTCTCGGCGATCGGGCGCCCGGTCGCCGCGCTCGCCATGCCGCTGGTCGGCATCCTCGGCGGGCTCGCGTTCGGGCTGCCGGTGATGGCGTTCGCGGCGCGGATGAAGGACGACCGCGGGCAGTTCAGCATCATCCAACGGTTCGTCTTCACGCCGCTGTTCCTGTTCTCCGGCACGTTCTACCCGCTGTCCAGCCTGCCGTGGGGGCTGCAGTGGATCGGCTGGGTCAGCCCGGTGTGGCACGCGTCGGAGCTGGGGCGGGCGCTCTCGTTCGGCACTGGCGCGGGCGGCTGGCCGTGGTGGACGCACCTCCTGGTGCTGCTGGCGATGATCGCCGGCGGCGGCGCGCTGGCCTGGCGCTCCTTCGTCCGACGGCTGGCGTCATGACCACGTCGACCACCGCGGCGGCGCGCCGCGGGCGAGCACCGTGGTCCGGGCAGCTCGCCGGGCTGTGGTCCGGCAACGCCGGCGCCGTGCTCGGGCGCAACCTGCGCTCGGCACGGTCGGCCACCTGGCTCATCGTCGTCACCGGCTTCTTCGAGCCGGTGTTCTACCTGCTGGCGATGGGCATCGGCCTCGGCCGGTTCATCGGCGACGTGCAGACGAGCACGGGTGCCACCGTCTCGTACGCCGCGTTCATCGCGCCCGCGCTGCTGGCCGTCTCGGCGATGAACGGCGCGGTCTACGACTCGACGTGGAACGTCTTCTTCAAGATGCACTTCGGCAAGCTGTACGACGCGATGCTGGCCACCTCGCTGGGACCGCTCGACGTCGCGCTGGGGGAGATCTCGTACGCGCTGCTGCGTGGCGCGCTGTACGCGGGTGGCTTCCTCACCGTCATGGCGGCGATGGGGCTGACCACGTCCTGGGCGGCGCTGCTCGCGCTGCCCGCCGCGGTGCTCGTCGCCTTTGGCTTCGCCAGCCTCGGCATGGCGATCACCAGCTACATGAAGACGTTCCAGCAGATGGACTGGATCAACTTCGTCATGCTGCCGATGTTCCTGTTCTCGGCGACGTTCTACCCGGTGACCGTCTATCCCGGCCCGGTCCAGGGCCTGGTCAAGGCGCTGCCGCTGTGGCACGGCGTCGAGTTGATCCGCGGGCTGACCACGGGTGGCATGACCGGTGCGCTGTGGGGGCACGTCGCCTACTACGCGGTGATGATCGCGCTCGGCGTGACGTTCACCACGCGACGGCTGCGCACGATGTTCCTCGAGTAGGCGGCGTCAGCGGTCGGCCGTCAGCGGTCGCACCTCGCCCGTGAGGTACGGGTGGCCGGCCCCCGGGCGCCACACCGTGTAGGCGTAGCCGTCGTCCTGCGCGGTCACGTTCACGGCAACCGTGGCCGGCAGCAGCAGCGGCTTGGTGAACTCGGCGGTCCAGACGAACGTGTGCCCTGCCGCCGGGCCGACGTCGGCCAGCGCCCGGCCGGCGGTGTACATGCCGTGAGCGATCGGCCGCCGGAACCCGAACAGCCGTGCGGTGAGCCGCGACAGGTGCACCGGGTTGCGGTCGCCCGAGACCTCCGCGTAGCGCCGCCCGGTGTCCGCCCCCAGCCGCCAGGAGGCGGTCGGCACCGGCGGCCGCCACGTCGGGCGGTCGTCGGCCGGCGCCGCCGGTCGTTCGTCGTGCGGTGCTCGCTCGCCGACCACCGGGTGCGCGGCGCGGGCGTCGCCCGCCACCGGTTCCGGACCGGACGTGCCCGCCAGCCGAACGCCGCGGGCGAGGTACGTCGAGACGCCCTCCCACGCGAGGTCGGACGCGCCCGCGCGGCGCACCTCGGCGACGAGGTCGAGCTGCGTCCCCGAGCGGTGCGGGCGCAGGCCGACCGCCCGGACCCGCACGTCGAGCCGGTCGCCGCGGAACAGCGGCCGGTGCTGCGTCACCCGGTTGGCGACGTGCACCAGCCCGGCCGGCGCGAGCGGGAAGTCGTCGCGCACCATGAGCGCGACGTGCAGCGGGAACGCCACCGTGTGGACGAACCCGGCGGGCAGCCGGTCGGCCGCGCGCAGCCCCATGAGCGCCTGGTACGCGGCGAGCCGCGACGTGTCGACGGGCACGTCGTGGACCGCGTAGCAGACGTCGGGCAGCGCGCCCGGCGCCGCGCCGGCGCCCCGCGAGGCCGAGCGCCGCACGGTGGCCGCCAGGCTGCGCGCGTAGAGGCGTCCCAGGGCCGGCACGGTGGCCAGCACCACGTCCTCGCTCATCGCCCCACCAGGCTCTGCCCGCACACCCGCAGGGTGCGCCCGACGATGCCGCCGGCGGCCGGGGAGGCGAGGAACGCCACCGCCTCGGCGACGTCCACCGGCTGCCCGCCCTGCTGCAGGGAGCTGAGCCGCCGGGCGACCTGCCTGGTCAGCGCGGGCATCCGGGCGGTCATGTCGGTCTCGATGAAGCCGGGTGCCACCGCGTTCGCGGTGCCGCCGAACGGGACCAGGAGCGGCGCCGTCGCCCGGACCGCGCCGATGATGCCGGCCTTGGACGCGGCGTAGTTCGTCTGCCCGCGGTTGCCGGCGATGCCGCTCGTCGAGGCCGTCGCGACGATCCGTGGCGCGTCGACGAACTCGCCGCTGGTCAGCAGGGTCTCGTTGATCGCGAGCTGCGCCGCCAGGTTGACCGCCATGACGGAGCCCCAGCGGTCCGGCGTCATGTTGGCCAGCAGCTTGTCGCGCGTGATGCCCGCGTTGTGCACCATGACGTGCAGGCCGCCGTGGCGCGACGTGGCGTGCTCGAGGATGCGGTCGCCGGCGTCGGGCGCGGTGACGTCGAGCTGCAGCGCGGTGCCGCGCACCCGGTTGGCCACCGCGGCGAGCCCCTGCCCGGCGGCGGGCACGTCGACGCACACCACGCGCGCGCCGTCCCGCGCCAGCACCTCGGCGACGACCGCGCCGATGCCGCGTGCGGCGCCGGTGACCACGGCGACGCGCCCCGCGAGCGGGTGGTCCCAGTCGGTGGCCAGCTCGCCGGCGTCCAGGTCCACGTCGACCAGCTGTCCGTCGACGAACGCGGACCGCGTCGACAGCAGGAACCGCAACGTCGCCACCGCGCTCGGTGCGGTGACCGGCACCCCGTCGGTGACGACGACCCCGTTGCCGGTGGCGCCACCGCGCAGCTCCTTGGCGAGCGAGCGCAGCAGGCCGTCGACGCCCTGCCGGGCGGCGGCCACCGCCGGGGCGTCGGTCTCGTGGGCCGGCCGGGAGACCGTGACGACCCGCCCACCGGGTCGCAGCCGCTTGAGCGTCGCGGCCGCCTCGAGCACGGGCGCCGCGAGCTGGTCGGGGTGGGTCACGTCGGTGAGCACGACGAGCACGGCGGCGTAGCGCTCGTCGGGCACGGCGTGCCGGTGGACGTCCAGGCCCCAGCCGTCCGGGACGCCGCCGGTGCCGCCGGGCGGCCCGGAGAGCAGCTGGGCGATCGCGTCGGCGTCGGGTCCGCCGCCGAGCACCAGGGCGGATCCGTCGAGGAGCGCGACGCCCGGGCGGTACCGGCGCAACGGCGCCGGCCGCGGCAGCCCGAGCCGGGTGGCGATCGCGGCGCCGGCCCCGCTGCTCATCAGGTCGAGGTAGGTGTCGCCCATGGTCAGGCCGCCTCGAGGATCGCGGCGATGCCCAGCCCGCCGGCGGCGCACACCGACACCAGGCCCCGGACGGGTTCGTCGGACGCCCGGGACGCCTTGAGCCGGTGCAGCTCTTTGGCGAGCGTCGCGACGATCCGTCCGCCGGTGGCGGCGAACGGATGCCCCGCGGCCAGCGACGAGCCGTGCACGTTGAGCCGGTCCCGCGGCACGGTGCCGAACGCGCCGGGCAGCTCCAGCCGGGTGCGGCCGAGCTCGTCGGACTGCCATGCCTCGAGCGTGCACAGCACGGTCGCGGCGAACGCCTCGTGGATCTCGATCCGCGCGAAGTCGTCGAGCGTCAGCCCGTGGCGGGCCAGCAGCCGCGGCACCGCGTAGACCGGCGCCATGAGCAGGCCCTCCTCGCCGTGCACGAAGTCGACCGCGGCGACCTCGGCGTCGATGACGGCCGCCAGCGGCGTCAGGTCGTGCGCGGCGGCCCACTCGGCGGAGCCGAGCAGCACGGTCGAGGCGCCGTCGGTGAGCGGCGTCGAGTTGCCGGCCGTCATCGTCGGCGGGGCGTCCAGGCGCTTGCCGAACACCGGCGGCAGGGCCGCGAGCTTGTCGAGCGAGGTGTCCGGGCGCAGGTTCCCGTCGCGCGTGAGGCCCTGGTAGGAGGTCACCAGGTCGTCGAAGAAGCCGGCGTCCCACGCGGCGGCGAGGTTGCGGTGCGAGGCGAGCGCCAGCTCGTCCTGCGCCTGCCGGGAGATGCCCCAGCGGGCGGTGGTGATCGCCTGGTGCTCGCCCATCGACAGCCCGGTGCTCGGCTCGTCCGTGCGGGGTGCCACCGGGGACAGGTCCTTGGGCCGGATGCGCGCCAGTGCGGCGAGCCGCCGGGGCGCCGTCCGGGCCCGGTTGGCGTCGAGCAGCGCGCGGCGCAGCCGGTCGCCGACGACGATCGGCGCGTCGGACGCGGAGTCGGCGCCGCCGGCGACGCCGGACTCCAGCTGACCCAGCGCGATCTTGTTCGCGAGGGCCACCACGGTCTCGACGCCGGTGGCGCAGGCCTCCTGGACGTCGGTCGCCGGCGTCCGCGGCGACAGCGGCGAGCCGAGCACCGCCTGCCGTGCCAGGTTGAAGTCGCGGCTGTGCTTGAGCACGGCGCCCGCCGACACCTGGCCGAGCACCTCGCCCTGCAGGCCGAACCGCGCGACGAGCCCGTCGAGCGCGGCGGTGAGCATGTCGAGGTTGCTGGCGTGCGCGTAGGGGCCGCCGGCCCGCGCGAAGGGGATCCGGTTGCCGCCGAGCACGTAGGCCGGCCGAGGACTGCTCATTCCACATCACCGTCGATGTCTGGGCCGGGCCAAATGTTCTGGCGGCGGCAGTGGCTAGGGACCAAGGTCCTACAAACACTGTGCAGGACGCATGGTACTTGATACCGTCGGTTCCGTGAGTCCCGCTGGCCGGACCGGGCCGACGACGACACCCGGCGAGGACGCCGTCCGTGTCGTCGACGGGCGTGTCACGCGCTGGGCCGGGCACCGGCAGGCACGGCACGACGACCTCGTCGCGCTGGCCCGCCGCACCGTCCACCGCCGCGGTCCGGACGTCTCCATGGAGGAGATCGCGGCCGAGGCCGGGACGTCGAAGTCCCTGATGTACCGGTACTTCGCCGACAAGACCGCGTTGCAGGTGGCGGTCGCCCGGCTCGTCGTCGGCGAGATCGGCGAGGCGCTGGCCGCCGCGCTGGCCGCCGCGCCCACGCCGCGCGAGGGGTTGCGCGCCATGGTCGAGGTGTATCTCGGCATGGTCGAGCACTCGCCGAGCGTCTACGCGTTCGTCACGCGCGACGGCGTCGTCGAGCACTTCCTCGGCTCGGTGACCGAGCTGGTCGCCGGGCCGTTCGCGCGCGAGCTCGCCGGCGGCGCCACCGGCGACCCCGAGGAGGCGGCCGTCTGGGCCGCCGGCGCCGTCGGGTTCGTCCGCGGCGCCGGCGAGTGGTGGCTCACGCACCCCGAGGGACGGCCGGACCGGCAGGTCCTCGCCGCCCAGGTGACGAGCTGGTTGTGGGTGGGGCCCGTCGGGCTGCTCGCCCGGGGCCGGCCGCAGCAGAAGGAGGAGGAACCGTGACGACCGTCACCGACCGCCGCCACCCCGTGGCGCGCCACGTCCAGCCGCACGTCGAGGTCGGCATCCTCGAGGAGCACCTCCTCGGCCGGTACGCCGACCTGCGGCGGAGCGCCCGGGCGCTCGCCGCCGACCCCGCGTTCCGCAAGGTCGAGGGGCTGGCGACGGGCGAGCACCGGGAACGCGTGCTGCGCCAGCTGCGTGCGCTCGTCGAGAGCCACGACGTGCTGCGGGCGTTCCCGCCGGCCCTGGGTGGGCACGACGACCACGGCGGCAGCCTCGCGCGGTTCGAGGAGCTCGTCGCCGCCGACCCGTCGCTGCAGATCAAGGCAGGCGTGCAGTGGGGGCTGTTCGCGTCGGCGATCCTCCACCTGGGCACGGCGGACCACCACGCCCGGCTGCTGCCCGGGGCGACCAGCCTGCAGGTCCCCGGGGCCTTCGCGATGACCGAGACCGGGCACGGCTCGGACGTCGCCGCCATCGCGACGACCGCCGAGTACGACCCGACGACGCAGGAGTTCGTGCTCCACACGCCGTTCCGGGCGGCCTGGAAGGACTACCTGGGCAACGCCGCGCTGCACGGCGTGGCGGCCGTCGTGTTCGCGCACCTGGTCACGGCGGCGCCCGGCGGGCCGCGGGTGGACCACGGCGTGCACGCGTTCTACGTGCCCATCCGCGACCCCCGGACCGGCGCGTTCCTGCCGGGCGTCGGTGGCGAGGACGACGGTCTCAAGGGTGGCCTGAACGGCATCGACAACGGCCGGCTGTGGTTCGACCACGTCCGGGTGCCGCGCACCGACCTGCTCAACCGTTACGGCGACGTCGCCCCGGACGGCACCTACACCTCTCCGATCGCCAGTCCCGGCCGGCGCTTCTTCACCATGCTCGGCACGCTCGTGCAGGGCCGGGTCTCGCTCGACGGCGCCGCGACGAACGCCGCGAAGATCGGCCTGGCCATCGCGGTGACCTACGCCAACCAGCGGCGCCAGTTCGCCGCCGCGGGTGACGACGAGGTGGTGCTCCTCGACCACGGCGAGCACCAGCACCGGCTGCTGCCGCTGGTGGCGGAGACGTACGCCGCCGGGTACGCGCACGAGGAGCTGCTCGCCGCGTTCGACGACGTCTTCTCCGGCCGTGCCGACACCCCCGGGCGGCGCGAGGACCTCGAGACGCTCGCGGCGGCGCTCAAGCCCACCGCGACGTGGCACGCGCTGTCCACGCTGCAGGTGTGCCGGGAGGCGTGCGGCGGCCAGGGCTTCCTCGCCGCGAACCGGATCGTCGGGCTGCGCGCGGACCTCGACGTGTACGCCACCTTCGAGGGCGACAACACGGTGCTGTACCAGCTCGTCGCCAAGCGGCTGCTGGCCGACTACGCCCACGCCGTGAAGGCCGGTGGCGCCGGCGAGATGGCCCGGCTCGTCGCCGGCCGGGCGGCCGACGCGGCGCTGCACCGCACCCCGCTCGTCCGCGCCGCCCAGACGCTGGTCGACGTCGGCGACACGCGTCGCTCCGCCAACTCGCTGCGTGACGAGCAGACCCAGCGCGAGCTGCTCACCGACCGGGTCGAGACGATGGTGGCGCAGCTGGCCGCGGCACTGGCACCCGCCCGCCGGATGGCCCCCGGCCCGGCGGCGGCCCTCGTCGAGGCGCACCAGCACGAGATGGTGGAGGCGGCCCGGGCGCACGCCGAGCGCGTGCAGTGGGAGGCGTTCACCCGGGCGCTGTCGAGCGTGCCGGACGGCGGCACGCGGCAGGTCCTCACCTGGCTGCGCGACCTGTTCGGGCTCACGCTCGTGGAACGCCACCTCGCCTGGTACCTGGTCCACGGTCGGCTGTCCGCGGGGCGCGCCCGCACGGTCTCGTCGTACCGCGACCGGCTGCTGACGCGGCTGCGACCGCACGCCCAGGACCTCGTGGACGCGTTCGGGTTCACGGCGGAGATGCTGGACGCCCCGATCGCCTCCGGCGTGGAGCGTGAGCGCCAGGAGGAGGCGCGGGCCGGCGTCCGTGCGGCGCGCGCCGCGGCGGGCGCTCCCATCGCGGAGAAGCACCTGCGGTAGTTTCCAGGCGTGACTCCGTGGACGCTGCTGCCCACCCATCGCGACTGGCTGGCCCGGCACGGTGAGCTCCTCCTGACGTTCGGCCGCCGTAGCCCGTACCCGGGTGGTGGCGCGGCCTGGCTGGCCGACGACGGCTCGCCGTGGCTCGAGCGCGGGCTGCAGACCTGGATCACGGCGCGCACCGTGCACGTGTACGCGGTCGGCACGCTGCTGGGAGTGCCGGGCTGCCGGCCGGTGGCCGAGGCGGCGATGGCCGGCCTGCAGGGTCCGCTGCGCGACGAGGAGCACGGCGGCTGGTACCCGTCGGTCGCGGCGGACGGCACGCCGGGGGCCGACAAGACGGCGTACGCGCACGCGTTCGTCGTGCTGGCGGCCTCGTCGGCGACCGCGGCCGGGCTGGCGGGGGCCGACACGCTGCTGGCCGACGCCCTGGCGGTGTTCGAGAAGCGGTTCTGGGACGAGGACGCCGGCAAGGCCGTCGACACCTGGGACACGACGTTCACCACGCTGGACGGCTACCGCGGCATCAACGCCAACATGCACACGGTCGAGGCGTTCCTCGCAGCGGCCGACGTCACCGGTGAGCGGGTGTGGCTGGACCGGGCGGCCCGGATCGGCGCGTTCGCGGCCGAGTCGGCCGCCGGCAACGACTGGCGGCTGCCGGAGCACTTCGACGACGCGTGGCACCCGCAGCTCGAGCTCAACGCCGACCGTCCCGACGACCCGTTCAAGCCCTACGGCGCCACCGTGGGCCACGGGCTGGAGTGGAGCCGGCTGCTGCTGCACCTGGAGGCCGCGGGCGCGCAGGGTGCCGACTGGCCGGCCGCGGCCCGCAGCCTGTTCGACCGGGCGACGACGGACGGCTGGGCCGTCGACGGGGCGGACGGCTTCGTCTACACCACCGACTGGTCGGGCACGCCGGTGGTACGGGACCGCATGCACTGGGTGGCGGCGGAGGCGATCGGCGCCGCGGCGGCGCTCGCGCAGCGCACCGGTGAACCGGAGTACGCCGCCTGGTACGCCCGGGTGTGGGACTACGCCGAGCGCCACCTCGTCGACCACGAGCACGGCTCCTGGCACCACCAGCTGGCCCCGGACAACACTCCGGTCGCCACGGTGTGGCCGGGCAAGGCCGACGTCTACCACGCCTACCAGGCCACGCTCGTCCCGCGACTGCCGCTGGCGCCCACGCTGGCGACCGCGATCGCGCGGGGTCTGCTGCACTGACGGTGGGCGACGGGCCGGATGCGCGTCGTGCGCCGTTACGCTTGGCCCTGATGAGCACCGACTCCGTCGACACCGTCGAGAACGCCGCCGCCAGCCCCGACGTCGAGCAGCCGTTCGCCGAGCTGGGGCTGAAGGCCGACGAGTACGCGCGCATCCGCGAGCTGCTCGGCCGCCGGCCCTCCGCCGCCGAGCTCGCCATGTACTCCGTCATGTGGTCCGAGCACTGCTCGTACAAGTCGAGCCGCAAGCACCTGCGGCTGTTCGGCGAGCGGCAGACCCCGGCGATGCGCGAGCACCTGCTCGTCGGCATAGGCCAGAACGCCGGCGTCGTCGACATCGGCGACGGCTGGGCCGTGACGTTCAAGGTGGAGAGCCACAACCACCCGAGCTTCGTCGAGCCCTACCAGGGCGCCGCCACGGGCGTCGGCGGGATCGTGCGCGACATCATCTCGATGGGCGCGCGCCCGGTGGCCGTCATGGACCAGCTCCGCTTCGGCGCGATCGACCACCCGGACACGGCGCGCGTGGTGCACGGCGTGGTCGCGGGTGTCGGCGGCTACGGCAACTGCCTCGGCCTGCCGAACATCGGCGGCGAGACCGTGTTCGACCCGAGCTACCAGGGCAACCCCCTGGTCAACGCGCTGTGCCTGGGCGTGCTGCGGCACGAGGACGTGCACCTGGCCAACGCCACGGGCGTCGGCAACCTCGTCGTCCTCTTCGGGGCCCGCACCGGCGGCGACGGCATCGGCGGCGCGTCGATCCTCGCCAGCGAGACGTTCGACGACTCCAAGCCGAGCAAGCGGCCGAGCGTGCAGGTGGGCGACCCCTTCATGGAGAAGGTGCTCATCGAGTGCTGCCTCGAGCTGTTCGCCGCGGGCGTCGTCGAGGCGATCCAGGACCTCGGGGCGGCCGGCATCAGCTGCGCGACGAGCGAGCTGGCGGCCAACGGTGACGGCGGCATGCACGTCGACCTGGAGCAGGTGCTGCTGCGCGACCCGACGCTGACCGCCGGCGAGATCCTCATGAGCGAGTCGCAGGAACGGATGATGGCCATCGTCCGCCCCGACCAGATCGAGGCGTTCCTGGCGATCACGACGAAGTGGGACGTCGAGACCGCCGTCATCGGCGAGGTCACCGACGACGGCCGGCTGACGATCGACCACTTCGGCCACCGCATCGTCGACGTCGACCCGCGCACGGTCGCGCTCGACGGTCCGGTCTACGACCGTCCGTACGAGCGGCCGCAGTGGCTCGACGCGCTCAACGCGGACAGCGTCTCGGGTACGGCCGGTGCCGCCGCGTACCCCCGCCCGGCGACGCCCGACGAGCTGCGGGCCACCGTGCTGGCCCTGGTGTCCAGCCCCAACCTCGCCTCCAAGGCGTGGGTGACCGATCAGTACGACCGGTTCGTGCAGGGCAACACCGCGCTCGCGCAGCCCGACGACGCGGGCGTGGTCCGGGTCGACGAGACCACCGGCCTGGGCGTCGCCCTCGCCACGGACGCCAACGGCCGCTACGCGCAGCTCGACCCGTACGCCGGCGCCCAGCTGGCGCTCGCGGAGGCCTACCGCAACGTCGCCGCGGCCGGCGCCCGCCCGCTGGCCGTCACCGACTGCCTCAACATCGGCAGCCCGGAGCGCACCGACTCGATGTGGCAGCTGGTCCAGGTCATCGAGGGCATGGCCGACGCGTGCCAGACCCTCGAGGTCCCGGTGACCGGCGGCAACGTGTCGCTGTACAACACGACGGGCGACACCGCGATCCACCCGACGCCGGTCGCGGGCGTGCTCGGCGTGCTCGACGACGTCGCGCGGGCGGTGCCGTCCGGCTGGACCGCGCCGGGTGAGGCGATCTGGCTGCTGGGCACCACGCACGACGAGCTCGACGGCTCCGCGTGGGCCGACGTCGCGCTGCACCATCTCGGCGGCCGGCCGCCGGCGGTCGACCTCGCCGCGGAGCGGCGGCTGGCGAGCGTGCTCGTGCAGGCGGCCCGCGACGAGCTTCCCGACGCGTCCCACGACCTGTCCGAGGGTGGCCTGGCGCAGGCGCTCGTCGAGGCGTGCCTGCGGTACGGCATGGGTGCGCGCGTCTCGCTGCAGGCGCTGTGCGACCGCGACGACGTCACGCCGTTCACCGCCCTGTTCTCCGAGTCCACCGCGCGGGCGCTGGTCGCCGTGCCGGTCGCGGCCGAGCAGCGGCTCGTCGACCTGTGCGCCGCGCACGGGGTGCGCGCGCTGCGGCTGGGCGAGACTGCCGCGACGGGGTCCGACGGGCAGACCCCGGCCCTCGAGGTCACCGACCTGTTCACGCTGCCGCTGGCCGAGCTCCGCGCGGCCTCCGAGGCGACCCTGCCCAACCACTTCGGCTGATGCCCGTCA
>JAJYSG010000034.1 GCA_021793675.1 Actinomycetes bacterium | reverse complement strand
CCCTCACCGGCGGGAACTTCGTCTCCAACGCCTCGTCGAGCCAGGGCATCCTGTACGCCCTCGAGTCGCACTACGTCACCGTGGGCAAGAAGATCGGCGGCTTCGTGCTGCAGGTCGCGGCCCGCGTGGTGTCCAAGCACTCGCTGAACGTCATGGCCGGGCACGACGACATCTACTCGCTGCTGCCAGCGGGCTACACCATCCTCTTCGGGTCCAACCCGCAGGAGGCGTCCGACCTCGCGGCGATCGCGTACCGCACGTCGTCGCTGTCGCTCATCCCGGTAGCCAACACGTTCGACGGGTTCGCCACCAGCCACGTGATGAGCGAGGTGCTGCTGCCGGAGCCGGAGCTGCTCAAGGAGTACCTCGGCGACCCGGCCGGCCGGATCCCGGCGCCGACCGTCGCGCAGGAGATCCTCTTCGGCGCCAAGGGTCGCGTGTTCCAGCTCGGCCAGTACCTCGACCGGCACGCCGCGGACTTCGTGCCCGACGACCTCGCCGCGCTGCGCGCCCACCTGTCGGCCATCGCCGACCAGGTCGAGGCCGACGCCGCCGGCGACCTCGTCGCCGCGACGGCCGCCTGGGTGCCCGAGGACCTGCGGGGCCAGTGGCGCCGCGCCTGGGTCAACGCCTGGGCGAAGGGCACCCGCCAGCTGGTGCCGGCCCTCGTCGACCCGCACAACCCGGGCCTGACCGGCCCGGTGCAGAACCAGCCCGACTTCCAGGCCGGCGCGGTCGACCACCGCACCCACTTCGTCTCCGCGGTGCCGGGACTGGCCCGCCAGGCGATGGCCGAGTACGCCGAGCTGACCGGCCGCGAGTACCAGCCCGTCATGGCGTACGGCTGCGAGGACGCCGACTACGTCATGGTCGGTCTCGGCTCCATCACCGACGACGTCCGCGCCGTGCTGCCCTACCTGCGCTCGCAGGGCCTGAAGGTCGGCGTCGTCTCGGTCAAGCTGCTCCAGCCGTTCCCGGAGGCCGAGCTCGTCGAGGCCCTCAAGACGGCCAAGGCCGTCACGGTGCTCGAGCGGTCCGACGACACCGCACTGACCCGCCTGGTGACGCAGGCGCTGTTCCGGGCCCGCGCCAACGCGAGCAACCGGGACGAGTTCCCCGGCATCCCCGCGCTGCCCGCCAGTCCGCGGCTCACCACGGCGATCTTCGGCCTCGGCGGGCACGACGTGCAGCCCCGTCACATGGTCGCCGCCTTCAAGAACATGGTGTCGCCGAGCGGCGCACCGCTCGTCTACCTGGGTTCGCAGTTCTTCTCCGACACCCCGTCGGCCGAGCTCGCGGTGATCCAGGACCGGCTGCGCGCCGCGTATCCCGAGACCGAGCTCATGGCGCTGACCACGGAGGACAACCCGCAGGTGCTGCCGGAGGACGCGCTGCGCATCCGGTTCCACTCGGTCGGCGGCTACGGCACCATCGCCACCGGCAAGCTGCTCACCGACATCCTCGCGGGCGTGCTGGGCATGTACTCGAAGTCGGCGCCGAAGTACGGCTCGGAGAAGAGCGGCGCGGCGACGAACTTCTACATCACGCTGTCGCCGGAGCCGGTGCTGCTCACCAACGCCGAGCTCGAGGACGTCGAGGTCGTCGTCTCCCCGGACCACAAGGCGTTCGTCCACACCAACCCGCTCAAGGGGCTGGCGCCCGGCGGCACGTTCATCATGCAGTCGGACCTGGCGCCGATCGACGTGTGGCGCAGCCTGCCGGCCCACGCGCGACGCACCATCCGCGAGAAGAACATCACGTTCCTCGTCATGGACGCCTTCACCGTCGCCAAGAAGCACGCCCCGACGCCCGAGCTCGAGACCCGCATGATGGGCATCGCCTTCATCGGCGCCGTCGTCGGCTGGGTCGACCGGGTGTCCAAGGGCGCGTCGCGGGACGACATCCTGGAGAAGGTGCGCCACGAGCTGACGAAGAAGTTCGGCCGCAAGGGCGACACGATCGTCAACTCCAACATGGCGGTCATCACCGACGCCATCGCGGCGATCAGCCCGATCCAGTACGAGGCCGACGAGTTCGTCGCCATCGACGCCCAGCCGGCCGCGGTGCGGACCCGGACCGTGGCGCTGTCGGCGTCGATGTGCCCCGTCGCGGCGGAGCCGCGCGCCACCGCGCTGTTCGACCCCGCGTACTACGAGGACCTCGCCGCCCGTCCGTTCCGCGAGGGCACCATCGGGGAGTCCCCGGTGCTCCCGGGTGCCGGCCTGTTCATGCCGGTCGCCACGGGCCTCAACAAGGACAAGGGCATCTTCCGGCGCACGGTGCCGGTGTTCGACCCGACGGCGTGTACCGGCTGTCTCGAGTGCGGCATCGCCTGTCCCGACGCGGCCCTGCCGAACACGCTCCACGAGATCCACGACCTGGTGCTCTCCGCGATCGCCACCGTGGACGCCCCCGAGCCGCAGCGCGAGGCGCTGCGCGCGGTGGCCTACCCGTGGGCCGAGCGGATCCGCCAGGAGCTCCGCGCGGACGGCGACGCCACGTCGCTCGCGGCGGTCGCCGCCAAGGCGGTCCCGGACACCGACGAGCGGGCGGTCGCCCGTTACGCCGACGCGGTCGTCGAGGCGCTCGGCGCCTTCCCGGTCGCCCGGACGCGGCCGTTCTTCGACGCGATGGAGAAGCAGACGCCGGGCACCGGCGCGCTGTTCTCGGCGGTCGTCGACCCGTGGAAGTGCACCGGCTGCCTGCAGTGCGTCGACGTCTGCGGACCGCACGCGCTGACCGCGGCAGAGCAGGACGACAGCCTGCTCGACATGCTGGAGCAGCGGTTCGAGCGGATGGCCGCGCTGCCCAACACGCCGAAGCGGTTCGTCGCCGACGCCGTGTCGGCCGAGGGTGACGTCAAGCGCATGCTCCTCGACCACGCGAACTACTACGCGATGGTCGGTGGGCACGGCGCCTGCCGCGGCTGCGGCGAGGTCACCGCGGTCCGGCTCGTGACGGCGATGTCCAAGGCGCTGGGCGAGGAGCGCAAGCGCGCCCACATCGCCGAGCTCGAGGAGACCATCGCGCAGCTGACGGCCAAGCTCGACACCGTCCAGGACGCCGCGCGGCGCAAGCACCTCGGCCAGCTGGTGGTCGAGCTCGACAAGGCGCTGTACCTCTACGAGGGCGGCCCCACCGGCAGCGGCCCGGCATCCACGGTCATCGCGAACTCGACCGGCTGCTCGTCGGTCTACGCCTCGACGATGCCGTTCCAGCCGTACTTCGACCCGTGGGTCAACAGCCTGTTCCAGGACGCGCAGCCGCTCGCGGTCGGCATCTACGAGGGCCTCGCCTCCCAGATCGTCCCGGAGGTCCGGGCGCTGCGGAACGCGAAGCTCGAGCTGGCCGACTCCTACGACCCGGCGGTGCACGCCAAGGCCGGCGCGACGCTGACGTGGCACGAGTTCACGCCGGACGAGCTCGCCCTGCTGCCGAACATCCTGACGATCGGTGGCGACGGCGCCTCGTACGACATCGGCTTCGGTGCGATGTCCCGCGTGCTGACCAGCGGCACCCCGATCAAGGCGCTCGTGCTCGACACCGGCGGCTACTCCAACACCGGCGGGCAGGCCTCGACGGCCAGCCTCACCGGCCAGGACGCCGACCTCGCCCGCTACGGCAAGGCACACTCGGGCAAGCGCGAGGTGCGCAAGGAGATGGGCGTCATCGCGGCGTTCCACCCGAACGTCTTCGTCGCCACCACGGCCACGGCGCTGCACGGGCACTTCCTCGGCGCGGCACTGAGCATGCTCGGGTTCCGCGAGGGTGCGGCGGTCATGGAGATCTACGCCCCCTGCGGTACGGAGAACGGGATCCCCGAGGACCTGTCGAACCGCCGTTCGCGGCTCGCGGTCGAGAGCCGGGTCAGCCCGCTGTTCGTGCACGACCCGCGCAAGGGCGGCACGCTTCCGGAGCGGTTCGACCTCGATGGCAACCCCGACGTCGACAAGCTGTGGAGCACCGCGACGGTCGAGTACATCGACGAGAGCGGGAACCTGCAGCTCATGACGACGCCGCTGACGCCGGCGGAGTTCGCGCTCGGCGAGGTGCGCTTCGCCAAGCAGTTCAAGAAGATCAAGGGCGCCGACGAGGCCACGCTCGTCCCGATCGCCGAGTTCGTCGAGCTGTCCGACGAGGCGCGGGTCGGCAAGGTGCCGTTCGTCTACGCGACGGACGACGACAAGCGCCTCATCAAGGTCGCCTGCTCGCCGGCCATCGTCACGCTCGTCGAGGACCGCAAGCACCACTGGCAGACGCTGCAGTACCTCGCCGGGTTCGGCGAGGCGCGGCTGTCCGCGGCGCACAAGGCGGAGCTCGCCGACCTGTCCGCCAAGTACGAGGCCGCGTCCAGCGCCCGGGAGGCCTCGCTCGACGAGATCGCCGCGGCGATGGCCGAGCTGGCTGCGTCGTCGGGGGCCCCGACGAGCATGCCGGCGTTCTCGTTCGGCGGGGCACCGGCGGCAGCGGCCGCCCCGGCTCCGGCCGCGACGGCGACGGCGGTGGCGGACCGGCCGATCTGGCTGGATCCGGCCGACGAGCCGAAGTGCAACGACTGCGGCACCTGCTACCAGGAGCTGCCGGCCCTGTTCGAGAAGGCGACGATCGTCGTCGACGGGCAGGCCAGGGTCGTCGGCCGCATGAAGGCCGGTGCGCTCGACGGCTTCGAGGTCACGCCCGAGGTCGCCAAGCGGATCGCCCGGGTCAAGTCCACCTGCGACGCGGAGATCATCCACTGATGAGCACCGACACGCCCCTTCGGCCCCAGGACGAGGTACAGCGCTGGGTCGGGGCACGCAACGCCCTCGACGCGACGCGTCAGGAGGTGGAGGCCCTCGACGCGACGCGAGGGGTCTCCACCTTCCGGAACCAGCTCGACCTGCTCGAGCGCCGGCTCGTCGCCGACCCGCGCACCTTCCGCGACATGTTCATCGCGGACGGCATGGCGGCCGTGGCGTGGGAGTTCCGCCAGAGCGAGCTGTCGCACGACTTCGTTGTGCGGCTGTGGGACATGCTGCTGCGGGACGACGACGTGTCCACGGTGCTCATGCGGTTCATCTGGGACCTGCCGCTGGGCAAGAAGCGCACGTTCATCCGCGCGATCGACGAGCACCTGTCCGACCGCTACCCGATGTTCAAGGGGCTCTCCAACGACTGGCCGGCGGGCAGCACCATCCCGCCGTACATCCGCGAGGCCGACGACCGGGCCGAGGACTTCGGCCTGGTGAACAAGGGCTACCTCGGCTACATGGACCTCGGGTTCACCCGGCGGGACATCGACCTGCTGGTCTGGCTCGAGGCGATCCGCGACAAGCAGTGCGCGGATGCGCCGTGCGAGCTCGGCGTGTTCCTCGAGGCGCACAAGCCGCCGAAGTACGGCTGCCCGGTGAAGATCCACATCCCCGTGATGATGGAGCTCATCGGCACCGGGCGGTTCCAGGAGGCGCTCGAGCTGCTCCAGTCGTGCAACCCGCTGCCGGACGTCACCGGTCGCGTCTGCCCGCAGGAGCTGCAGTGCCAGGCCGCCTGCCTGCACAAGACGTCGATGTCGATCGGCCAGCTCGAGTGGTTCCTGCCCGAGCGCGACAAGCTGGTCAACCCCGACGCCGACAGCGTGCGGTTCGCCTCCTACCCGAACCCGTGGACCATGGCGGCCAGGCCGCCGGTGGCGATCGTCGGGTCCGGCCCGTCCGGCCTCATCAACGCCTACCTGCTGGCGGCCGAGGGGTTCCCGGTCACGGTGTTCGAAGCGTTCCACGAGCTGGGCGGCGTGCTCCGCTACGGCATCCCCGAGTTCCGGCTGCCGAACGAGCTCATCGACGACGTGGTCCGCAAGATCCGGCTCCTCGGCGGCCGCTTCGTGACGAACTTCGTCGTCGGCAAGACGGCCTCGCTGCAGGACCTGCGCGACGCCGGCTTCTGGAAGATCTTCGTCGGCACCGGCGCGGGCCTCCCGATGTTCATGAACATCCCGGGCGAGCACCTGCTCAACGTCATGTCCGCGAACGAGTTCCTCACGCGCGTCAACCTCATGCACGCCAACTGGGAGGACCAGGAGACGCCGCTGCCGTTCGTCGCGGGCAAGAACGTCCTGGTCATCGGCGGCGGCAACACCGCGATGGACGCGGCGCGCACGTCCCGGCGCCTCGGCGGCAACGTGACGATCGTCTACCGGCGCACCCGCGCCGAGATGCCCGCCCGTGTCGAGGAGCTGGAGCACGCGCTCGAGGAGGGCATCGCGCTGATGCCGCTGCGGTCGCCGTCGGAGTTCCTCGGCGACACCAACACCGGCTTCGTCAAGGCGGCGACGCTCGACGTCATGGAGCTCGGCGAGCCGGACGCGTCCGGCCGGCGGCGCCCCATGGCGACGGGCAAGACGGAGCAGGTCGAGGCCGACCTGGTGATCATGGCGCTCGGCAACTCGTCGAACCCGATCATCAAGGACTCCGAGCCGCGGCTGGAGACGTCCAAGTGGGGCACGCTGAACCTGGCGGAGTCCGGGTCGCAGCAGACCACGCTCGAGGGCATCTACTCCGGCGGTGACGCGACCCGCGGCGGGTCCACGGCGATCAACGCGGCCGGCGACGGCCAGGCGGCGGCGCGCGAGATCCTCGGCGACGTCGACGTGCCGGCGGCGGACGTCAAGCGGATGGTCACGTCGGCGAGGAAGTACACCGACACGGCGGCATCAGACTGCGTCATCCTCGCCAAGCGGAACCTCTCGCCGGGCATCGAGGAGCTCACCGTCCGGGCGCCCATCATCGCCAGGTCGGCACGGGCGGGTCAGTTCGTCCGGGTGTTCCCGCGCGTGGGCGGCGAGCTCATCCCGCTCACGCTGGCGGACTGGGACGCGGCGGCGGGCACGATCTGCCTCGTCGTGCAGGCGATGGGTGTCAGCTCGATCGAGATCAACGCGATGAAGCCGGGCGACGTCCTCGCGGGCATCGCCGGCCCGCTGGGCCGGCCGTCCGAGCTGCACCGCTACCCGGACGACGAGACCGTCGTGTTCACCGCCGGCGGGCTCGGCCTGCCCCCGGTGCACCCGATCATGCGCGAGCACCTGCGGCTGGGGAACCACGTCACGCTCATCGCCGGGTTCCGGTCCAAGGACCTCATGTTCTGGACGGCTCCCGGGGAGCGGGTGGCGGCGCTCCAGGCGGAGTTCGGCGACCAGCTCGACGTCGTCTACGCGACGAACGACGGCTCGTACGGCGTCGAGGGCTTCGTCACCAAGCCGCTCGAGGAGATGCTCAAGGCCGGCCGGAAGATCGCCGAGGTCGTCACCATCGGCCCGCCGATGATGATGCGCGGCGTGTCCGACATGACCAAGCCGTACGGCGTGCCGACCGTGGCGTCGCTGAACTCGATCATGGTGGACGCGACCGGCATGTGCGGCGCGTGCATGGTGCCCGTGGTGATCGACGACAAGCTGGTCCGCAAGCACGCGTGCATCGACGGGCCGGAGATCGACTCGCACACCATCGACTGGGACAAGTTCCTGCCGAGGTTCGGCCTGTTCAAGGCCCAGGAGCAGGCCGCTCGGGCGCGGCACGGCTTGTAGTCGCTCCACGGCAGCCCTCGCGACGGCGCCGGCCGGGATCCCCCCGCCGGCGCCGACGTGTGTCCGCCCAGGTGCGCCCGCCGACGTGTGTCCGCCGCTGCCGTCAGTCGCCGCGTCCGCACAGAGATGGGCACATCCACGCGAGGTGGGCACGCGCTGGTGCCCATGTGACGTCAACGTGCCCGTCTCGGTCGCGGGTTGACCCGCGTCAGATGGCGATGCGCGGGTGAACGGGCAGGTGGTGACTATCCCTGTGCGGCGGCCAACGCCGCCGCGCGCGGGTCGCCGGCGGCCTCGACCACGGCCCGGATCCCCATGGTGGCGAGCATCCGCGCCATCGGCGGGCCCATGTGCCCGGTGGCGACCACCTGCACGCCGTTGTCCCGGAGGAAGCGCACGACGCGCGCGTGGTGCGACCCCTCCGTGCCCTCGTCGTGCGCCACGTCCCAGCGCACGTCGTGCTCGGTCCATTCGGTGATCGTCCCGTCGTCGACGCTGGCGATCGCGATGCGCTGCGCCTTGCCCCACCCCCCGCCGACCTGCGTTCCGACGAGGGACAGTGCGACGACGGTGCTCATGGCCCCATGATGCCCGCTGCGACAGCTCTGCCAGTGCCGAGCTGTGCACTCTCCCGTCAAATGGGCACGTCCTGGTGCCCATTTCGCACCGATGTGCTCATCTCGCGCGGGTCGAACGTCAGGTCACGCTCGAGCCTGCCGACCGTGGTGCCCGTGAGCTGGCACGGAGGTCCGAGGGTCACATCGTCCGCATGTGGGGTCGTCGGATGTGCGGAGCGTCCTGCGGCAGCAGTCGCTCGACCCGTGCAACGAGCTGGGCCGGCCGGGCCAGGTCCTCCTTCGTCACGCGGATGACGCGCCAGCCGGCCTCGACCAGCGCGTCGTGCCGACGCTTCTCTCGGATCAGCGCGTCCGGATCCGCATACTTCGGGCGCCCGTCGTACTCGAGCACCACGCGCCATCGTTCCCACCCGAGGTCGGCCCAGAACGTGCCGACCGGGGTGTCGATGCGCACCTGCGTCTCGGGCTGCGGCATCCCGGCGCGCAGCAGGAGGAACCGGAGGGCGGACTCCTGCGGAGACTCGGCGCCGGCGTCGCCGAGGAGCACCACCGCTCGCGCCCGGGCCGAGCCGCGGCCCGTCGGATCGAGCGCCAGCAGCCGGAGCATCTCGGCCCGTGGCGCACCGGCGCGCAGCGCGGCATCGACGACGACGAGGGCAGCGCGAGGCGTCATCGCCCGCGCGCAGTCCACCGCAGTCAGTGCGAGCGTGGTGGCGGGCAGGCCGCCGGTCAGCGTGACGGCGGCGACGGCGGGTGCCCCCAGGTGGCGGCGCGTCGTGGGATCCCGGCGAGCCCCGGGGCGGTGGCGCTGGTACACGTGCACCACGTCGGGGACGGTCCACAGCGGCAGGCCCCACAGCAGGGCGGCCGAGTCGTGGCTGAACACGTGCGGTGCCGTGAGCCGCGAGTGCACCGCGACGATGTGCGCGAGCGCGGTTCGTCGTGCGGTGGCCTCCACCTCGGTGGCGAGGTACGCGCCGCGCCCTACCCGGCGCCACGCCCCGCCGCGGAGCCGCCGCGCGACGTCCTGGCTCGTGTGGTCGTGGGCGAGGTGGAGGGTCGGGAGCGTGGCCGGCGCGGTGGGGACGGGTGATCGGGGGCGGACGGCCATGGGTCGCACCGTGGCGGCGACGGTGGGGCCACGGTGGACGCGGCCGCGGCGGCGGTGGGTGCCCCTGACGCGCGGCGGGCTGTGGTCAGGTCACGCGCCGACCACGACGCGTGGGCCCGTGCCACCGTCAGGCGGCAACCTCGCGCACCCACTCGTCGCCCGAGCGCTCGAAGCCGACGCGGGCGAGGTAGTCCGCCTGGCCCGGTCCTCCTGGCGCGACGAGCCGCTGGAACCCCCGCGCCGCGAACACCCCGCTCTTGCGGTACACGAACTCGCCGGGCGTGAAGTCACGGAAGCGGGGCGTCACCCAGTCCAGGTCCACGTGTCCTACGCCGGCGCCGAGGTCGGAGACGAGCACGACACCAACGGCCTCGTCGCCGCGGACGACGAGGAAGGCCAGCTGCTCGCCCGCGCCGCCCACGGCGGGCGGGGACGAGCGGTAGCCCGCGATGTCCGTCGCGTGGACCGCCATGACATGGGCGAGGTAGGCGTCGTCGGGCGCGAGCTGGACCACGGCGTAGACGGCCTCGTCGTGCCGCTCACGGACCAGTCGCCGCAGCCAGTAGACGTTGATGATCGCGATGACGCCGTTCATGGCGACGAAGGGCCAGATGGCGAACACGGCATTGAACGCCGTGGCGAGCACCGAGCCGACGAGGTTGAGCCACCGGAACCGCAGCACACGCGCCTGCATGAGCGAGAGGACGACGAGCGCGGAGCCCGCCCAGCCGACGATCTGCCACCACACCATGACGGGCACCGTAGCGGCCCGGCGGCGACGTGACCCCGGGCCGGCCGCCCGGCTCGGTCCTGTCCCCGCCGCGCCCCCACCGATCGGCCCCGCGAGATGGGCACGTCGACGCGAGATGGGCACCAGGACGTGCCCATCTCGCTCGGATGTGCGCATCGGCGAATGCGGCGGCGGGTGCGACTGGGGCGGGCGGCGGGACGGGTGGGGGTGCGATCGGGCCGGGCGGGTGCGGGTGGGGGCGCGACGGCGGCGCTCGGCTCGTCGCTGACAGAGCTGGCACTCGGCGTCGCGGACGAGCTGCGCGCGGTGGCGCACCCCCTGCTGCCGGAGCGCCTGGCATATCTTGGCCGGTGACCGGCCGCTCGGCGCGCCGGCCCCCGTCCCGGTCCACACGAACGGCCTGATCAGATGCGCTCAGCAGTCCTCACCGTCGACCCCGTCTTCACGATCGGCCCCGTGCGGCCGCGGACCTTCGGCTCGTTCGTCGAGCACCTCGGGCGCTGCGTCTACACCGGCATCCACGACCCGTCCCATCCCACGGCGGACGCGGACGGCTTCCGCCGGGACGTCGTCGAGCTGGCCCGCGAGCTCGGTGTGACGACGGTCCGCTACCCGGGCGGCAACTTCGTGTCCGGGTACCGCTGGGAGGACGGCGTGGGGCCGCGCGAGCAGCGGCCGGCGCGGCTGGACCTCGCGTGGCACTCGACCGAGCCGAACCTGGTGGGTGTCGACGAGTACGTGCGGTGGTGCCGCACGGCAGGGGTCGAGCCGATGATGGCGGTGAACCTCGGCACCCGGGGCGTGCAGGAGGCGCTCGACCTGCTGGAGTACTGCAACGTCCCCGGCGGCACGCGGCTGTCGGACCTGCGCCGCGCGAACGGCGCGGACGAGCCCTACCGGATCCGGATGTGGTGCCTCGGCAACGAGATGGACGGCCCGTGGCAGACCGGCCACAAGACGGCGCACGAGTACGGGCGCCTGGCCGCCGAGACGGCCCGCGCGATGCGCATGATCGACCCCGGCATCGAGCTCGTCGCGTGCGGCTCGTCCGGGCGTGGCATGGCGACCTTCGGCACCTGGGAGCACACCGTGCTCACCGAGGCCTACGACCAGGTGGACCTCATCTCCGCGCACGCCTACTACCACGAGGAGGATGGGGACCTCGCCTCGTTCCTCGCCTCCGCGGTCGACATGGACCGCTTCGTCGAGGACGTGGCGGCGACCGCGGACGCGGTGCGGGCGGCCGGCAACCACAGCAAGCGCGTCAACATCTCGTTCGACGAGTGGAACGTCTGGTACATCGACCGCGCGGAGTCGCAGCCGCCCTCGGGCGACGACTGGCCGGTGGCGCCGGTGCTGCTGGAGGACCGCTACACGGTCGCGGACGCCGTCGTCGTCGGCGGCCTGCTCATCAGCCTGCTGCGGCACACCGACCGGGTGCACGCGGCGTCGCTCGCCCAGCTGGTCAACGTCATCGCGCCGATCATGACCGAGCCCGGCGGCCGGGCCTGGCGGCAGACGACCTTCCACCCGTTCGCGCTGACGTCCCGGCACGCCGCCGGCCAGGTGCTGCGCGTCGCGGTGGACGGCCCCACGGTGCAGACCGCGAAGTACGGCGAGGTCGCCGCCCTGGACGCCGTCGCCACCTACGACGACGCCGCGGGCGAGCTGGTGCTCTTCGCGGTCAACCGCTCGACGACCGAGCCGGTGGCGCTCGACGTGGACCTGCGGGGCTTCGGCGAGCTGGCCGTCGCGGAGGCGCTGACGCTCTCGAACCCCGACCACACGTGGACGGCGACGGCCGACGACTCGACGTCGGTGCTACCGCGGCCGAACGCCACCGCGGCGGTGCGGGCCGGTCGCGCCGGCGTCGAGCTGCCGCCGGTGTCGTGGTCGATGGTCCGGCTGGCGCGGGCGTGAGCGAACCGTCCGGGTCCCGCCGGCTCGACCCCGCGCTGGAGGCCCGCCGCCACCTGCTGGACGGCTACGCCTCGTTCCGGGAGCTGCCCGACGAGGTCGACGTGCGGTGGAAGGCGCCGTTCGGGCCGCCCGAGGACTGGGACCTGGACGTCGCGCCCACGGCGGTCGCCGGCCCCCACGGCCCGGTGCCCGTGCGCGTCTACACCCCGCGGACGCCGGCCCCCCGGGGTGGGCGCGCCTGCCTGGTCTGGATGCACGGCGGCGCCTTCGCGTGGGGCGACCTCGACATGCCGGAGGCCCACGAGGTGGCCCGCGGCGTCGCGGGGCGGGCGGACGCCGTCGTCGTCTCCGTCGACTACCGGCTGTGCCCGGTCCCGCCTGAGCTGGGCGGCACCGGCGACGACCGGCTCGACGAGCGTGGGCGTCCCGTGCGCTTCCCGGTGCCGCAGGACGACTGCGCGGCGGTGCTGGCGGCGGTGCGCGCCGACCCCGCCCGCTTCGGTGTGGACCCGCAGCGCGTCGCGATCGGCGGGGCCAGCGCCGGCGCCGCGCTGGCGGCCGGCGTGACGGTGCGCGCGTGCGAGCAGGGCCGGCCGCCGTGGCAGACCCTCCTGGTGTACCCGCTGCTGCACCCCGGCGTGCCGGAGCCGGACGCGGAGCTCGCGCAGGCCCTCGCGGCGGCGCCGCCCGCGCTCACGTTCCCGCCGGCCATGTCCGAGGCCATCGACCGGGCCATGCTCGGCGGCGGCCGCGAGACCGCCACGCCGTACGCCTACGCCGGCCTGAGCGACGACCTGTCCGCGTTCCCACCCACGTACGTGGAGAACAGCGAGTTCGACGCCTTTCGCGCCAGCGGCCACCGGTTCGCCGGGCAGCTGCGGGCCGCCCGCGTCGACGTGGTCGAGGTCACCCGACCGGGCGTGCCGCACGGCCACCTCGACCTCGTCGGGTTCGCCCCGGCGGCGGCGACGCTCGACGCGCTCGCCGCGCGGTTGTCGCAGGCCTGATCGAAGCGGCGCGCGGCGCCGGCGGGGCGGTCTGCCGCCCCAGACCGCCCGCGACCTGCCGGCGCACCCGTCCGGCGTCGGTGACACCTGTCCCGGTGCGCCGCGCGGCTCGGTACCAGGCACCGTCGTCGTCGCGCACGGACCGGGGGTGCACCTGCCCGTCGACGACTGCGTGCCACACGATCGTCGTCGGGCGCAGGGCGCCGTCCGGGGTGGTGGGCCGCCACCCGGACCTCGCCCGCACGGTCGAGGACCGCCCGGTCTGCGGGAGTCCAGGCGGTCATCGCGCGGCGTCCTCTCGGGTGCGGCGGCGGGCGGCGGGCAGCAGCTCGTACGCGCCGTAGCTGTTGTCGTCGGGGTTGAGGGTGACGCCGGGGGCGACGATCTCGTCGATGCGGTCCAGGACGTCGGGGCTGAGCGTGAGCTCGGCGGCGGGCAGGTAGGACTCGAGCTGGTCCATGGTGCGGGGTCCGACGATCGCGGCGGTGACGCCGGGGTGGTTGACGACGAAGGCGATCGCCATCTGCAGCAGGCTGAGTCCCGCGTCGTCGGCCAGCGTGGCGAGGTCTTCCACGACGTCGAGCTTGCGTTGGTTGGCAGCCGTCGACATGTCGAACCGGGCACCGGGCCGTGCCGACGACGTCGGTACGCCGGCGGCGCCCTTGCGCCACCGGCCGGACAGCCAGCCGCCGGCGAGCGGGGAGTACGTCAGGGTGCCCATGCCGTGCCGCAGGGTGGTGGGAAGCACGTCCTCTTCGATGCCGCGCACCAGCAGCGAGTACGGCGGCTGCTCGGTGACGAACCGCTCCAGGTTCCGCTCCCGGGACGCCCACTGCGCCTCGACGATCTGTGAGGCGGAGTACGACGAGGAGCCGATGTAGCGGACCTTGCCCTGGCGGACCAGGTCGGACAGTGCGCCGAGGGTCTCGGCGACGTCGGTGTCCGGGCCGGGCCTGTGCACCTGGTACAGGTCGATGTGGTCGGTGCCCAGGCGCCGCAGGGAGTCCTCGACCGCGCGGATGATCCAGCGCCGGGAGCCGCCGCGGTGGTTCGGGTCGTCGTCCATCGGCATGAAGAACTTGGTGGCGAGGACCACCTCGTCACGGCGCCCGGCGAGGGCCTGCCCGACGATCTCCTCCGAGACGCCGGCCGAGTACACGTCGGCGGTGTCGACGATGTTGATGCCGGCGTCCAGCGCCCGGTGGATGATCCGGACGGCGTCGGCGCGGTCGTCGTTCCCCCAGGGTCCGAACATCATGGCGCCGAGGCACAGCGGGCTGACCTGGACGCCGGTGCGTCCGAGGGGTCGGTACTGCATGTGGTGTCTCCTTCGATCGGAACGGGGCCGCCGGCCGGCGGTCAGCGCGCGCCGTCCGCCGGCGCGATCTCGTCGATCGCGGCGAGGGCGTTCAGCGTCCGGGGGTAGCCGATGAACGGCAGCAGCTGGGTGACGACGTCGATCAGGCGCTGCCGGTCGTTGCCGACGTTGAGGTTGGCGGCGACATGCCCCCTCACCTGCGCGTCCGCGCCGCCGAGGCCGACGAGCAGCGCCAGGGTGACCAGCTCGCGGGTGGGCACGTCGAGGCCCGTGCGCGTGTAGTGGTCGCCGAAGCAGTGCGCCGACAGCCAGCGCTGGACGTGCTGCTCGTCGTCGGGTGTGCGCGCGTCCAGGGCGGCCAGACGGTCGGCCCCGACGATCTGCTCCTGCACGGCCCGGCCGGCGCCGGCTCGGGTCTCCCGGGTGGTCGTGGACTGGCTCGGCAGCGGCAGCGGCACGCCGCGGTCGGTCAGGACGTCGTTCGTCGCGGCCACCACGTCGTAGCCGCGCCCCATCCCCACGTAGGGCACGGCCTGGTAGACGATCTCCTTGAGCTCCACGGGGCTGACGCCGACTGTCAGCGCCGCGCCGAGCATCACGCGGTACTCGGCCAGGGCGCCGGCTCCGACGAGGGCGGCGAGCTGGGTGATCAGCCGGAGCCGGGGCTCGAGCCCGGAGTGTGCGAGCACCTCGTCGAACGCGAAGTCGTCGAAGATCTCCACCAGGTCCGGGTCCGTGCGGGCGAGCGTCGAGGGGTGCCTCGGGAACAGGGCGTCGTGGTGGGCCTGGGCGGCCGGTGTGGGCATGGCTTCCTCCGTGCGGTGGGGCGCGGCGGTGCTGTGGTGGGAACCACGCCGCCGGCCGTGGGCGGTCACGGCCGCAACGCGACCTTGAGTGCTTCACGGGTGTCCATCAGCCGGTAGGCCTCGGCCGCCGCCGTGAGCGGGAGCTCGATGTCGAAGACGCGGCCGGGCTCGATCTCGCCGGCGAGCACGTCGGCGATGCCGGCCTCGAGGTAGGCGCGGACCGGGGCGGGACCGCCCGTGAGCGTCGCGTTCTTGCCGAAGAGGGACCCGAACCCGACGGGCGCGTCCTCGTACTGGGGGATGCCGATCCGGGAGACGACCCCACCGGGGCGCACGATGCCGTAGGCCTGCTCGTAGGCCGGCATGAGCCCGACGGCCTCGATCGCCACGTGCGACCCCTCACCCCGGGTGAGGTCCATGACCTGGGCGACTCCCTCGGCGCCGCGTGCGGCGACGACGTCGGTCGCGCCCCACTCGCGCCCGAGGTCGGTGCGCTCGGTGTGCCGGCCCATGAGGATGATCCGTTCGGCGCCGAGCCGGCGGGAGGCGAGCACGGCCGATAGGCCGACCGCGCCGTCGCCGATCACGGTGACGGTCGTGCCGGGCCCGACGCGGCCCATGTGCGCCGCGTGGTGCCCGGTCAGGTACACGTCGGACAGCGCCAGCAGCGACGCGAGGAGCGACGGGTCCGCCGTGGTCGGGTCGGTGTCGGGGACGACGACCAGGCTGCCGTCGGCGAGCGGGATGCGGGCCAGCTCCGCCTGCAGGCCGCCCGTCTCGGGGGAGCCGTACCAGCCGCCGTCGACGCACGACGTGTGGAAGCCCTCCCGGCAGAACGCGCAGGTGTTGTCCTGGAACGAGAACGGCGCGACGACGAAGTCGCCGGGGTGGACCGCCGTCACGGCAGAGCCCGTCTCCTCGACGACGCCGATGAGCTCGTGACCCATCGGCCTGCCCGTGCCGGACGCCGGCAGGGACCGGTACCGGTGCAGGTCCGACCCGCACACGCAGGCGCGCACGACGCGCACGACCGCGTCGGTCGGTTGCTGGATCGTCGGATCGGGAACGGTCTCGACGCGGACGTCGCCCGCGCCGTACATGAACGTGGCTCTCATCGAGCTGTCTCCTAGGGATAGGGGTGGCGACGTCCGACGATCGCGCCGAACGTCGGACGGGTCGGGATGCGGCGTCCCGGGCGTCAGGACTCGGGGATGGCCCGGGCGAAGAGCTCGGGGCGCGGGACGTCGGGGTCGGGGCCGCCGCGCACGCCGGTGTCCAGCGCGTCGATCGCGGCCAGCTCGTCGGGTGTGAGAGCGAAGGCGACGACGTCGTAGTTCTCCGCGATGCGGGCCGGGACGACGGACTTCGGGATCGCGGACCGGCCCTGCTCCAGGTGCCACCGGAGCATCACCTGCGCCGCGGTCCTGCCGTGCGCGGCCGCGATCGCCCCGAGCGTCGGGTCGTCGAGCGTGCTGCGCCGCGCGTCGCCGCCCCAGCCCGGGTAGAAGGTGATCCCGCCGATCGGCGACCACGCCTGGGTGAGCACGCCGTGCGCCGCATCAGCCTGCTGCACGTCGCGCTGGGTGAAGTAGGGGTGCAGCTCGACCTGGTTCACGGCGGGGACCACCTCCACGCGTTCGAGGAGGGACTTCAGGTGGTGCGGCATGAAGTTGCTCACCCCGATCGCCCGCACGGCGCCGTCGGCGAGCAGTCGCTCCAGCGCCCGGTACGCGGCGACCGTCGCGTCGAACCGGTCGGGCGCCGGCTGGTGCAGGATCAGCAGGTCGATCCGTTCGACGCCGAGCTTGCCGGTGGCCTTGGCGAAGGCGTGCAGGGTCTCGTCGTACCCGTAGTCCGAGACCCAGACCTTGGTCTCGACGAACACCTCGTCGCGGTCGAGGCCGGACTCCCGCAGCGCCTGGCCGACCTGGCGCTCGTTGCCGTACGCGGCGGCGGTGTCGACGTGCCGGTACCCGACCTCGAGCGCGGTCCGCACGGCGGCGGCGGTCTCCTCGGGTGGGGACTGGAACACCCCGAACCCGAGGGCTGGCAGCGTCACGCCGTTGTTCAGGGTGAGCGTGGGAGTCGTCGTCATGCCGTCCACGCTAGGGACCGCACGACCGCCTCGGGAGGGCCTGCTGTTACCCCGCTCGCCGGGCGAGGTAACGCCAGTACCTCCCGGTGTCGGGCGGTGGACCGTACCGTCGAGGCATGGACCTGAGAGCCGAGACCCGTGAGTTCCTCACGACTCGCCGCGGCCGCCTCTCCCCGGAGCGCACCAACCTCGGCGCCTACGGCGGGAACCGCCGCGTCCCGGGGCTGCGCCGCGAGGAGGTCGCGATGCTCGCCGGCGTCAGCATCGACTACTACACGCGTATGGAGCGCGGCAACCTCGCCGGGGTCTCCGAGGCGGTCCTGGAGTCCCTGGCCGAGGCGCTGCAGCTCGACGAGGCCGAACGTGGTCACCTGTCCGACCTGGCCCGAGCGGCGAACGCCTCCGGCGCGGCCCGGTCGCGCGCGCGACGCCTCCCCGACGCGGTGCTCCGTCCGTCGGTGCTGCGCGTCGTCGAGGCGCTCGCCGCTCCCGCGTTCGTGCGCAACGGCAGGTTGGACGTGCTGGGGGCCAACCTGCTGGGACGCGCCCTGTACGCGCCGCTGTACGACTCGCCGACCCGCACACCGGGCACGCCCGTCAACACCGCCCGGTTCCAGTTCCTCGACCCGGGCGCCGCCCGCCAGTTCTGGGGCCAGCAGGCCGACCGCATGGCCCACGACGCGGTCGCGATCCTGCGTGCCGAGGCGGGCCACAACCCGTACGACCGGCGGCTGACCGACCTCGTCGGCGAGCTCTCGACCCGCAGCGAGGACTTCCGGCGACTGTGGGCCTCCCACGACGTGCGGTACCACCGTTCCGGCACCAAGGTGTTCCACCACCCGGCCGTCGGCCTGCTCGAGCTCGACTACGAGGCCCTCCTGCTGCCGGCGGACCCCGGGCTCCAGCTCAACGTCTACACCGCCGTGGCCGGCACGCCGTCGGCGGACGGCCTCGCGCTCCTCGCGTCGTGGGCCGCGACGACCCTCGTCGACCGCCCCGCCCTGGCGACGCCCGACCCCACCATGGAGACTCGCTGATGCGCAGCATCGACAAGCAGCCCACCGTCAAGAACCCGCCGGAGCGGTTCACCGGCGACGTCTGGCTCGACCTGATCGCCACCCCGCAGGAGGGTGACCAGCGCATGGTCGTCGGCCTGGTGCGGTTCGCACCCGGTGCCCGCACGGCCTGGCACCGCCACGCACGCGGCCAGACGTTGCACGTCCTGTCCGGCGTCGCGCTCGTGCAGTCACGCGGCCAGGAGGTGCGGCGGGTGCCCCCCGGACAGACCGTGTACTGCCCGCCGGGCGAGGAGCACTGGCACGGCGCCACGCCCGACGACTTCATGGAGCACCTCGCCATGTCCGAGGGCGCCGACGACCCCGAGCAGTCCACGGTGTGGCTGCAGCACGTCACCGAGGACGAGTACTGCGGCTGACGCCGAGGACCGGCGGAACAACCGCGACCCGATCAGGGTTGAGCCCGATAGACTCAAGTTCGACGCCCGGAACTTGCGCTTGCCAGGACGGCGCCGCAGACTTGAGCCGCTCGGACTCAACACCCACCGGAGCGCGGCAGCAAGGAAGGCAGACAGACATGGCACGAGCAGTCGGCATCGACCTCGGCACCACCAACTCGGTGGTCGCCACCCTCGAAGGCGGCGAGCCCACGGTCATCGCCAACGCGGAGGGGTCGCGCACGACGCCGTCCGTCGTGGCGTTCTCCAAGACCGGCGAGGTGCTCGTCGGCGAGATCGCCAAGCGTCAGGCCGTCACCAACGTCGACCGCACCATCACGTCCGTCAAGCGCCACATGGGCACGGACTGGACGCAGGAGATCGACGGCAAGAAGTACACGCCGCAGGAGATCAGCGCCCGCATCCTCGGCAAGCTCAAGCGCGACGCCGAGGCCTACCTCGGCGAGCCGGTCACGGACGCCGTGGTCACCGTCCCCGCGTACTTCAACGACGCCCAGCGGCAGGCGACGAAGGACGCCGGCACCATCGCCGGCCTCAACGTGCTGCGCATCATCAACGAGCCGACCGCCGCGGCGCTCGCCTACGGGCTCGAGCGCGGCAAGCAGGACGAGCTCATCCTCGTGTTCGACCTCGGCGGCGGCACGTTCGACGTGTCCCTGCTCGAGGTGGGCAAGGACGACGACGGCTTCTCGACGATCGAGGTCCGCGCGACGAGCGGCGACAACCACCTCGGCGGCGACGACTGGGACCAGCGGATCGTCGACTGGCTCGTCGGCCAGGTGAAGAACTCCACCGGCGTCGACCTGTCGAAGGACCGCATCGCGCTGCAGCGGCTGCGTGAGGCGAGCGAGCAGGCGAAGAAGGAGCTGTCGTCCGCGACCAGCACCACTATCTCGCTGCAGTACCTGTCGATGAGCGAGAACGGCCCGGTCCACCTGGACGAGAAGCTGACGCGCGCGCAGTTCCAGCAGATGACGCAGGACCTGCTCGACCGCACCAAGGCGCCGTTCCACGCCGTCATCCGTGACGCCGGCATCAAGGTCGACGACATCGACCACGTGGTGCTGGTCGGCGGCTCGACGCGCATGCCCGCGGTCACCGAGGTCGTCACCGAGCTCACCGGCGGCCGGGAGCCCAACAAGGGCGTCAACCCGGACGAGGTCGTCGCCGTCGGCGCCGCGCTGCAGGCCGGCGTCATCAAGGGCGACCGCAAGGACGTGCTGCTCATCGACGTCACGCCGCTGTCGCTCGGCATCGAGACCAAGGGCGGCGTGATGACGAAGCTCATCGAGCGCAACACGGCCATCCCGACCAAGCGGTCCGAGATCTTCTCCACCGCCGAGGACAACCAGCCCTCCGTGCTCATCCAGGTGTTCCAGGGCGAGCGCGAGTTCGCGCGGGACAACAAGCCGCTCGGCACGTTCGAGCTCACCGGCATCGCGCCCGCGCCGCGCGGCGTGCCGCAGATCGAGGTGACGTTCG
>JAJYSG010000066.1 GCA_021793675.1 Actinomycetes bacterium | reverse complement strand
TCTTAGATGGAATCGATGAGCCCGACGGTCGGGAAGTTCTGCACGCCGGTGAAGCCGGCACGCTTGACGTCGTCGAGGAACCTGCCCATGACACGGAACGGGTCGGTGCCGTTGACGCCGGCGAGCACCGGGGTGTCCTTGACGACGGGCAGCACCTCGTTCGCCATCTCCATGACGATCGCGTTTGCGTCCCCGTAGGCGAGGAGGCCCGCGAGCGAGCCGCGTCCGGCCATCCGGTAGCGGCCCGAGTTGTAGATGATGATGAGGTCGATCCCGCCGGCCTCGGCAGCCTTGGCGGACAGTCCCGTGCCGGCGCCCCCACCGATGATCGGCCTGCCGGACTCGACGGTGGCGCGCAGCCGCGCCAGTGCTTCCTGACGATCCATGTGTCTCTACTCCTTACTCTTGTCGGCGTCCGGGCGCGCTCCTGCCGAGCCCGCCCGGCTCGTGGCCTCAGTCGCGGACGCGGCCGATGAGCGCGTGCAGCTCCTCGGCCGCTGCCCGGCCGAAGCCGGGGTCGTTGATCGCGCTGTCCACTTCGTGGACGACGACGTCGCTGCCCTCCAGCTCCTCGCGCAGCGCCGCGAAGCACGCCGCGTCCGCCTCCGGGTCGTGGAACGGCCCACCCTCGACGTCGATGCCGGACACCCCGCGCAGCGGCAGGTATACCGCCACGGGCCCGGTCGCCTCCCTCAGCTTGCGCCCGATCCGCCGTCCGAGCTCGGCCATCTCCTCCGGCGTCGTCCGCATGAGGGTGACCGTCGGGTTGTGGACGACGAACCTCCGGCCGGCGTACCTCTCCGGCACCGTCGCCTCGGGCCCGAAGTTGCACATGTCGAGGGCTCCGACGCTCACCACCTGCGGCAGCCCCGCAGCACCCGCCGCCTCGAGCCGGTCCGGGCCGGCGGACAGCACGCCGCCGAGCATGTCGTCGACCAGCTCGGTGGTCGTGAGGTCGAGCACGCCGTCGAGGAACCCGTCGGCGGCCAGCGCCTCCATCGCGCGCCCGCCGGCACCCGTGGCGTGGAACACGAGCACCTCGTACCCGAGCTCGGTGAGGCGCTGCCGGGCCTCGTCGACCGCCGGCGTCGTCAGGCCGAACATCGTGGCGCCGATGAGGTGCGGCTCGTCCTCCTCCTCCGGAGCGGCCGCGCGCTCGCGGTAGGCCTGCGCCATGGCCGCGACAGCGGCGACGGCGTTGCCCATGATCGCGCGGGAGATGCGGTTGATCCCCGCGACGTCCACGACCGAGGGCATGACCGTGACGTCCTTGGCACCGACGTACGGGCCGACGTCACCGGCGGCCATCGTCGAGACGAGGAGCTTGGGTACCCCGACCGGGAGCACCTGCATCGCGCGCGACGCGACCGACGAGCCGGAGGAGCCACCGACCCCGAGCAGTCCGTGCAGCCTTCCCTCCCGGAAGAGGCGGTCGACGACGACGGCGGCGCCCTCGCCCATCGTCGTCATCGCGGCACCGCGGTCGTTCTCCTCCCGCAGCCGGTCCACGTCGGCGCCGGCTGCCGCAGCCACCTCGGCGGACGTCACGTCGGCGATGCCGCCGCCGTCCGAGAACGTCCCGACGTCGATGAGCACGACGTCGACGCCCCGCCGGGTGAGCTCGTCACGCAGCCACGCGTACTCCTCACGCTTGGTGTCCAGAGTGCCGACCAGTCCGACTGTTGCCATCGTGGATCCTCCTGAGGTGAGACAGCTTCCCGTCTCATCCTCACCCGTCCGGGGGCGGGCGGACCAGGAGGTTGGTCCCAGGCCGGGCCCCGCGCGGCGGCCCGCGGGCGCGCCGTGTCAGCGTGCCGCGCCGGCCGCGGCCACCGGAAAGCGCCGGGCGAGGAAGCCAGTGGTGAGCGCCCACGCGTCGGCGGTCGCGGCCGAATGGTGGAACATCGGTGCCGGGTTGTCGAACGCGTGCCCCGCGCCCTCGTGGAGGTGGAACTCCACCTCGGGCCCGGAGACGGCGGCACGGATCCGTTCGACCTGCTCGAGCGGGATGTAGCTGTCGGCGGTGCCGAAGTGGTGGAGGCTCGGGGCGGTGACCCGGCCGGCGAGGTCGAGCAGGGTCGGCAGCGCCGAGCCGTAGTACGAGACGAGGACGTCGACGTCCGCCACCGCGGCGACGTTGAACGCCACTCCCCCGCCGAAGCAGAACCCGAAGGCGCCGACGCCGCCCGCCACCTCGGGCCGCGCGCGGAGCGCGGTGAGCGCCGCCACGGAGTCGGCGACGGTCTGCTCCCAGTCGAGCCGGCCCGCGAGCGCCATCCCCTGCTCGAGGACGTCCGCGCGCGACTCGTCCACCGTCTCGCCCAGGCGCCAGTAGAGCTCGGGCGCGAGCACGACGTACCCGAGCTCGGCGAGGTCCTGCGCCCGGCTCCGGACGTAGCGGCTCACGCCGAAGATCTCCTGGAGGAGCAGTATCCCGGGGCCGGACCCGGAGGGTGGGAGCCACAGGTGGGCGGGCATGTCGCCGTCGGGCAGGTGGACGCTGGTCGTCTCCGTCATCCCGTCGTGAGCTCCTCGGTCGTCGGACACCGCAGGCTGGGCCCACCATAGCGACGTCAGCGGTAGACGACGTCGTCCACGACGAAGCGGGGCGAACGCGCCGTCCGACCAGTACCGCTTCCCGTACCCCACGGCCACCCGGCCCGGCACCGTGAACGCACGGGCAGGTCCGCCCAGTCGTCGCGGTCGCGTGGTGGCACCCGCGGTTCGTCACGGCCGGACCGGGCAGGGATCCGAGTCGTCACGAGCGACGTCCCCGCAGGCCGATGACCGGGCCGGAGAAGAGCGCGAGGCCCAGGACGAAGCCGACGTCGTACCAGTTCCCGTTGTTGTCCACCGCGTAGATGCTCACGGTGTCGGTGAACAGCGAGACGATGAACGTGACCGGGAGGATGATCCCGTGCCACAGCCCGGGCCAGAAGCCGGCCCCGCCCGGCATCTCCTGCACGTTCTCGCCGGCTGCACACGCGCCGAGCGCGACCACGGCGACGACCACCACGCCGATGAGTGCCAGCACACGTCGCGACCCGGTCACGGCTGCGCCTCCTCCCGGCGACCGACGCGCGCCGGAGAGGCGGCACGGACACTGAGGACGACGACGGCGAGCCCGCCCGCGAGCAGGACCAGCCCGGCAGCGAGGGCGACCCCGGCTCCGGCCCCGACCCACGGCAGGGTCGCGCCGGCGTCGACGCTCGCGCGCACCCCCGCTCCGCCGTCGGCGGACATGACGACCACGACGAAGCTTCCCGGCCGCGGCTCGAGGTCGAGCACCAGCTGCCCGCCGCCCTCGGCGGACGCGAGCCAGATGTCCGCCTCCGCGGGCGGCACGGCCGGTGCCCCACCCGGCAGCTCCCGGTCGACGAAGGCGTTGTCCCGCTGCTCGCGCGCGACCCCGCCGAGGTAGGCGGCCGCGTCCTGCGCCGTCGCCACCCCGAGGAAGATCGCAGCATCGTCCCCGGTGGCACGCAGGCGCACGTCGCCCAGCCCGTCGTCGAGCCACTCCCCCGCGAGGACGATCTCCTCGGTCACGGCGGCATAGCCGGCGGTCTCCACCTGCCACGTCGGCGTGGTGAGGTACCCGTCCTCACGGAGCGCCGACTGCCACACCAGCAGCGCGGCCCCGGCGAGGGCCGCGGCGAGGCCGAGCAGCACGGCGAGGGACCCCGCGACGACGGCTGCAGCTCTGCCCGC
>JAJYSG010000033.1 GCA_021793675.1 Actinomycetes bacterium | reverse complement strand
CCAACCATGATGATCCCCACGGAGGCGGAAACCACCACGACCATCAACACCAACACCCACAACCGTGGGCAATGGCATCGACAACATCAAGACACACTGTTGAGTTCTCAAGAAACAGACGCACACCCTGCTTCCCTCACGGGCAGCCCAGGAGGCTTGTCGCTTCGATCCCCGCCCAGCCGGAACGAGGGCGCACTAAGCGCCTGATCCGATTGTCGGGGGCTGGCCTTCCGCGGGACCGTCCACCTTCTCGGTGTCCGTTCCTCCCTGCGGCGGCTTGGAAGACATTACGCGAGCGGTCGACCGGACGCAAATCCGGGGCGTGGTGACGCAGATCACGCCCCGGACGGCGTGTCAGGAGCCGTTCGCGCGCACCACGGCCAGGTTGCGGCGACCACGGCGCAGCACGGCGTAACGACCGGCGAGCAGCTGCGACGCGTCGAGCACGGCGGCCGCGTCGGACACCCGCTCGTTGTTCACCGACAGCCCGCCCTCGGCCACCGCTCGTCGGGCCGCGCCCTTGGACGTCACCAGCCCGGTGGCGGCGAACAGGTCGACGAGCGCATCGCCCACCGCGCCCGGAGCTGCCGGCAGCTCCGCCACGGCGGCGTCCAACGTCTCGTCGTCCAGCGCCGCGAGCGAGCCACGGCCGAACAGCGCCTGCGACGCCGCGACCACCTTCGCGGTGGCAGCCGCCCCGTGCACCAGCGTCGTGACGTCCTCGGCGAGCGCCCGCTGGGCCTCCCGCGCCGTCGGGCGGTCGGTCACCGCCGCCTCCAGCGCCGCGATCTCGGCCGGCGTGCGGAACGTGAACACCTTGAGGAAGCGCACGACGTCGGCGTCCTCCGCGTTCAGCCAGAACTGGTAGAAGGCGTACGGCGACATCATGTCCGGGGCCAGCCACACCGCGCCGCCCTCGGTCTTGCCGAACTTGGTGCCGTCCGCCTTGGTGATGAGGGGCGTCGTCAGCGCGTGCACCGCGCCCCCGTCCGCCTTGCGCACCAGCTCGACGCCCGACAGCAGGTTGCCCCACTGGTCGTTGCCCCCGGTCTGCAGCGTGCAGCCGTGCCGCCGGTACAGCTCGAGGAAGTCCATGCCCTGGAGGATCTGGTAGGAGAACTCGGTGAACGAGATGCCCTCCTCCGAGGCGAGCCGCCGGGCCACGGTGTCCTTCGCGAGCATGGTGCCCAGCCGGTAGTGCTTGCCGACGTCGCGCAGGAAGTCGATCGCGGTGAGTCCGGCGGTCCACTCGAGGTTGTTCACCATCGTCGCCGGGTTGTCGCCCTCGAAGTCGAGGAAGCGCGAGATCTGCGACCGCAGCCGCTCCACCCAGGCCCGGACGGTCTCCGCGGAGTTGAGCACCCGTTCGCCCGACATCCGGGGGTCGCCGATCATGCCGGTGGCCCCGCCGACCAGGGCCAGGACGCGATGCCCGGCGCGCTGCATGTGCCGCAGCACGATCAGCTGCACGAGGTTGCCGTGGTGCAGGCTCGGCGCGGTGGGGTCGAAGCCGCAGTAGACGGTGACCGGCCCGGCCGCCAGCGCGGCGGCCAGCTGCTCCCGGTCGGTGGTCTGCGCCAGCAGGCCGCGCCACTCCAGCTCGTCGAGGACGGTGCTCACAGGGTCTCCTTCTCACGGCGGCGGCGCCGCCGGACGTTCTGACGGGGAGGACGAGTCACGCCGGCGTCGTCGCCCCACCGGGGGCGATGCCCGACGCCGGCGAGCGATACGCCGGGCGATAGGCGGAGACCGTGGGCTCGCCCGCCAGCCAGAAGCGCCACGGGTGGCGCCTCGGGTCGGCACCGGCACCCGCGACGCCGACGCGCGGCCCCTGCCGCTGCGCACAGACCACGGACCCTTCGGGCGCCATCCGCAGCACCACGTCGCCGCCGGCCTCGGTGACGTCGGCGCCGTTCGCGTCCAGGTCCAGCCCCAGGCACACCGCGAGCCGCCCCGGACCGCGCGCCAGCTGGCGCTCGTTGTCCACGACGCCGGCCGCCGCGCGGCGCGCCCAGGCGAGCTCCGCGCCGTCGAGCACCTCGCCGGCGCGCAGCAGCACCGCCGCCGCGCGGCCGGTGGGCTGCGCGACGACGTTGACGCAGTGGTGCAGCCCGAGGTGCCGGTAGACGTAGAGCCGTCCGGGCTCGGCGTACATCACCGAGTTGCGTGGTGTCCGGCCCCGGAAGGCGTGCGAGCCCGGATCGTCCTCGCCGCCGTACGCCTCGACCTCCGTGAGCCGCACGGTGACGTCGCCCTCCCGCGAGCGGGACGTGATCGTGGCACCCAGCAGGTCCGCCGCCACCGCCAGGACGTCCCGGGCGTACCAGACGTGCGCGGGCACGATCCCCAGGGGATCGGCCGCCGACGCGCGCTCCGGACCGCTCACGCGCTCATCCTGCCAAACCCGTCCAGCCGCACGTCGGCGCGTTCCGCGGTCCGTTCGCGCGCGAAGTGCGCGGCCTCGTCGTGCATCCACCGTTCCCAGTGCGACCGGGCCGCGGCGCCGTCCCGGGCCAGGCCGCGCTCGAGGCGCACGTCCGCAGGTGCCTCGACCCACACGGTGAGCACGACGAAGGGCTCGGCCTGCCGCCGCGCCGACCCGCAGCCCTCGACCACCAGCACGCCCGGGACCGACACGTCGACCCAGCCGTCGAAGGCGCCGGCCTGCCAGTCGTAGCGCTGGTAGCGGGCCGGCAGACCGCGGCGCAGCGGCTCGAGCACCTGGGCCGCCAGCCGGGGCCAGAGGGTGCCTTCCAGGCCGGCCCACCCGTCGTAGAGGTCGTCGAGGTGGAGCACCGCCGCCGCCACGCCGCGACCGTGCAGCTCGGCGGCCAGCGCCGCCGCGAGCGTCGTCTTGCCCGAGCCGGCCGGCCCGTCGACAGCGAGCAGCCGCACCGGCCCGAGCCTGGGCGGCGTCGCGAGCACCCGCCCCGCCAGCATCGGGACGACACCGTCGTCGTGCGCCGCCTCCGCCACGCCTGCGTCAGCCTCGGGACCAGGTCCGGTGGTCGTCGGCCCGCGCGCGGGCGGCGGCCAGCTGCTCCGCGACGCGGACGGGGGCCGTGCCGCCCACGGCGTCGCGCGACGTCACCGAACCGCGGACCGACAGCACCGCGCGGACCTCGGGCGTCAGGTGCGGGCTGATCGCGACCAGGTCCTCGTCCGACAGCCCCTCCAGGCCGATCCCCCGGGCCTCGGCAGCCTTGACACAGGCCCCAGCCACCTCGTGGGCCACGCGGAACGGCACCCCGGAGCGCACCAGCCACTCGGCGACGTCGGTCGCCAGCGAGAAGCCGGCGGGCGCCAGCGACGCCAGCCGCGGCAGGTCGAACCGGAGGGTGGCGACCATGCCGGCGAACGCCGGCAGCAGCACCGTCAGCTGGTCCACCTGGTCGAACACCGGCTCCTTGTCCTCCTGCAGGTCGCGGTTGTACGCCAGCGGCAGGCCCTTGAGCGTGGTGAGCAGGCCGGCCAGGTCGCCGACGAGCCGGCCCGCCTTGCCGCGCGCGAGCTCGGCGACGTCCGGGTTCTTCTTCTGCGGCATGATGCTCGACCCGGTCGAGTAGGCGTCGTCGAGCCGGACGTAGCCGAACTCCGCCGTCGCCCACAGGGTGATCTCCTCGGCGAGCCGCGACACGTCGACGCCCGTCATGGCGCACACGAACGCGAACTCCGCCACGACGTCGCGCGAGGCGGTGCCGTCGATCGAGTTCTCCACCGGGCCGTCGAAGCCCAGCTCGGCGGCCACCGCCGTCGGGTCCAGGCCGAGCGACGAGCCCGCGAGCGCACCGGAGCCGTAGGGAGACCGGGCCGCCCGGACGTCCCAGTCGCGGAACCGCTGCACGTCGCGCATGAGAGGCCAGGCGTGGGCCAGGAGGTGGTGCGCCAACAGCACCGGCTGGGCGTGCTGCAGGTGCGTGCGCCCCGGCATGGGCGCGTCTCCGGCCGCCGTCGCCTGCCCGACGAGGGCGTCGACGACGTCGAGCACGAGCCCCGACAGCAGGCGGGCCTGGCGCCGCAGGTACCTCCGCACCAGCGTGGCGATCTGGTCGTTGCGGCTGCGGCCGGCGCGGAGCCGACCCCCCAGCTCCGCGCCCGCGCGCTCCATGAGGCCACGTTCCAGCGCGGAGTGGACGTCCTCGTCGTCGGGGGCCGGGCCGAACGCGCCCGACGCGACGTCGTCGTCGAGGCGGTCGAGCGCGGCGAGCATGGCCGCCAGGTCCGTCTCGCTGAGCAGCCCCGCCCGGGCGAGCACCCGCGCATGCGCGCGCGACCCGGCGAGGTCGTCGCGCGCCAGCCGCCAGTCGAACTGCGTGGAGCGGGACAGCGCGGCGAGCGCGTCCGCGGGCCCGCCGCTGAACCGCCCGCCCCAGAGGGCGCCGGCGGGGGTGGCGGGCGGGGTGCCGGCGGGGGCGCCGGGGCCGGGAGCGCCCACGTCAGTCCGTCCCGACTTCCATCGCGGCGGCCTCCAGCGCCGACTCCTCGTCGCCGGCCACCTGGGGGTTCGTCGCGATGACGTCCGCGCCACCGGCGGGCAGCGCACCGAACAGCGTGCCGTGCTCGATGAGCACCTGACCCTGGTTGACCGGCTGGCTCGCGTACAGCTCGAGCTTGGCGCGCGAGTCGGCGATGTCGAGGTTGCGCATCGTCAGCTGGCCGATCCGGTCGGTGGGACCGAACGCGGCGGACTCGGTGCGCTCCATCGACAGCCGCTCGGGGCGGTAGGAGAAGCCCGGCCCGTCGGTGCGCAGGATGGTGTAGTCCTCGCCGCGCCGCAGCCGCAACGTCACCTCGCCGGTGACGACCGAGGCGATCCAGCGCTGGATCGACTCGCGCACCATGAGCGACTGCGGGTCCAGCCACCGGCCCTCGTAGAGCAGCCGGCCCAGCCGCCGCCCCTCGGCGTGGTACGTCGCGATCGTGTCCTCGTTGTGGATCGCGTTGACGAGCCGCTCGTACGCCGCGAACAGCAGGGCCATGCCCGGCGCCTCGTAGATCCCGCGCGACTTGGCCTCGATGATCCGGTTCTCGATCTGGTCGGACATGCCCAGGCCGTGGCGTCCGCCGATGGTGTTCGCCTCACGGACGAGGGCCACCGGGTCGTCGTACCGGACGCCGTTGATGGCCACCGGCCGGCCACGCTCGAACTCGATCGTCACGTCCTCGGCCGCGATCGCCACCGCCGGGTCCCAGAACCGCACGCCCATGATCGGTTCGACCGTCTCGAGCGACACGTCGAGGTGCTCCAGCGTCTTGGCCTCGTGCGTGGCGCCCCAGATGTTCGCGTCCGTCGAGTACGCCTTCTCGGCGCTGTCGCGGTAGGGCAGGTGATGGTCCACCAGGAACTGGCTCATCTCGGCGCGACCGCCGAGCTCGGCGACGAACTGCTGGTCGAGCCACGGCTTGTAGATCCGTAGCCCGGGGTTGGCGAGCAGCCCGTAGCGGTAGAACCGCTCGATGTCGTTGCCCTTGAAGGTGGACCCGTCGCCCCAGATCTCGACGCCGTCGGACTGCATCGCACGCACCAGCAGGGTGCCGGTGACGGCCCGGCCCAACGGCGTGGTGTTGAAGTAGGCGCGGCCGCCGCTGCGGATGTGGAACGCCCCGCACGCGATGGCCGCCAGCCCCTCCTCGACCAGCGCCGCCTTGCAGTCGACCGAACGCGACAGCTCGGCGCCGTACGCGATGGCGCGACCGGGGACCTGGTCGATCTCCGGCTCGTCGTACTGGCCGAGATCTGCCGTGTAGGTGCACGGGATCGCACCCTTGGACCGCATCCATGCCACGGCCACCGAGGTGTCCAGCCCGCCGGAGAAGGCGATGCCCACCCGCTCGCCGACCGGAAGCTGCGTCAGAACCTTGCTCACATCTCGTCCTTGTCTCGTGCGGAGTCTCGTGCGGAGTCTCGCGTGGCGTCACGGCCGGCCGCGAGATCGAGGAATCGCTGGGCCACCGTCGCGCCGCCGTCGGGCTCGGCGGCGATCACCAGGACGGTGTCGTCGCCCGCGATCGTGCCGAGGATGGCCGGCATGATCGAGTGGTCGATCGCGGAGGCGAGGAGCTGGGCGCCGCCGGGTGGCGTGCGCAGCACGACGAGCGGGCCGGACGCCTCCGCGGTGACGACGAGGTCGGCGGCCAGCCGGGCCAGCCGCGCCGCGAGCACCTCGGTCGGCTCGCCGGTGGGGGCGACCCGCGCCGCGCCCTCGGGCGGCACCGCGTAGACCAGGGCACCGCTGCCGCCGCGCACCTTGACCGCCTGCAGCTCGACCAGGTCGCGGGACAACGTCGCCTGGGTGACCGTGACGCCCTCGGCGGCGAGCAGCTCGGCCAGCTCGACCTGCGAGCGCACCTGCTGGCGACCCAGCAGCGCCGTGATGAGCGCCTGGCGTGCGGCCTTCGTCGACGGCGCCGACAGGGTCGTCATGCGTGCCCCTCGAGGACGAACGTCAGCAGGGCCTTCTGCGCGTGCAGCCGGTTCTCCGCCTCGTCCCACACCACCGACTGCGGGCCGTCGAGGACGTCGGCGGTGATCTCCTTGCCGCGGTAGGCCGGCAGGCAGTGCAGCACCAGCGCACCGGGCGCCGCGTGCGCAAGGGCGTCCGCATCGAGCCGGAAGGGCACGAAGGGCTGGGCGCGGTCGGCGGCCTGCGCCTCCTGGCCCATGGACACCCAGGTGTCGGTCGCGACGGCGTCGGCGCCGTCGAGCGCCGCGTCGCGGTCGTCGAGCACCGCCACCGAGCCTCCGGTGGCGGCCGCGATGCGGCGGGCGTCCGCGAGGATCGCGGGGTTGGGCGCGAAGCCCTGCGGCGTCCCGATCCGCACGTGCATGCCGGCGGTCGCCCCGCCGAGCAGGTAGGAGTGCGCCATGTTGTTCGACCCGTCGCCGACGTAGGCCAGGGTCGCGCCGGGCAGCGTGTCGACGCCACCACGGTGCTGGGCCACGGTCAGCAGGTCTGCCAGCACCTGGCACGGGTGGAAGTCGTCGGTCAGGGCGTTCACCACGGGCACGCCCGCGACGTCCGCCATCTCCGTCAGGCGCGTCTGCGCGTGCGTGCGCCAGACGATCGCCGCCACCTGCCGGCCGATGACGTGCGCCACGTCGGAGATCGACTCGCGCGTGCCGATCTGCGCCAGGTTGCCGTCCACGACGAGCGGGTACCCGCCGAGCTCGGCGATCCCGGTGGTGAACGACACCTGGGTGCGTAGCGTCGGCTTGTCGAAGATCACCGCGACGGCGCGCGGGCCCTCCAGCGGCCGCCGGGCGAACCGGTCACGGCTCAGCAGGTCACCGAGCCGCAGCACGGCGGCCTGCTCGTCGGGCGTCAGGTCGTCGTCCCGCAGGAAGCTGCGCGGCGCCTCGGTCATGCCATCACCTCCGCCGGCAGCCCGGCGACGAAGTCGACGAAGGTCTGGGCCTCGTCGCGCGACAGCACGTAGGGCGGGGCCAGCCGGATCGTCGTGGGGGTGCACGGGTTCACGACGAAGCCCGCCGCCAGGGCGAGCTGTGCGACGCGGGCTGCGACGGGGGCCGTCAGCTCGACGGCGATGAGCAGGCCCATGCCCCGGACCGTCCCGACGAGCGGGTGGCGCAGAGCGGTGAGCGCGGCCCGCCACCATGCGCCGAGCTCGGACACGTGGGTCAGCAGGTCGTCGCGCTCGATGACCCCGATGGTGGCCAGCGCGGCGGCGGAGGCCACCGGGTTGCCGCCGAACGTCGTGCCGTGCTGGCCGGGACCCAGCAGGCCGGCGGCATGCTCCCCGTAGGCGATCAGCGCGCCGACCGGGAACCCGCCGCCGAGGCCCTTGGCGACCGTGACGACGTCCGGCGTGATGCCGCCCCCGATCTCGTCGTGCTGGTAGGCGAACCACGCCCCGGTCCGGCCCATGCCCGACTGCACCTCGTCGAGCACGAGCAGCGCGCCGTGCCTGGTCGTCAGCTCCCGTGCGGCGGCGAGGAAGCCCGGCGGCGGGATCCGCACGCCCGCCTCGCCCTGGATCGGCTCGATGAACACGGCCGCGACGTCGGGACCCATGGCGGCCGCGAGCGCGTCGGTGTCCCCGTAGGGCACGAACTCGACACCGGGCGGTAGCGGCTCGAACGGCTCGCGGTACGCCGCCTTGTAGGTGAGCGACAGCGCGCCCATGGTGCGGCCGTGGAAGGCGTGCTCCATCGCGATGAGCCGCGGTCGCCGTCCGGCGGAGTGCCGCCGGGTGAGCTTGATCGCGCCCTCGTTCGCCTCGGTGCCGGAGTTCGCGAGGAACACGCGGGAGCCGGCCGGGGCCGCGGCCAGCCGCAGCAGCGTCTCGGCGAGCGCGACCTGCGTGGGGCTGGCGAAGAAGTTCGAGACGTGACCGAGCGTGCCGAGCTGTGCCGCGATCGCCGCGGTGAGGGTGGGGTGCGCATGGCCCAGGGCGTTGACGGCGATGCCGCCGAGCAGGTCGAGGTACCGCACGCCGTCGGCGTCCCACACGTACGGTCCGGCGCCGCGGACGAGGACCCGCTGCGGCGGCCCGAAGGTGTCCATGAGCGCATGGCCGTAGCGCTCCGTCCACGCGGCGACCGATCCGGCCTGGGGCGGCATGACCTCGCTCATCACGCCACCACCGGGATCGACGCCGTCGCGGGGCGGTCGGGATCGTCCTCGTCGGGCAGCACCATGGTGCCGATGCCGTCGGACGTGAACACCTCGACGAGGATCGAGTGCGGCGCGCGGCCGTCGATGACGTGCGCCCGGCCGACGCCGCCCGTGACGGCCCGCCAGCAGGCCTCCATCTTGGGCCGCATGCCGGCGTCCAGGTCCGGCAGCAGCCGCGCCAGGGCGTTGGCCCGCAGGCGGCGCACCAGGCTGGTCCGGTCCGGCCAGCTCGTGTACAGGCCCTCGACGTCGGTGAGGATGACGAGCTTGCGTGCACCCAGCGCGATCGCCAGCGCCGCCGCGGCGGAGTCGGCGTTGACGTTGAGGACCTGCGTGGGGTCGTCGACGTCCGGCGCCACCGTGGACACCACCGGGATGCGACCGGCCTCCAGCAGGTCCAGCACGGCACCCGGGTTGACCTGGACGACGTCGCCGACCAGACCGAGGTCGACCGGCCGGCCGTCGACGACCCCCGGCCGGCGGCGCGCCTGCAGCAGCCCGCCGTCCTCGCCCGACAGGCCGACCGCGACCGGCCCGTAGGTGTTGAGCAGCCCGACGAGCTCGCGCGACACCTGGCCGGTGAGGACCATGCGCACCACGTCCATCGCCTCCGGCGTGGTCACGCGCAGGCCGCCGCGGAACTCGCTGGGGATGCCGAGGCGGTCGAGCATGGCGTTGATCTGCGGCCCGCCACCGTGCACGACGACCGGCCGCAGGCCCACCTGGTGCAGGAACACCATGTCCTGCGCGAAGGCGCGCTTGAGCTCGTCGTCCACCATCGCGTTGCCGCCGTACTTGACGACGACGAGCGCCCCGGCGAACTTCTGCAGCCATGGCAGCGCCTGGACGAGGACCTCGGCCTTCTGGTCCGGGCGCAGGTCGGTGCGGGTGTCGAAGTCGTCGTCGGTCATGTCGAGTACGCGCTGTTCTCGTGGACGTAGTCGTGCGTGAGGTCGTTGGTCCAGACCGTGGCGCGCGCCGTGCCGGCGTGCAGGTCGATGTCGACGGCGACCTCGCGGGCCGCCGCCAGGTCGACGAGGCCCCGGTCCTGGTCGGCGCCGCCGGCCCGGCACACCATGACGCCGTTGATGGACACGTCGACCTCGTCGGCCTCGAACGGCGCGACGGCGACCGGGACCGTGCCGAGCTGCGCCAGGACGCGGCCCCAGTTCGGGTCGTTGCCGAACACCGCGGCCTTGAACAGGTTGCCGCGCGCCACCGCGCGGGCCACCGCGACGGCCGCGTCCTCGGTGCTGGCGTTGCTGACGGTGATGGCGATGTCGTGGCTCGCGCCCTCGGCGTCCGCGATGAGCTGGCGCGCCAGGCTGTCGCACACCGCGCGCACGGCGCCGGCGAACTCGACGTAGTCCGGCAGCACGCCGCTCGCCCCGGACGCGAGCAGCGCGACGGTGTCGCTCGTCGACATGCAGCCGTCGGAGTCCAGCCGGTCGAAGGTCTGGGCCGTCGCGGACCGCAGCGCCGTGCGCAGGCCGCCCGGGTCGACGTCGGCGTCCGTGGTCAGCACGACGAGCATCGTCGCGAGCGCCGGCGCGAGCATGCCCGCTCCCTTGGCCATGCCACCGACCGTGAACGTGCCGTGCGTGGTCTCGAGCGTGACGTGCGCCTGCTTGGCGACCGTGTCGGTGGTCATGATCGCGGTGGCGGCGTCCGGGCCCCCCGCGGGGCCCAGCGCTCCGACGAGCGGCTCGATGCCCGCCAGCAGGCGGTCGATCGGGAGCCGCTCACCGATGAGGCCGGTCGAGGCGACGAGCACGTCGCTGGCCGGCACCCCCAGCCTGCGGGAGACCGCCGCGGCCGTCGCCTCGACGTCGGCGTAGCCGGCCGGCCCGGTGCAGACGTTGGCGCCACCCGAGTTGAGGACCACCGCGGCGGCGTGACCATCGGCGGCCACGAGGCGGGACCACTTCACGGGCTCACCCACCACGCGGTTGGTGGTGAACGCCGCGCACACGTTGTCCCGAGGGCCGTCGTTGACCACGAGGGCCAGGTCCGGGCGACCGGAGGCCTTGAGCCCCGCCGTGATGCCAGCCGCACGGAACCCCGCCGCCGCGGTGACGCCGGGCGAGCCGGCCCCGGTCACCACCGCACCACTCGGGCTGTTGTTCATATGCGTCATCATACATACCTATGCAACGGGTCGGGAGCGACGCGCGCCGCACGCGGGCGGCCGGTGACGAACGACGCGCGGCGCGCGCGGGCAGCCGGTGACGAACGACGCGCGGCAGGCGATCGTCGCGCGCCACGACGCCCGGGCGGCCGGCTACGACGACACCCCGGCATGCCGCAGGCGGCCCGAGGCGCGCGGCCCCGGACCCCGCTCGTCGTGGCGGACGCGGCGCGCCTGCCCCTCGCGGACGCCTGTGTCGACCTGGTGACCTGCCTGACCGCGCTGCACCTGATGCCCGACACCGCCGCGGTGCTCCGGGAGCGGGTCCGTGTCCTCCGGCCGAGCGGGCGGGCCGCGCTAGGGGGCGACGCCGTCCATCGGCAGGCCGAGCGTCTCGGGCAGCCCGAGCGCGAGGTTGAGCGACTGCAGCGCACCACCGGCGGTGCCCTTGACGAGGTTGTCGATCGCCGCGACGGCGACGACGCGGCCGGCCGCCTCGTCGAGCGCCACCTGCAGCAGCGCGGTGTTGGCACCGCAGACGGCGGCCGTGCTGGGCCACCCGCCCTCGGGCAGCAGCTCGACGAACGGCTCGTCGGCGTACGCCGCGGCCCACGCCGCCCGCAGGCTGTCGCCGGTCGCCCCGGCGGCCGCCGGCGCGGTCACCGTCGCGAGGATCCCGCGGCTCATCGGTACCAGCACGGGCGAGAAGCTCAGCCGGACCGTCGCCGCGCCCGCGACCCGGAGGTTCTGGGCGATCTCCGGGATGTGGCGGTGGGCGCCGGCCATCGCGTAGGGCTGCGCGGCGCCGAACGCCTCCGCCGCCATGAGGTGCGGCTTGTAGCCCTTGCCGGCGCCGGAGTACCCCACCGCGAGCACGGCGACCAGGTCGTTCGTGTCGACGAGGCCCGCGGCGACGCCGGGCTGCATCGCCAGCGTCACCGCGGTGACGTTGCAGCCGGGCACCGCGATGCGGGTCGCACCCCGGAGCGTGTCGCGCTGCTTCGTCCCGCTGTCCGCGTGGAGGAGCTCCGGAAGACCGTAGGGCCAGGTGCCCGCATGCTCGGTGCCGTAGAAGCGGGTCCAGGCCGCGGGGTCGACCAGCCGGTGGTCGGCGCCGAGGTCGACGACGATCGCGGGGTCCCCGCGCTCCTCGAGCTCGGCCGCCACCTGGCCGCTCGCGCCGTGCGGCAGCGCGAGCACGACGACGTGGTGGCCGGCGAGGGCGTCGACGCTCGTCGAGCCGAGGACGCGGTCGGCCAGCGCTCGCAGGTGCGGATGGTGCTCGCCGAGCCGGCTGCCTGCGCTGCCGTGCGCGGTGAGCGCACCGATCCTCGCCTCCGGGTGACCGAGGAGCATGCGCAGCATCTCGCCACCGGCATAGCCGCTGGCACCTGCGACCGCCACGGTGAACGTCATTGCATGAGCATACAGCCCTATGCACGGTAATCCGCGGCGACGTCGCTCGGCGGTTCACGGACGCGGCTCGGACCGCGGCGGCGACCCGCTCGTGATACCACGGGCGCATGCGTGCCGTCGTCGCCCAGCGCCCAGGTGGTCCCGAGGTCCTCGAGCTCGTCGAGGTGCCCGATCCGCAGCCCGGTCCCCACGACGTCGTGGTCCGCGTCGCCGTGGCCGGCGTCAACTTCATCGACACCTACCGCCGGTCCGGCGTGTACCCCATGGCCTTCCCGCACGTCGTCGGCTCGGAGGGTGCCGGCGAGATCGTCGCGACCGGCGCCGCGGTGGAACGGCTGCACACCGGCCAGCGCGTGTGCTGGTTCTCCTCCCCGGGCTCCTACGCCGAGCTGGCGGTCGTCCGGGCGGCCGACGCGATCGTCGTCCCGCCCGGGGTGGCCGACGAGACGGCGGCCGCGCTGGCGATGCAGGGCATCACCGCCCATTACCTGACGTCCTCGACCGTGCCGCTCGAGGCGGGCGACGACGTGCTGCTGCACGCCGCCGCGGGCGGCGTCGGCCTGCTCGCCACGCAGCTCGCGGCCCGACGAGGTGCGCGCGTCATCGGCACCGTCGGCTCCGCCGAGAAGGAGTCGCTGGCCCGCGAGGCCGGTGCCGTCGACGTGATCCGCTACCGCGAGCTCGCCGACCTCACGCGCGACCTGCCCACCCTCGTCCGAGACCTCACCGGCGGCGTCGGGGTGCGGGTCGCGTACGACTCCGTCGGCAAGGACACCTTCGACGCCTCGCTCGCCTCGATCCGGCCGCGCGGCACGCTGGTGCTGTTCGGCGGCTCGTCGGGCCAGGTCCCGCCGTTCGACCTGCAGCGCCTCAACGCCGCCGGCTCGCTGTACGTCACGCGACCGTCGATCGGCGGGTACATGGCGACGCGCGAGGAGGCGGACTGGCGGGCCGGGGAGCTGTTCGGCCTGGTGGCCGACGGGCTGCTGACGGTCCGCATCGGCGCCCGGTTCCCCCTCGCCGAGGCCGCCGAGGCCCACCGGGCCCTCGAAGCGCGCGCGACCACCGGCAAGGTGCTGCTCACGGTGTGAGGCCGCGGCGGCTCACGCATCCCCGTAGAGCCGCTGGCCGTCGCGCTCGTGCTCGCACACCTCCCACGGCCAGCGACCGCGTTCGTCGGCCCACACCGCCTGCAGCGCGGGAACGGGCGCGCGCCCGGACGCGTAGAGGGCCTGCGCGACAGCCAGCCGCGCAGGCACCGCCACGCGCACCATGACGCACCGGCGACCGGCCTCGGCGGCGTCGACCTCGTCGCCCGCCCGCAACCTCCGACCGCCCCGCACGATCTCGGCGAGAGCATCGACGACCCGGTGCGCCGTCGTGAAGTCGGCGCCGCTGACGACGATCTCGGGGTGACCGTGGTAGCGCGTGAGGCCGGCGGTGTACGTGCGCACGTGCCGCCCCTGACCGTCCTCGACCGCGATCACCGCCCACCCCACGCAGCGGATGTCGTCGACGACGTCCGCCATGAAGTCCGCCGCCGTCTGCCCGTCGCACATCGCGCACATGACCCTCCTCCGTGCTCGCATCCCGGAGAGAACATATGTTCGACCACCGACACGCGACCGGGCCCAGCGGCGGTGCCCCGGTGGCGGTGCTGCGGCGCCGCAAGGCGTCGCCGCGGAGCCCCCGTCCCCGCGCCGCGCGCACCCCGCCGCCGCCGAGCGTCTGAGACGACCGCCCGCGGTTACGCGCACCCGGCTAACGTGCGGCAGTGCAGGCCGCCCACGGCCGGCCACCGGCCGGACCGCAGCCTGCCCACGTCGACGAGCCGAGGACCCGCGCCATGACCACACCCTCTGACGACCTCCGCACCACGCCGCTGACGGCCCCGCTGGGCGCCGTCGTCCCGTCGTCGGTCCCCACGCACTGGTACAACCTCGCGGCAGACCTCCCCGAGCCCTGCCCCCCGGCCCTGCACCCCGGCACGCGCGAGCCGCTGGGGCCCGAGGACCTCGCCCCCCTCTTCCCCATGGCGCTCATCGCCCAGGAGGTGAGCACGGAGCGCTGGATCGAGATCCCGCAAGCGGTGCGCGAGGTCTACGCGCTGTGGCGGCCCGCTCCCCTGGTCCGCGCCCTGCGCCTGGAGCGCGCGCTCGGCACACCCGCCCGGATCTACTACAAGTACGAGGGCGTCTCGCCCGCCGGCTCACACAAGCCCAACACCGCGGTCGCGCAGGCGTACTACAACGCCGTCGAGGGCGTCACCAAGCTCACCACGGAGACCGGCGCCGGGCAGTGGGGCGCCTCGCTCGCCCTGGCGAGCGCCCTGTTCGGCCTCGAGTGCGAGGTGTGGCAGGTGCGCGCGTCGTACGACAGCAAGCCCTACCGCCGCATGCAGATGGAGACCTACGGCGCGACGTGCCATCCCTCGCCGTCCGACCTCACCGCGGCCGGCCGCGCCTTCCTCGCCCAGGACCCGGACACCACCGGATCGCTCGGGATGGCGATCAGCGAGGCGGTCGAGGTGGCGGTCGGCGACCCGCACACCCACTACGCGCTCGGCAGCGTGCTCAACCACGTCTTGCTGCACCAGACGGTCATCGGCCAGGAGGCCCTGGCGCAGCTCGACGCCCTCGGCGAGACGGCGGACGTCCTCTTCGGCTGTGCGGGCGGCGGGTCGAACCTGGGCGGCCTGTCGTTCCCCTTCATCGGCCGCAACCTGCGCGAGGGCACGACGACCCGGGTCGTCGCGTGCGAGCCGGCGGCCTGCCCGTCGCTGACACAGGGCGAGTACCGCTACGACTTCGGCGACGTCGCCGGGCTGACGCCCTTGCTCAAGATGCACACCCTCGGCAAGGACTTCGTCCCCCCGCCCATCCACGCCGGCGGCCTGCGCTACCACGGCATGGCCCCCATGGTGTCGCACGCCAAGGAGCTCGGTCTGCTCGAGGCCATCGCCGTCGAGCAGGACGCCGCCTTCGCCGCAGGGATCGAGTTCGCCCGCACGGAGGGCATCATCCCGGCGCCGGAGTCGACGCACGCCGTCGCCGGCGCGCTCGCCCACGCCCGGGCGGCGACCACCGACGAGGTCATCGTCATCGGCCTGTCCGGCAACGGCGTGCTGGACCTGCCCGCCTATCACGAGTTCCTCTAGCACCCCACCCACCACGGGGCCTGCGGCCGATCGGCTCGCAGGCCCCGTGGTCGCCGCCGGTCAGGCGCGCAGCGTCGCGCCGAACCTCCGGTTCGCCTCGGCGACGACCGACTCGCGCACCGCCGCGGTCTCGGCCGCCGTGAGGGTGCGGTCCGCGGCCCGCAGCCGCAGCGAGAACGCCAGCGACCTGTGCCCGGCGCCCACCTGCTCGCCGGTGTAGACGTCGAACAGCCGGACGTCCTCGAGCACGTCGCCCGCCGGGCTCGCCGCGGCTCCCGCGCGCACGGCGTCCAGCACGTCGCCCGCGGGCACGGCGACGTCGACCACGAGCGCGACGTCCTCCTTCGCCACCGGGAACGTCGACACCGGCGTCGCCTGCGCCGGGTCGTCGCCGGCCGCCGCCAGCAACCCGTCGAGATCGAGCTCGAAGGCCACGGTGCGGGCGGGCAGGTCGTGCGCGGCGACGACGGCGGGGTGCAGCTCGCCGGCGTGGCCCAACGTCTGCCCCGCCGGGCCGACGACCTTCGCGGACCGGCCCGGGTGGAACGGCGGGTACGGCTCGGCGACGAAGGTCACCCGCACGCCGACGACCTCGGCCACGCTCCGGACCAGCCCGAACGCGTCCGTGTGGTCCGCCACGCGGCCCGACCCCCACCAGCCGGTGCGGTCGCGAGCGCCGGCGAGGAGACCGGCGACGTGCCGCGGCTGGTCCGGGATCGCCGCCGCGATGGCCGCGAGCTGCTCGTCGGACGGCCGGACGCCGCCGGGGAGCTGGGGCGCCACGGGCGCGCCCGGCACCGGGTGGACGACGAGCCCGACCTCGAACAGGGCCACGTCGGCGGCACCCCGGGCGACGTTGCGCCGCGCCGTGTCGAGGACCGAGACCAGCAGGTCGGTCCGCAGGAACGACTGCTGCTCGGCGATGGGGTTGGCCACGCGCACGGCGGTGCGCCGTGGGTCGTCGCCCGCAAGGCCCATGGCGTCCCACTGCTCCGCCCCGACGAACGGGTAGGAGAGCACCTGGACGAGCCCCTCCGACACCAGCCGCTCGGCGACGGCACGCCGCACGCGCTGCGACCGCGTCAGGCCACGCCCCGGCGGCGCGGCGGGCACCACCGAGGGGATCGCGTCGTAGCCGCGCAGCCGCGCCACCTCCTCGACGAGGTCGACACCGGACTGCAGGTCGGGTCGCCAGGTGGGCGGCGTGACCGTGAAGTCGCCGGCGACCGCGCAGCCGAGCGAGACCAGCGTCGTGCGCACCTCGTCCGGCACGTACGGGACGCCGACGAGGCGCGCGGGCAGCCCGGGATCGAGCGCGACGGGGGCCGGCGCGACCGTCCGGTCGACGTCGGTGAGGGCGTCGTCGATCGTCCCGCCCCCGAACTCGACCAGCAGCTCGGCGACCCGCCGGGCCGCCACCCGCGGCAGCTGCGGGTCCACGCCCCGCTCGAACCGCTTCGCGGCCTCGGACGAGAGCTTGTGCCGGCGCGACGTGCGGGCCACGGTGATCGGGTCGAAGTGCGCCGCCTCGATCACCAGGTCGGTCGTCTCGTCGTTCACGCCGCTGGTCTGCCCGCCCATGACACCCGCGAGCCCGATGACGCGTGACGCCCGGCCGGACGGGCTGTCCGTGATGAGCAGGTCCTGCGGGTCGAGCGTGCGGTCGACGCCGTCGAGCGTCTCCAGGTGCTCCCCCGGGCGGGCGCGCCGCACGACGATCGGCCCGGCCAGGCCGGCGGCGTCGTAGGCGTGCAGCGGCTGGCCGAGGTCGAGCATGACGTAGTTCGTCGCGTCGACCGCGAGGCTGATGGGCCGCATCCCGGCCTGCTGCAGCCGCCGCTGCAGCCACGCGGGCGACGCCTCGGTGGCCCGCACCCCCCGCACGGTCAGCGCGACGAAGCGGTCGCAGCCCGGGACGCCCTCGAGCGGCTCGTCGTCGACCTCGACCGGGAACCCGCCGGAGGCCGGCGCGAGATCGGCCGGGGTCGGGGCGCCGAGGTCGGTGAACGGCACGCCGGTGGCGTGGGAGTACTCGCGGGCGATGCCGCGCATCGCGAAGCAGTAGCCCCGGTCGGGCGTCACGTTGACCTCGAGCACCTGCTCACCGATGCCGAGCAGCGGCTTGGCGTCGAGGCCGGCCGGGGTCGTCTCGTCGGACAGCCCGAGGCGGGACAGCACGATGATCCCCGAGTGGTCGTCGCCGGTGCCGAGCTCGCGCGCCGAGCAGATCATCCCGTCGGAGACGTGCCCGTACGTCTTGCGGGCAGCGATGGCGAACCCGCCCGGCAGCACGGCGCCCGGCAGCGCGACGACGACGTGGTCGCCCGCCTCGAAGTTGTGCGCACCGCAGACGATGCCGCGCGGCGCGTCCTCGCCGACGTCGACCTGGCACCAGTTGATCGTCTTGCCGTTGGACTGCGGCTCCGGGCTCCGGGACAGCACGTGGCCGACGACCAGGGGCCCGGTCACCTCGCCCGTGCTGTGGATCGCCTCCTCCTCGAGCCCGACGCGGACGAGGTCGGCGGCGAGCTGCTCCGCGGTCAGTCCGGCCGGCAGCGCGACGTGGTCGCCCAACCAGGCGAGCGGGACGAGCACCATGTCAGATCACCGCCCGGAACTGCTCGGAGAAGCGCACGTCGCCCTCGACGATGTCGTGCATGTCGGCGATGCCGTTGCGCAGCATCAACGTCCTTTCGATGCCCATGCCGAACGCGAACCCGGAGTACTCGTCCGGGTCGACGCCGGTCGCCCGCAGCACGTTCGGGTTGACCATCCCGCAGCCACCCCACTCGATCCAGCCCGCCCCGCCCTTCTTCTGCGGGAACCACAGGTCCATCTCGGCGCTCGGCTCGGTGAACGGGAAGTAGCTCGGGCGCAGCCGGGTGCGGGCCTCCGGCCCGAACATCGCCCGCGCGAAGTGGTCCAGCGTGCCCTTGAGGTGCGCCATCGTCAGCCCGCGGTCGACGGCGAGCCCCTCGACCTGGTGGAACACCGGCGTGTGCGTCTGGTCGAGCGCGTCGTTGCGGAACACCCGGCCCGGGCAGACGACGTACACCGGCAGCTCACGCTCCAGCAGCGACCGCGCCTGGACCGGTGACGTGTGCGTGCGCAGCAGCAGGCCGGAGCCCGGCGGGTCGACGAAGAACGTGTCGGCCATCTGCCGCGCCGGGTGGTCCGGGCCGTGGTTCAGGGCGTCGAAGTTGAACCACTCGGCCTCGACCTCGGGTCCCTCGGCGATCTCCCACCCCATCGCGACGAAGACGTCCCCGATGCGGTCGGCGACGGTGTCCAGCGGGTGGCGCGCCCCCAGCGGCCGCCGGTCCACCGGCAGCGTGACGTCGACGGTCTCCTCGGCGAGGACGCGCGCGTCGCGTTCCACCTCGAGCTGGGCCTCGCGCGCCACCAGCGCCTGCGTGAGCCGGCCGCGCGCCTGGCCGACGAGCCGGCCGGCGACGGCCTTCTCCGCGCCGGGCAGGCCGCCGATGGCGCGGTTGGCCAGCGCGAGCGGGCTGCGGTCGCCGGCGTGAGCGACCCGGACGGCCTTGAGCTCATCGAGCGTGGTGGCGGCGGCCGTGGCGGACAGTGCCTCGTCCAGTGCCGCGGCGACGGCGTCAGGATCGAGGGGGGACAGCGGGGGCGTGGACATGGAGACCCTTCCAGATGGGACCGGGGAGAAATCTAGCGGCGCCCGTCCCCGGACCTGGTCTCGCGTCCGACGAATGCGTCAGCGAACCGACCCGGGCACGGGCCGGCGAAATCGGCGACCGGTTCCCGGTCCCGTCGCACACGTCGTCACGGCGACCATGGTGCCACACGGCTCCCGCCGCCCCACGGCCTACCCGGCGAGCGGGAACGCGTCGACCGTCGTGTACAGCGGGCCGCCGCCCCGGCCCTCGCCGGGACGGGACGCGACGAGCAGCAGCGCGTCGACGGTCCACTCCGGGCCCTCGTACACCGCGAGGGCGCCGACCAGGGCGTGCGGGTCGAACGGCGCCGCACCGGTCCGAGCCCTCGGGGGCCCGACGAGTCCCGGGTCACGGCCTCCGCCGCCCCGGGCACCGCCCTGGCGGGATCCCGGCCCGCCGGCGGTCCGGCCGCCCCATCCTCGGCGCCCACCGGCGTCCCGGACCCGGCCGATCGTCAGGTGGGCGCGCTCGCGCGGCCGGTCGTCCGGCCGGCTGCCGGCGGGCTCCCCGGCAACGACCGCCCCGCGCGCCAGCGCCAGCTGCGCCGCGGTGTCGCCACCGACGCCGACCCACAGGGTCCGGTGGGAGAACACGCCGGCACCGCGCAGCCGCAGCCGGTACGGCGGCCGGCTCGCCGCGACCGCGCCCAGCGCCACCGCCAGCTCCGGCACGCGCCCGTCGGGCACGTCGCCGTAGAACGCGCACGTCAGGTGCCACGTCTCGCGGGCGGACCAGCGCACCGGACCGGTGCCGTCGGCAGGCACCGTGCGCCGGACGGCGCCCAGCGCCAGGTCGAGGTGGTCGAGGACGTCCGTCGGGGGCCAGACGGCCGCGAACAACCGCACGCCACCAGTCTGTCAGCGCTGCGCGCGCGCGCTCGCGTACAGGCAGATCGCCGCGGCGGTGGCGAGGTTGAGGGACTCGGCACGCCCGCGGATCGGCACGCGCACGACGGCGTCGGCCAGCGTCAGCACGCCGTCGGGCAGGCCCCACGCCTCGTTGCCGAACAGCCAGGCGGTCGGCCCGGCGAGGTCCGGCTCGCCCGGTGCCGCCCCACCCGCCGCGTCGAGCAGGTCGTCCAGGTCGAGGTTCCCGCGGCCGTCGGCGGCGAGCACTGTGAGGCCCGCCGCTCGCAACGCCCCCACCGCCGCCGGCAGCGCGACCCCGGTGACCACGGGCAGGTGGAACAGCGAGCCGGCGGTCGCCCGCACCACCTTGGGGTTGTGCACGTCGACGCTGCTCGACGAGAGCACCACGGCACCGCCTCCGACGGCGTCGGCGACGCGCACCACCGTCCCGGCGTTCCCGGGGTCCCGCACGTGGGCGAGCAGCGCGACGAGCCGGGGCTGCCGCCTCGTCGCCTCCTCCAGCGTCGTGGTCAGCCGGTCGGCCACCGCCAGCACGCCCTGGGCGTCCGGGCTCATCGCGTCGAGCACGGCCGCCGTGCCGCGGCGGACGGACAGCCCGGCCTCGGCCGCCTCCGCCTCGATCTCGGGATGGCGCGCCGCGGCCTCGTCGGACAGGTAGAGGCTCCGCAGCGAGCGGGCGGCGAAGCGCACCGCCTCCCGCACCGCCTGCGGCCCCTCGACGAGGAACCGGCCCGAGCGCTCACGCGCCGGACGCCCGGCCAGCGCCGCGACCTGCCGCACGCGCTCGGCGCGTGGGTTGGTCATCGGCTCCTGGTCCGGGCGTCCGGACTCCCCGAAGGGAGGAGGCGTCACGCCGCGCTGGGCGCGTTGACGTCCTCGGGAAGGGCGTCCTTGGCCAGCTTGACGAGCGCGGCGAAGGCCGGCGCGTCGTTGACGGCGAGGTCGGCGAGCACGCGGCGGTCCACCTCGACCCCGGCGAGCTTGAGGCCCTGGATCAGGCGGTTGTACGTCAGGCCCTCGGCGCGCGAGGCCGCGTTGATCCGCTGGATCCACAGCTTGCGGAAGTCGCCCTTCTTCGCCTTGCGGTCCCGGTAGGCGTAGACCAGCGAGTGGGTGACCTGCTCCTTCGCCTTCCGGTAGAGGCGCGAGCGCTGGCCGCGGTAACCGCTGGCGCGCTCGAGAGTCGTCCGGCGCTTCTTCTGGGCGTTGACCGCCCGCTTCACGCGTGCCACGTGATGCTCCTTGCTCGTCCAGGCTCGTCGTGCCCGACCATCGCCCTCACGGGCGGGCCGTGGTCACTTCCCGAGCAGCTTCTTGATCTTCGGGGTGTCCACGGCCGCAACCACCTGGTCGCCGGCGAGGCG
>JAJYSG010000032.1 GCA_021793675.1 Actinomycetes bacterium | reverse complement strand
GCGGAGCGTCATATGGCGGACGCCCGCGGAGAGGAAACCCCACCGTGCTCATCGCACAGCGCCCCACCCTGACCGAAGAGGTCATCTCGGAGTACCGCTCGCGGTTCTCCATCGAACCGCTCGAGCCGGGCTTCGGCTACACGCTCGGCAACTCGATGCGTCGCACGCTGCTGTCGTCCATCCCGGGCGCGGCCGTGACGAGCATCCGCATCGACGGCGTGCTCCACGAGTTCTCGACGGTCCCGGGCGTCAAGGAGGACGTCACCGAGCTCATCCTCAACATCAAGAACCTCGTCGTCTCGTCGGAGAACGACGAGCCCGTGGTGATGTACCTGCGCAAGCAGGGCGCGGGCGAGGTGACCGCCGCGGACATCGTGCCGCCGGCCGGCGTCGAGGTGCACAACGGCGACCTGCACCTGGCCACCCTGAACGACAAGGGCAAGCTCGAGATCGAGCTGACGGTGGAGCGCGGCCGCGGCTACGTCTCGGCCAGCCAGAACAAGTCGGCGGACGCCGAGATCGGCCGCATCCCGGTCGACTCGATCTATTCGCCGGTGCTCAAGGTGACGTACAAGGTCGAGGCCACCCGCGTCGAGCAGCGCACGGACTTCGACAAGCTCGTCGTGGACGTCGAGACCAAGCCGGCGATCAGCCCGCGGGACGCGCTCGCCTCGGCCGGCAAGACCCTCGTCGAGCTGTTCGGCCTGGCGCGGGAGCTCAACGTCGAGGCCGAGGGCATCGAGATCGGCCCGTCGCCGACGGACGCGGCGCTGGCCGCGGACCTGGCGTTGCCGATCGAGGACCTGCAGCTGACCATCCGGTCGTACAACTGCCTCAAGCGCGAGGGCATCCACACGGTGGGTGAGCTGGTCGCTCGTTCCGAGGCGGACCTGCTCGACATCCGGAACTTCGGTGCGAAGTCGATCACCGAGGTCAAGGAGAAGCTGGCCGAGCTGGGCCTCGCGCTCAAGGACAGCCCGCTGGACTTCGTCACCGACGAGACCTACTACAGCGACGACGAGGCCGACTTCTCGGACGACGAGCAGTACTGACGCCGGGGAACGCGGCCGCACCACGACGGTTCCGGCCGCGTCGACCATCACAGAACCAAGGAGTGAGAAGACCATGCCAACGCCCACCAAGGGTCCCCGGCTCGGTGGCGGACCGGCGCACGAGCGGCTGATCCTCGCGAACCTCGCGACGCAGCTGTTCGAGCACAAGCGGATCACGACGACCGAGGCCAAGGCCAAGCGGCTGCGCCCGCTCGCCGAGCGCCTCGTCTCGTTCGCCAAGCGCGGCGACCTGCACTCCCGTCGCCGGGTGATGACGGTCGTCAAGGACAAGGGCGTCGTGCACGTCCTGTTCACGCAGATCGCGCCCGCGATGGCCGAGCGCGCCGGCGGCTACACCCGCATCACCAAGATCGGCCCGCGCAAGGGTGACAACGCCCCCATGGCGGTCATCGAGCTGGTGCTCGAGCCGGTGTCGCCGAAGCAGGCCGTGGTGCGGGAGGCGACGCGGGCGGCGGCCAAGGCCGCACCGACGCCGACCGCGATCACGGTTGCCGAGGACGCCCCTGTCGAGGCGGACGTGGAGCCCGTCGAGGCCGAGGCTGCTGCGGACGAGGCCGTCGTGGACACGACGGTCGCGGACGAGGTTGTGGAGCCTGCCACGGAGGACGCCGAGACGCCGGCCGAGGACGAGGCCGACAAGGCCTGATGTGACCGGTCGGCCGGTGCCGACCACCAGCGTTGCCGGAGGCCCGGACCCAGAGGGGTCCGGGCCTCCGTGCGTCGTCCGAGATCAGACGAGGATCTGGCGAGGCGACGATCAGGCGACGATCTGGCGAGGCGACGATCAGGCGAGGCGACGATCAGGCGAGGCGGGGATCTGGCGGGACAGGATGTGGCGGGACAGGATCTGGCGAGGACCAGGCATCGCCAGGATCACGCCATGCCTGGCGTGGGGGTGGGCCGGGAGGGCGGCGTGCAGGCACGGGCTGGTGACCACGGCTGCCACGGTGGGCGGGAGGTTCCCGAGCTGCCGGTGGTGTTCGTCCACGGGCTGCGGACCAGCCGGTCCATGTGGCGCGTGCAGGTCGCTGCCGTCGAGGCGGCCGGTCATCGCGCGCTGGCGATCGACCTGCCGGGCCACGGGCGGCGTGTCGGCGAGGAGTTCACGCTCGGCGCGGCGGTCGACGCCGTCCGGCAGGGTGTCGAGGCGGTGGGTGGCCGGGCTCTCGTCGTCGGCCTGTCCCTCGGCGGGTACGTCGCCATCGCCCATGCGGCGCGGCACCCCGAACAGGTGGCCGGGCTGGTGGCGGCGTCGTGCTGCACCCGGCCGCGGGCGCTCGTCGTCGGCGCCTGGGACGCGGCCTCGCACCTCGTGCTGCGGCTCCCCGACCGGGGTTCCCGCCTTAACGCGGCGGCGGTCCGGCTCGCGCTGCCGGCGGTGGGAGCTGCGGACGCCGCCGCGGGCGGTTTCGCGCTGGAGGTGATGACCCCGGTGCTGCGGGCGCTGCGCGGCTGGGACGTGCTCGCGGACCTGCGCTCGGTGGCGGCACCGGTGTGGCTCGTCAACGGTCGGTTCGACCACTTCCGGGGCGAGGAGCGGGCGTTCCTCGCCGCATGCCGCGACGGGCGGCTGGTCGTGGTGCCCGGTGCGACGCACCTGGTGAGCCTCGTTCGGCCGACGCGGTTCAGCAGGACGGTGCTCGAGGCGTTGGCGACCGTCGAGGATCGAGCGGCGGCGCGGCGTCGTGCGTCGTGACACCCGGCGGGGCCGATCCCCGGGAAGGTCTCAGCCGGTCAGCGTCCAGGCCCGGACGCCGCCCACGATGCCCGCCTCGTTGGGCACGACGACGATGTCGTCGCCGAGCCGGTCGAGAACCGTGGGCGTGATCCGACGCGAGTTGCCGCCGCCGAGGTAGACGCGGTCCCACCGGAACACCGGTCGCAGGCCCTCGACCACCCGCCGCACGCGCCGCGACCAGATCGCGTCGCCGAGCCGAGCACGTTCGGGCTGTCCGACGTACTCGTCGTACGTCAGTCCCCACCGGACCGGGGCGTGCGACCACTCGAGGTGGGGCGCGAGCCGACCACCGTCGAACAGTGCCGAGCCGAGCCCGGTGCCGAACGTCAGCACCAGCTCCACCCCGGCGCCGGAGACGACCCCGGCGCCGTGCACCTCGGCGTCGTTGAGGACGAGTGCCGGGACGGCGAGGCGACCGGCGACCAGTGCCTGCATGTCGCAGTCCGCCCACGCCTCGACGAGCTCTGGCAGCACGGCGGAGCGCGGCCCGGAGCGTGTCACGTAGTGCGGTGTCGCGACGACGACACCGTGCCGGATCATCCCCGGCATCCCGACCGTCGCACGGTCGAACGCAGGCAGCTCGGCGGCCATCGCGGCGATGGTCTCCACGAGCCGCTCGGGTGGCAGCGGGTAGGGCGTCGGCACACGGCTCGCGGGAGCGTGCAGGGTGCCCGCGGCGTCGAGCACCGAGGCCTTGATCCCGCCGCCGCCGCAGTCGACCGCGAGCGTGAACGGGGCATGGTGGCTGTCCGGCACGCGGCCACGGTAGCGCCGGTGGCACCGGCTACGGTGTCGGCGTGACGAGCACGGACCAGGACGCCCCCGTGCGGGTGCGGCTCGACCTGGCGTACGACGGCGGCGGCTTCGCCGGGTGGGCGGTCCAGCCTGGGCTGCGGACCGTGCAGGGGGTCCTGGAGGAGGCGTTGGCGACCGTGCTGGGCACCGGGCGTCGTGGCGAGCCCGCCCCTCGGCTGACGGTCGCCGGCCGGACCGACGCCGGCGTGCACGCGCGCGGCCAGGTGGCGCACGTGGACGTCAGTGCGGACGCGGTGGCCGCCGCCCGCGGCCGGTCGGACCGTGACCCGTTCGTCGCGCTGGTCGACAGGCTCGGCGGCGTGCTGCCACCCGATGTCGTGGTGCGGGCGGCGGGGCGCGCACCGGACGGCTTCGACGCGCGCTTCTCGGCGGTCAGCCGCCGCTACGGTTACCGCGTGTGCGACCAGTACGTGCGCCGCGACCCGCTCCGGCGCGGGGAGGTGCTGTGGCGCCGACGGCCGCTGGACGTGGCGGCGATGGACGCGGCCGCGCATCTGCTCGTCGGGCGCCACGACTTCGCGGCGTTCTGCAAGCCGCGGCCGTTGGCGACGACGATCCGCACGCTCGAGGTCTTCTCCTGGCACCGCCCGGACGACGGTGCTGATGCCGGGCTCGTGGTGGCGACGGTGCGGGCCGATGCGTTCTGCCACTCGATGGTGCGTTCGCTCGTCGGCGCCAGCCTCGCGGTGGGGGAGCGCCGCCGGCCCGTGGAGTGGCCTGCCGAGCTGTTGGCGGCGGGTGCGCGGGACGCCGCGGCGGCGGTGGTCGAGCCGCACGGCCTGACGCTCGAGGAGGTCCGCTATCCCCCGGACGACGAGCTCGCGTCGCGCGCCGAGCGCACGCGTGCGAGGCGCGAGCCGGGCGACGTCGGCGAGCTCGGCGCGCCGGACGCGGAGGGCTGCTGCGGATGACTGCTGCCGTCCGGCGGCGGGTTCGGCACCGGTCACGCCGCGTCGGCCCGGCGTGACTCACGGTGCGGCATCGCGGATCGTCCCGCGGCTCGCGAAGCCGCCCGCGCTGACCGCCGGCCCCGGGCGGGGTCAGCCGCGGTCGTCGTCCGCGCGGTAGAGCGGCTCGTCCTGGTCCGGGTCGGGCACCACGTGGACCGCCGCCTCCTCGGCCGACGCGGCACCGCCGGAGACGCCGACGTCGGTCGCGAACGTGTCGGTGCCACCGGACTCGACGGCGGCGTCGTCCTCCTCGAGCCGGCCCGCACGGTACGGCTCGCGATCGGGGCTCACCGCGTCGGGCGCGTCCCAGACGTCGGGCTCCTCCTGCGAGCGCCGCTGGTCGATGGTCTCCCGGTGCTCCTCCTCCCACGGTGTCTCGCCCCACCGCTGGGAGCGGGCGTGCTCGGGTGGGGAGTAGCCCTCGTCGAGCAGGTCGTCGACGCCGCGCTCGAGGAGCATGTCGTCGCGGGTCAGCTGGTCGGCGTCGCCCTCGGACCCGAGGTCAGGGTCCGCGCTGGTCGCCGGGGTCTCTTCGGTCATGGCTCCACGGTGGCACCCCGGGCCGGTGGCCGCCACCGGCCCGGCCGGGCCGTCAGCCCTGGTCGCGCACGTGCCTGCGGAGCGCCGCGAGCGCCCCGTCCCACCCCAGCCCGGTGACGCCGCCGGTGCTGTGGACCATGTCGCACCGCCGGTCCGGGATCCGGTCCTGCTCCAGGACCGGACAGGGCAGGGGGACCACTCGAACGGGGGCGTGGTCGAGCGTGAGGGTGATGTCGCGGGCGGGGCGATCGCGTGAGGTCACGGGGTGCATGCCGGCGAGCCTCGACCGTGAAGCCACAGACAGGTCAAGCCGTGAGGCCGGCGGGGCCGCTGCGGTCAGACGGCGACGGGCGCCGGGGCTGGAACCGGCTCGTCCAGCGCGACGAGGTGGCGGCTGGTGCGCCACACCACGAGGCCGGTGGCGGCGAACGCCCCGACCATGACCACGACGCCGATGTCGTGCGCGCCACCGCCGCCCCAGGCGCCGAGCAGCGCGTACGCCACCGAGAGCCCCAGCAGTGCCAGGCGGCCACGGGTCCGGCTGCCGACGGCCGCCGCGAACAGGCCCCACGTCAGGTACCAGGGGTACATGCTCGGCCCGGAGAAGGCCACGGCGACGAGGCCCCAGCCCACACCGATGTAGGCGGCCCGTTCCGGGCCTTCCGTGGCGTACCACAGCAGACGCGCGGCAACGACGGCACCCACGGTGGCGGTGATGACCCGGGCGACCGTGGTCGTCATGCCCATGCTGTGGGTGTCGATCCCGGCCGCGCCCTCGATGAGCCAAGCCAGCCACGTGCTCGGGGTCAGACCGCTCTTGATCTCGCCGGGCACGGACAGGGCGCGGACCCAGCCGAACGCGTCGGGCACCAGCGCCATCGTCGCGGCCACCGTGGCCGCGGCGGCGCCCAGGACCTGCGCGAGCCGGAGCCGCAGGCGCTCGCGGTCGGTGCGGCGCAGCACGTCGAGGCCGACGTAGCCGACGAGCAGGATGCCCGGCAGCTTGAGCATGCACGCGACCATGGCGATGACCATCGCCATGGTGGGCAGCCCCTTGCGCACCAGCAGCACCACCGCCACCGCCATGGCGCCGACGAGCACGTCGAGGTGCGCGCCGGACACCACGTGCACCAGCACCAGCGGGTTCAACGCGACGACCAGCAGCACCGATGCGCGTTCCCGCACGGGCGTCGCCTCCACCGCGAGCACCACGGCGGCCGCGAGGCCCGACACCGCGACGGCGCGGATGAGGAGCACCGCGAGGCCGACGTGGGCCCCGGCGGCAGCGGCCAGCTCGCGCAGCAGCGCCACCTGCAGCGGTCCGTACGGGCTCGGGGAGTACTGCCACTCGCCGCTGACCGCCGTGGCGAACGCCTCGTAGGGGCCGTGCAGCCAGTTGGGGCCGAAGGCGTACGGGTTCATGCCGATGTCGGCGAGGCGCCCCACGGCGGCGTAGCTCTGGACGTCCAGGCTCCCGATGGGCCCGGCCAGAGTGAACGGCGTGGCCCACGCGATGGCGACGAGGAGGATCGAGCGCAGCCGCGGCACCCGGGCCCCGACCCTCAGCCAGGTCCGGGCCAGGTGGGCCCACACCACGCACAGCGCGGCCACCAGGGCGACGACGACGAAGCTCCACTGCGCCCGGTACGCGTCGCCCGTCGGCCAGGCGCCCCACCACTGCGGGAGCGTGACGGCCTGCGGAACCCCGGTGCGCGAGGCGACCACGACGAGCGCAACGACGACCGCCGCGCCGACGGAAGCCGCCAGCGCCGCGATGGATGCGGATGAAATCGCGGTGCGCCATTGCGTCGCGGTCCGCACGAGACGATCGACGCTCATGCAGTCCTCTCGGTCTGGTCGAGGCGGTCCCCTGGCCGCCCGACCCCTGCCCCGATCGTCCGACGTTAGCGGTCCTGGCGGGATGGAGCGAATCGAATCTGCGCAGGTCAGAGGCTCGTCTTCGGCGCCCCCAGGGTGGGTCAAGAGGGGGTCAGGCAGTGGTCAGGTCAGGTGTGACGAGTGCCAACCGGGCGGCGAACGCCAGCATGACGACGCCCACCGCGACGTCGAGCACGCGCCACGCACCGGGCCGGTCGAGCACGGGGCGCAACCGTGCGGCCCCGAACCCGAGGCCGGTGAACCACAGCCCGCTGGCGGTCGCGGCACCCGCGGCGAACCACCACCGCAACGGCCCGTGCTGGGCGGCCATGGCTCCCAGCAGCAGCACCGTGTCGAGGTAGACGTGCGGGTTGAGGAACGTCAGTCCCAGGGTCGTGGCGAGCACGGTTCGGACCGGGGCCGGCGTGCCGGCCGACGGGGCGAGCCTGCCCGGGCGCAGCGCGCGGCGCAGCGCGGCGGCCCCGAGCACGACGAGCAGCGCCGCGCCGGCGTACCGCGCGACGGTCAGGGTCCCGGGGTGGCCGCCGACGAGCGCGCCGAGACCCGCCGTGCCGGCGGCGATGAGCAGCACGTCGGCGCCTGTGCACACGGCCACCACGGCGCCGACGTGCTCGCGGCGCAAGCCCTGCCGCAGCACGAAGGCGTTCTGTGCGCCGATGACGACGATGAGCGAGAGGCCTGCGAGCAGACCTTGGAGGGCGACCACGTGACGGACCCTAGGTCGACGCCTCCCAGCAGACCAGCTCATGTTTCTGCAGGACCTGTAGCGTGACTGCATGAGGTTCGACCTGGCGCAGCTCGAGGCACTGGCGGCTGTCGTCGACGGCGGCACGTTCGACGCCGCAGCGAGGTCGCTCCATCTGACGCCGTCGGCGGTGAGCCAGCGCGTGCGGGCGCTCGAGCAGCAGGCGGGCCAGGTCCTCGTGCTGCGCACCCGACCGTGCCGCCCCACGCCCGCGGGCGCCGTCCTGGTGCGTCTCGCCGGCCAGGTGGCGGTGCTGGGCGCCGACGCCACGGCCGCGCTCGGCCTGGACGCCGGGCTGGTGCGCGTGGGTGTCGCCGTCAACGCCGACTCGCTGGCCACCTGGTTCCCGGCCGCGCTCGTCGGGCTCGGTGATGAGGTGGTGCTCGACCTGCACCGCGAGGACCAGGACCGCACCGCTCAGCTGCTGCGCGACGGCGCGGTGATGGCGGCGGTCACCGCCGACGCGGCGCCCGTCCAGGGATGTCGCGTCCGCCCGCTCGGCGCCATGCGGTACCGCGCGATGGCAGCCCCCGCGCTGGCCGCCCGGTGGTTCGGGGACGGGCCGGCGCCGGCGGCGTGGGCGGCCGCGCCCGTGGTGGCCTTCACCGGTGACGACCTGCTGCAGCACCGCTTCGTCGCTGCGCTGGTGGGTGGCCCCGCCGAGCTGGGACCCGAGCACCATGTCCCGTCCCATCCCGCCTACGTCGCGCTCGTCGCCGACGGCCTCGGCTGGGGCATGGTCTCCGAGCACGAGGCGGAGGCCTTCGCCCGCTCCGGGACGCTCGTCGACCTGGTGCCGGGCCGCTGGTTGGACGTCGAGCTGTACTGGCAGCGCTGGTCCGTGCGGGCGGCCGTGCTGGACGACCTCACCGACCGCGTGGTGGCAGCGGCCGCCGCCGAACTGCGTCCGGTGACGTCGTCGGCCGGGCGCCTCGCGTGCGGGTGAGCGCGCGGGTGACTGTTTTGACCGTTCAACCGGCGCCCAGGTACCCTGGTCTGTCGTTGTGCGTCCGCTGTCGCGCACCGGTGACTTCTCACCACCGCGAGCAGACGGCGACACCGGTGCGGTCCCACTCACCGGCCGACGCCCCGACAGCCCACCAGGGAGCCGCCGTGTGCGGTGGCCACCTGGTACCGACACACGACGAGAAGGCTCACACCCGTGCGCACGTACACCCCGAAGCCCGGTGACGTCGAGAAGAACTGGTACGTCATCGACGCGACCGATGTCGTTCTCGGCCGCCTGGCAACCCACATCGCCACGCTGCTGCGTGGCAAGCACAAGCCCACGTTCGCCCCCCACGTCGACAACGGCGACTTCGTCATCGTCGTCAACGCGGCGAAGATCGCGCTGACCGGCACCAAGGCCGACACCAAGCTCGCGTACCGCCACTCGGGCTACCCGGGCGGCCTCAAGGCCATCCGCTACTCCGACCTGCTCGCCAAGCACCCCGAGCGCGTCATCGAGAAGGCCGTGCGCGGGATGATCCCCAAGACGACGCTCGGCCGCCAGCAGATGGGCAAGCTCAAGGTCTACGCCGGCCCCGAGCACCCGCACGCTGCACAGCAGCCGAAGCCCTACGAGCTCACCCAGGTGTCGCAGCAGGCCTGAGCCGCTGCGAGGACGAGGAACCGAGGAACCCCGTGGCAGAGACCACAACCGACGAGTACGTCGAGGGCGAGCAGACGCCCACCAGCTACACCAGCGAGACCGCACCGGTCACCGGCCGTGGCCAGTCGCTCACCGCCCCGGGCCGCGCGCTCGGCCGCCGCAAGGAGGCCGTCGCTCGCGTTCGCCTGGTGCCGGGCACCGGCCAGTGGACCATCAACGGTCGCTCGCTCGAGCAGTACTTCCCCAACAAGCTGCACCAGCAGCTCGTCAACTCGCCGTTCAAGGTGGTCGACGTCGAGGGTCGCTTCGACGTCGTCGCCCGGATCAACGGCGGCGGCGTCAGCGGGCAGGCCGGCGCGCTGCGCCTCGGCATCGCCCGTGCGCTGAACGCGATCGACGCGGATCACAACCGCGCGGCGCTGAAGAAGGCGGGCTTCCTGACGCGCGACGCCCGTGTCGTCGAGCGCAAGAAGGCCGGCCTCAAGAAGGCCCGCAAGGCGCCGCAGTACTCGAAGCGCTGATCCCAGGTTCGGCCGGCGGCCCCGTGGACGACTACAGTCCACGGGGCCGTCTTTCTTCGTCCAGGAGGTTGCACGTGGCGCGACTGTTCGGCACCGACGGTGTGCGGGGCCTGGCCAACAGGGACGTCACCGCGGAGCTGGCGCTGGACCTGTCCGTCGCCGCGGCCCGCGTGCTGGGCACCCGCGGCGCGTTCCACGGCCGGCCGCGGGCCGTCGTCGGGCGCGACTCCCGCGCCTCGGGCGAGTTCCTCTCCGCCGCGGTCGTCGCCGGTCTCGCCTCGGCCGGCGTGGACGTCGAGGACGTCGGCGTGCTGCCGACGCCCGCGGTGGCGTTCCTCACCGCCGAGTACGGCGTCGACCTCGGCGTGGTGCTCTCGGCGTCGCACAACCCGATGCCGGACAACGGCATCAAGTTCCTCGCCCGTGGCGGCCACAAGCTCGACGACGAGCTCGAGGACGCCATCGAGTCGCGCCGGGGCGAGGTGTGGGAGCGTCCGACAGGTCCGGGTGTCGGCCGCCTGACGAGCGACCCGGCCCGCGCCGCGCGGCACTACGTCGAGCACCTGGTCGGCACCATCGACACCGACCTGTCCGGCTTGCGCATCGCGATGGACTGCGCCAACGGGGCGGCGAGCGAGGTGGGCCCGGCGGCGCTGCGGGCGGCGGGCGCCGAGGTGCTCGTCATCAACGCCGCGCCGGACGGCCGCAACATCAACGACCGCGCCGGCTCCACCCACCCCGAGCAGCTGCAGGCGTTCACCGTCGCCGCCGGCGCCGACTTCGGCGTCGCCTTCGACGGCGACGCCGACCGCTGCCTGGCGGTGGGACCCGACGGGGCGCTCGTCGACGGCGACCAGATCATGGGCGTCCTCGCCCTCGCGCTGCACGAGCGTGGCGCCCTGGCGGGGGGCACGCTCGTCATCACGGTGATGAGCAACCTCGGGCTGCGGCTCGCGATGCGTGCGCACGGCATCGCCACGGTCGACACCGCGGTGGGGGACCGGTACGTGCTCGAGGCGATGCGTGCCCACGGCTACGTGCTGGGCGGTGAGCAGTCCGGGCACATCATCCTGGCCGAGCACGCCACCACCGGCGACGGCGTGCTGACGGCGATGCAGCTCGCCGCCCGGGTCGCGGCCACCGGCCGGCCGCTGTCGGACCTCGCGGCGGTGGTGGAGCGGCTGCCGCAGACGCTCGTCAACGTCTCCGGCGTCGACCGCACGCGGGTGTCCGCCGACGAGGCCCTCGCCCGGACGGTCGCCGACGTCGAGGCGGCGCTCGGCGAGACCGGCCGGGTGCTGCTGCGTCCCTCGGGCACCGAGCCGGTGGTGCGCGTCATGGTCGAGGCCGCCACCCAGGACGAGGCCGACCGGGCTGCGGCCACGCTCGTCGGTGCGGTCCGCGAGCGGCTCGCGCTGTGAGCGGTGCCGACGTGGCCGGCTCCGTGCGTGACCAGGTGCTGCGCGTGGTGGAGCTCGCCGCGCAGCACCCCCAGGGCATCGCCCCGATCGTGCGCGCCGGCGACCCGGTGCTGCGCGCCACGGCGCTGCCCTACGACGGCCAGCTGACCGGCGGGGAGCTGGCGGCGCTGCTCGCCGTCATGCACCGCACGCTGCGGGCGGCCCCCGGGGTGGGGCTGGCCGCGCCGCAGATCGGCCTGCCGCTCGCGCTCGCCGTGGTCGAGGACCCGGTGTCGGACGCCGCCCGGGAGCGGGTGCCGGTGCCGTTCCGCGTCCTGGTGAACCCGAGCTACCAGGCGGTGGGCGACGAGCTCGTGGCCCACCAGGAGGGCTGCCTGTCGGTGCCGGGGTACGCGGCGGTCGTCGCACGCTACCGGCGGGTGCGCCTCGTCGGGCACGACGAACGGGGCGCGGTGCTCGACGAGGAGCTCGTCGGATGGCCGGCGCGCATCGTCCAGCACGAGACCGACCACCTGCGCGGCACGCTCTACGTCGACACGGCGGACCTGCGGACGCTGACGGCCGTCGGCTGAGGCTCCCGGGCGAGACGGCCGGCGGCGCCGGCCCGACGGGCGCGGCTGCGGTGCGTCCCTGATCCTTCCCCTGACCGACCCCGAATCAACCCCGGGGACCATGCCGCCGGGCGCGTGCGGCCCGTAGCGTGGGCTGCGGCGCCTCGCTGGCGGCCGGGACGGGGGATGCGGTGGAGGCGTGGGCGCTCGGACTGGCGGGCTCGCCGTGGGTGCTCGCCGTGACGTACGTGTTCGCGGCGATCGACGGGTTCTTCCCGCCGATCCCCAGCGAGTCGCTCGTCATCGCGCTGGCGTCGCTCGCGGTCGCCCCCGGTGGCAGGCCGGCGCTGCTGCCGCTCATCCTCGTGGCCGCCGCCGGAGCGTTCACCGGTGACCAGATCGCCTACGCCATCGGCCGCCGGGTCGGCGTGCGGCACCTGCGGATCTTCCGCAGCGCCACGGCGCAGTCGGCCCTGGACTGGGCGCAGCGCGCCCTCACGGAGCGCGGGGCGTCGTTCATCATCGCGGGCCGGTACATCCCCGTGGGCCGGGTCGCCGTGAACATGACGGCCGGCGCGCTGCACTTCTCGCGGAAGAAGTTCGTCGGCCTGGCCGCCGTCGCGGCCATGACGTGGGCCTGCTACGCCTCGGCGATCGGGATCGGGGCCGGCGCAGTCCTCCAGGGGCACCCCGTCGTCGCGATCCTGGTCGGCGTGGTCGGCGGCATGGTCATCGGTCTGGTCGTCGACGCGGTGCTCAGCAGGTGGGCGCGCGGGCCCAGGGCCGTGGCCGTGGCCGTGCCGGTGCCGGGCGACGGGCGCGCCGGTTCGGCGACCGACTAGGGGCGCGACCGGCTCCGGCCGTCCGCGTTAACGATCCGGGCACGGCCGCTAACGATCCGATGTCGATCCCATCACCCTCCCGGGTGACGCCCGTACGCTCGAACGGGCCGACGACGACGGCGGTCCTCCCCGCACACCGCGCGGCCTCCTCGAGGGTCTGCTGCGGCGTGCCCTGCGAAGGAGAGACATGGTCCGGGCGGGCGGCACGCGCACCGCGCTGCGCGCCGCCCGGCGGCTGGCGGTGGTGGCGATGGTCGCGGTCACGGCCGCAGCCTGCGCGCCCTCGACGACGCCGGACGCCACCCCGTCCGCCGGCGTCGCGGTCTCCGACGCCGACTGCCTGGCCCCGCAGGTGCTCGGACGGCTGGGCCTGACGCTCGACCCGAGCCTGGCCGCGACGACGACGGACGAGCCGGAGGTGACCGCGGGGCGCGTGCCCGACGGTTTCGTCCCGGTGGGCGTGCTGGTCTGCCAGGTGGGTGGCCAGATGCGCGACAGCGCCGGGACCTGGACGGCCGTCACCGCCACATCGCGCGAGGGCTCCGCCGCAGACATGTCCGAGCTGGTCGCGGGGCTGGACGCCGCGGCCGGCCCCCGCCCGGGCACGGACGCCTCGGGGTCTGCGAGCCCCTCGTGCGGCCCCGCCGGCAGCCCGGTGGTGCTCTGGCTGCTCGACGCGATGGACCGCGCCGTGCTGTCCGACGTCGCGATCGACGGCTGCGACGAGACGTCCGCGCAGGTGCGCGCCGCGCTCGACGGGATGCCGGTCACCGGGACGGTGGACCACCCGGTGCAGCTGGTGGCCCCGGCACAGCCGGTCGCCTCGGCGCCGTGACGCGGCCCAGCACCGTCGGTGCGCCGGCCGTGCTCGTCGGCCGCTAGAGCTTGCGCAGCCGGACGCGCTGCACGGCGTGGTCGGCACCCTTGGTGAGGACGAGCGTCGCGCGCCCGCGCGTGGGGCGGATGTTCTGCTCGAGGTTGGGCGCGTTGATCGAGTCCCAGATGGTGCCGGCGACCGCGACGGCCTCCTCGTCGTTGAGGCCGGCATACCGGTGGAAGTACGACTGCGGCTGGGCGAACGCGGTCGACCGCAGGCCGAGGAACCGGTCGATGTACCAGCGCCGCACGTCGCGCTCGCGGGCGTCGACGTAGATCGAGAAGTCGAAGAAGTCGCTCACCGTCAGGCTCGCCCGGCCCTGCGCCGTGACGCGGGCGGGCTGCAGCACGTTGAGACCCTCGACGATGAGCACGTCCGGCCGGTGCACCACGGTGCGCTGGTCCGCGACGATGTCGTACGTCAGGTGGGAGTACACCGGCGCGGTCACCTCGACCCGGCCGGCCTTGACCTCCTGCACGAACCGCAGCAGGGAGCGCCGGTCGTAGGACTCGGGGAATCCTTTGCGATCCATGAGCCCCCGGCGCTCGAGCTCGGCGTTGGGGTACAGGAACCCGTCGGTGGTGACCAGCTCGACGCGGGGCGTGCTGGGCCAGCGCGCCATGAGCTCGCGCAGCAGCCGCGCCACGGTCGACTTGCCGACGGCGACGGACCCGGCGATCCCGATGACGAACGGGGTGGGATCGGGCCGTTCCCGCAGGAACGTGGTGGCCGCCTGGTGCAGGCCGCGGGTCGCCAGCACGTGCAGGTCCAGGAGCCGTGTGAGCGGGCGGTAGACCGCGTCGGCCTCCGGCAGGTCGATCGGGTCGCCGAGGCCGCGCAGGCGCTCGACGTCCGCCTCGGTGAAGGGCAGCGGGGTGGACTCGGCCAGGCGCACCCAGGCCGCGCGGTCCAGGTCGACGTACGGGGACGGCGCGGCGGCGGGCTGCACGGCACGATCCTCCCACGACGAGGTCGGGCTCCGGACGGCGACGGTTACCCTGGTCGCCATGTGCGGGATCGTCGGGTACGTCGGGAGCGCCACGCCTTCGGGCCGGCCGCTCGAGGTCGTCATCGAGGGGTTGCGACGCCTCGAGTACCGGGGCTACGACTCCGCCGGCGTGGCGCTCGTCGCCCCCGGTGAGCCGCTCGCGGTGGCGAAGAAGGCGGGCAAGCTCGCCAACCTCGTCGAGGAGCTCGACGCGCGGCCGCTGCCGGCTGCCACCGCGGCGATCGGCCACACCCGGTGGGCCACGCACGGCGGACCGACCGACACCAACGCTCACCCGCACGTCTCGGGCAAGGTCGCCGTCATCCACAACGGCATCGTGGAGAACTTCGCGGAGCTGCGCGACGAGCTCGCCGCGGCCGGGGCCGTCTTCGTGTCGCAGACCGACACCGAGGTCGTCGCGCACCTGCTCGCGCGGGCGTACGACGAGCTCGGCGACCTCACCACGGCGATGCAGCAGGTCGCCGGCCGCCTGGACGGGACGTTCACGCTGCTGGCGGTGCACGCGGACCGGCCCGGGCTGGTCGTCGGCGCGCGCCACGACTCGCCGCTCGTCGTCGGGCTGGGCCAGGGCGAGAACTTCCTCGGCTCCGACGTCGCGGCGTTCATCGCGCACACCCGGGACGCGATGGAGCTCGGTCAGGACCAGGTGGTGTCCATCACGGCGGACGAGGTGGCGGTGACCGACTTCGCGGGCCGGCCGGCACAGGCGAAGCGCTTCGTCGTCGACTGGGACGCCAGGGCGGCGGAGAAGGGCGGCTTCCGCTCGTTCATGGACAAGGAGATCCACGACGAGCCGCAGGCCGTGGCGGACACGCTGCTGGGGCGGACGGACCGCGCGGGCCGGCTGACGCTCGACGAGGTCCGCATCGACGAGTCGGTGCTGCGCGCCGTCGACAAGATCGTCGTGGTCGCGTGCGGCACCGCCGCCTACGCCGGGCACGTCGCCAAGTACGCGATCGAGCACTGGTGCCGCATCCCGGTGGAGGTGGAGCTCGCGCACGAGTTCCGCTACCGGGACCCGGTGGTGGACGAGCGCACGCTCGTCGTGGCCATCTCGCAGTCGGGGGAGACCATGGACACCCTCATGGCGGTGCGGCACGCGCGCGAGCAGGGCTCCCGGGTGCTGGCCATCGTCAACACGCACGGCTCGACGATCCCGCGCGAGTCCGACGCGGTGCTGTACACGCACGCCGGGCCGGAGGTCGCCGTCGCCTCGACCAAGGCGTTCCTCGCCCAGATCACCGCCGCCTACCTGCTCGGCCTCTACCTCGCCGAGCTGCGGGGCAACATGTTCCACGACGAGGTCGCCGCGATCCTCGACGAGCTGCGCGCGGTGCCGGGCAAGATCCAGCAGGTCATCGACCGGTCGGGCCGGGTCCAGGAGGTGGCCCGGTGGATGGCGGACACGCCCACGGTGCTGTTCCTCGGCCGGCACGTGGGCTACCCGGTGGCGATGGAGGGCGCGCTCAAGCTCAAGGAGCTCGCCTACATCCACGCCGAGGGATTCCCGGCGGGCGAGCTGAAGCACGGGCCGATCGCGCTGATCGAACCGGGACAGCCGGTGTTCGTGGTGGTGCCGTCGCCGCGCGGCCGGGACGCGCTGCACTCGAAGGTCGTCTCCAACATCCAGGAGATCCGGGCGCGCGGCGCCCGCACGCTGGTCATCGCCGAGGACGGGGACGAGGCGGTGCTGCCGTACGCCGACGAGGTGTTCTGGGTGCCGCAGACCCCGACGCTGCTCGCGCCGCTGGTCACGGTGGTGCCGCTGCAGATCTTCGCGTGCGAGCTGGCGACGGCCAAGGGCCTGGACGTGGACCAGCCGCGCAACCTCGCGAAGTCCGTGACGGTGGAGTGACGGGCCACCGGGCCGGACGGGTGGCCGTGTGATCGTCGGGGTGGGGGTCGACGTCGTCGACGTCGCGCGGTTCGTGGCGACGGTCGAACGAACGCCGGCGCTGCTGGACCGGCTGTTCACGGACGCCGAACGCGATCTGCCGCCGGCGTCGTTGGCGGCACGGTTCGCCGTCAAGGAGGCGCTGGCCAAGGCGTTGGCCTCGCCCGGCGGGCTGCGCTGGCACGACGCCTGGGTACCGGCGTCCGGCGGCCGGCCGCCTGAGCTGCACGTCGAGGGCACCGTCCGGGCGCGGGCCGACGAGCTGGGCGTCGCCCGGTTCCACCTGTCGATCTCGCACGACGCCGGCATCGCCGCGGCGGTGGTCGTCGCCGAGGCGTGAGCGGTCGGCACAGGCGCCGTCGCTAGAGTGCGGGCCTCCGGCATGCGAAGCGAGGGGACGTGAGCGGCGTCGTGGCCGACAAGAAGCCGTGGTTCGGGCCGAAGCGCGTCGGTTGGGGTCTGCGCCCGACGTCGTGGCAGGGCTGGGTGGTCCTGCTCGTGGTGGTGGCGGCGCTCGTCCTCGTCCGGGTGTTCGTCGTCGGCCGCTGACCGGGCCCACCGGACGGTGGCGTCGGGCCGCACGCCTCAGGCGACGACCACCGGCCCGTCGGGGCCGAGGTAGGCGCGCAGCATGGCCTGCGAGCAGTACGCCAGCACGAGCGTGCCGTCGGCGGCCGCCGCGATGACGCCGCCGTCGCCGCCGGGCACGACGAGGTCGTCGGCGATCGCGCCGCGCACCGCGTCGGCCAGCGCGGCGCCCGTCCAGCGCACGCGTGCCGCGACGTCGTGCGCGAGCGCGGCGCGCAGGAAGTACTCGCCGATGCCCGTGCCCGAGACGGCGACCCGCTCGTCGGCCCAGGTGCCGGCCCCGACCACCGGGGTGTCGCCGACGCGGCCGACCCACTGACCGGTGACGCCGCCCGTGGAGGTGGCCGCCGCGAGGCGGCCCGCGGAGTCGCGGGCCACCGCGCCCACGGTGCCGTGCCCCACGCGCGGCTCGGCCGTCCCCTGGCCGGTGCCGGGCAGTGCCGGGGCGGTCGCCTCCGGGGTACCGTCGCGCAGCGCCGTGAGCCGTGCCGGCGTGACGAACCAGGCGGGATCGACGCGCTCGAGCCCGACGGTGTCGAGCCACTCGGGCGTCGGGCCGGCGAGGAGCACGTGCGGGGTGCGCTCCATCACGGCGCGCGCGGCGAGCACGGGGTGGCGGGCGAACCGGCTCGCCGCCACCGCCCCCGCGCGGTGGGACGCCCCGTCGCACACGCAGGCGTCGAGCTCGGCGGTGCCGGCGACGGTCAGGGCGGCGCCACGCCCGGCGTTGAACGCCTCGTCGTCCTCGAGCACCGCGACGGCGGTGCAGACGGCGTCGAGCGCGGTGCCGCTGCCGGCCAGCACCGCCTCGCCGGCGGCCAGCGCCCGGCGCAGCCCGTCGGACTGGGCGGTCGCCCGGTCCCGCCCGTCCCGCAGCGGTCCGGCGCCGCCGTGGACGGCGAGCGCGAACGGTGCGGCGGGCGGTACGACGGTCAGCTGGATCGACGGCATGGCTCGATTCTGCCGCCCGCCGCCCGCCGCCCGCCGCCCGCCGCCCGCCGCCCGCCGCCTGCCGCGCCGCGCCGGCCCGCCGCACCGGCCGGGTGGCCTTCCAGGCGACCGGTGCATGGAAGGCCACCCGATCTCAGCCGAGGGTGGCGGTCACCCGGACGGTCGACCCGTCGGGTGCCACCGGCACCGGGGCCCCGGCGGGCAGCTCCGCGCCGTCGACGACGAGCGAGGCGACCCCGTGGGACACGTGCGACGGGTTGCGTACCTCGACGAGGTAGGTCGCCCCGCGCCACACCCGCTGCACCGAGAAGCCGTCCCAGTCGTGGGGGATCGAGGGGTCGACGACCAGCCCGTCGAGCCCGGGCCGGATCCCGAGGACGTACTTCGTCACGGCGGTGTACATCCACCCGGCCGTCCCGGTGAGCCACGGGTTCTGGGCCAGCCCGTACCGCGGGTGGTCCTTGCCGTAGACGAACTGGCAGTAGACGTACGGCTCCGCCTGGCGGGTCTCGATCACGTCGTTCTGCAGGAACGGGCAGATCGCGTCGTAGAAGGCCACCGCCTCGTCGCCCCGCCCCAGCAGGGCCTCGGCGATGATCGGCCACGCGTTGGGGTGGCTGAAGATCGCGCCGTTCTCCTTGATCCCGGGGTAGACCCGGGTGAGGAAGCCGACGGTGTCGTCGACGTGCGTGAAGCTCGGCCAGCTGAGGTGGGTGCCGTACGGCGAGGCGAGCAGCTCGTGGACCGCGTCCATCGAGGTGATCCCGCGCTCACGGGTGGTCAGGCCGCCGATCACCGGCCACGCCTGGTGCTCGAGGAAGATCTTGCCCTCGGCGTTCGCGGCCGAGCCGATGGTCACGCCGGCGCGCGTGATGCCGCGCCGCCACCACCGGCCGTCCCAGAGCTGCTCGTCGGCCACCCGCTCGAGCCGCGCCAGCTCGTCCTGCCACCGGGGACGGTCCTCGTCGTGCGCCACCTCGAGGAACGCCCGGATCGCCCAGGCGTGCAGGAACGTCACCAGCGCGGTCTCGCCGCCGCCGAGGTTGATGCCGTCGTTCCAGTCCGCGCGCAGCCCGAGCGCGACGCCGTTGGCGCCGATCTGCCGCGCGGTGAACTCCAGCGCGCGCCGCAGGTGCTCGTAGACGGTGCCCGACGAGCCCTCCGCGAAGGTCACCTCCCGGTCGAGGAACCCGCGGTCGCCGGTCTCCTTGACGTACTCGACCACGGTCGGCACCAGCCAGAGGTGGTCGTCGGAGCAGGTGTCCTCGAGCCCGTGGATGAGGCTGTCCCGCGACCGGCGCGGCACGATCGTCGGCGAGGGGATGTCCGGCAGCCGGGGCGCGCCGGGGTCGACGTCGTCCGGGTCGAACAGGTGCAGGCCGTAGCCGACCTCGGTCTGGGCGCGCAGCAGCTGGGTGATGCGCCGCAGCGACGCCGCCGGGTTGGAGTGGATGACCGCCATGCAGTCCTGGGCCGTGTCGCGGTAGCCCAGCCCGCTGCGGCCGCCGACCTCGACGAACGAGGCGAACCGCGACCACACGACGCAGGTCTCGGCCTGCAGCAGCGTCCACGTGTTGATGAGGGTGTTCATGCCCTCGTGCGGCGTGGCGATCCGGAGCCGGTCCTGCTTGTCGCGCCAGTGCGCCGCCAGGCGCGCTCGCTCGTCGTCCACCGTGGCCGACGACGAGTACTTCGCCTTCATCGCGCGCCCGGCCGCGTCGCGCGAGCCGTAGCCGAGGACGAACGCCAGCCGTGCGGTCTCGCCCGGCGCCAGCGTGAGGTGGTGCAGCAGCGCGCCGCAGTGGTTCTGCGTGGTGCCCTGCGAGCCGGAGCCGGCCCCGCGCTCCACGGCCAGCGGGTTGCGCTCGTCGCGGTAGGGCCCGACGAAGTCGTCGCGCATCGCGTCGAACGAGTCCGGGGTGGCCGACGAGGCGAAGTAGTGGAAGGTCCACGGCTCGTAGTGGGCGTCGCACTCGACGATGCCGTCGGCGTACGTGGCGCCCTGCGAGTACAAGGACATCTGCAGGTTCTCGTTGTCGACGGTGATCGTGTGGAACGAGAACTCGACGTAGCCGGTGACGGTGAGCGTGCGCTCGCGGTCCGTCCGGTTCGTCAGGCGGACGTCCCAGACCTCGCAGTCGTCGTCCAGCGGGACGAAGACGGTCTGCGACGCGTCGACGCCGCGGTAGGACGCCTCGAAGGTGGTGTAGCCGAGGCCGTGGCGCGTGGTCCACCGGCCCGCGCTCCCGTCGTCGGGCACGGCCTGGTCGCCGGTGACGAACGGCTTGCCCACCGGCTGCCACGAGACCGACCAGTGGTCGGCGGACTCGTCGTCGCGCAGGTAGACGTACTTGCCCGGCCGGTCGAGCGGGACGCCGTTCTGCCGGAACCGCGTGATGCGCCCGGTCTGGGCGTTCTTGTAGTACGAGTAGCCGCCGCCGTGGTGCGAGATGACGGTGCAGAAGTCCTGGCCGCCCAGGTAGTTGGTCCAGGAGACCGGGACGTCCGGGCGGTCGACGACGTACTCGTCGCTGGAAAAGTGGCCGTAGCGCATGGATCCTCGTCGATCGTCGTCGGTCAGCGGCTGGCGGTGGCGAAACCGCGCAGCCAGTCGAGCATCTCGCGGGCCTTGGCCTCGCTGTCCGCCTCGACGGTCATCCGCAGCAGGGGCTCGGTGCCGGAGAACCGGAGCAGCGCCCAGGTGTCGTCCGCCAGCAGGATCTTGGTGCCGTCGAGGTGCGAGACGCCCACCACCGGGTACGGCCCGATGTGGGTCAGCGGCGTCGCCTCCAGCCGGCGCGGCACCGCGACGCGCATCTCCGGGGTGGCGGGCACGGCGTCGTCGAGCATGACGAGGTGCCCGGTGACGTCCTCGATCGCGGCGCGCAGCTCCGAGATCGTCCTGCCGGTGCGCGCCAGCATCTCCACGACCAGGGCGCACGCGAAGATGCCGTCCTTGCCGAGCAGCCAGCCGCGGACCGTCAGGCCGCCGGACGACTCGCCGCCGAGCAGCGCGTCGATCCGGTCCATGCCCGCGGTGACGTGCTTGAAGCCCACCTTCACCTCGGCATGCTGCTCGCCGAAGTGGGCGGCGAGCCGGTCGAGGCGGTGCGTCGTGGCGAGGTTGCGCACCACGCCGCCACGCTCGCCGCGCACCTCGTGCAGGTACCAGTAGACGAGCAGCAGCAGGTCGTTGCTCGAGATGTACTCGCCGGTCTCGTCGACGATGCCGATCCGGTCGGAGTCGCCGTCGGTGGCCAGGCCGAGCGAGTACCGGCCGGACCGCATCATGTCGATGAGGGTCGAGAGGCGTTCCAGGTCGGGGGCGGGGGCGATGCCGCCGAACAGCGGGTTGTGCGCCGCGTGGATGAACTCGGCCGGCACCCGCATGTCGGACAGGACGGTGCCGAGCGTCAGCTGGCTGGTGCCGTACATCGCGTCGACGACGACGCGCAGGTCACGGTCGCGGGCGGCCTTGACGTCGACGATGGCCTCGATCGCGTCGACGTAGGGCCCGGTCAGGCTGCGCTCGACGACGACGCCGGCCTTGCGGGCCAGGTCGATGTCGAGCGTGATGACGTCGGCGACGCTCATGGCGTTGGCCTCGTCCTGGTAGCGGTCGGTCTCGTCGTCCAGCGGCAGGGACCCGTCGGAGCGGAACACCTTGATCCCGTTCCACTGCGGCGGGTTGTGGC
>JAJYSG010000065.1 GCA_021793675.1 Actinomycetes bacterium | reverse complement strand
ATCTACTGAGATCGAGGTACCCATCAGATACTCGGTAGGCTGATGGAAGCACACGCGGATGGCAGGATCGAAGTGGGCCCCTCCAGCACGCGCCGAGGTGGAATTCGAGGGAGCGGTGGTGCGGGGCCGGCTATTCCTGCCGTTGGCAGGGGGTGGAGGCAGACCGCCTCCTCTCCGAGTGCCACGGTGTGCGTTATCACAAGCACGCTGAGTCTGGCCGTCCGGGCTTTTCGCGCGTCGAATCGGAGAGTGCGAATTTTCCCCGGGTGATCGCCGGTCGTGATGGTGGGTGCGCGGGCGCGAAGCGGCAAGGTCGACGGAAGAAGTGCCTGGTGAGGATCGACGGGTTCTACCGGATCCGATCCCGTGGACGATGTTCGGGGTCTTTCTGCCGTGTGCCGGGAAAAGTTCCATATCGTTAGAATTTCGAGCGACTCATTTGAGATACTCTGACCTGAACGATAACCCCTTCGATAACCGTCCGAAGCCATCCGGTCGGTTCTCTCGCAGGAACAGGTAAGAGCGCACCGCAACGTTGGGAACGGAAATCACCGTGGAGCGAGAAGAACGCCTGTCGCGACTGGTCGAGTACATTGTCGCGGAAGGCTCGGTGCGTATCGAGGAGATCACCGACAGGTTCGCGGTCTCCATGCCCACCGCCAGGCGGGACCTGGACGCGCTCGCCTCGCAACAACTCATCGTTCGCACCCGTGGTGGGGCGATGGCCAACAGTGGTTCCGGTGACATTCCGCTGCGCTATCGCACCTCGCGTCAGTGGCGCGAGAAGAACACGATCGCCCGCCAGGTCGCGAAGATGGTCGAGCCCGGCAGCGTCATCGCGTTCAACGGCGGCACCACGACCACCGCCGCGGCGTTCGAAGTGGGGGTTCGCGCCGCCGCCGACAAGAGTTTCTCCGACACCGAGACGACCGTGGTCACGAACGCGATCAACATCGCCAACGACCTCATCGTTCGACCCCAATTGCGCATCGTGGTGCTCGGCGGGGTGGCCCGACTGCGGTCCTATGAACTCATCGGCCCGCTGACCTCGCTCATTCTCCCCGAGATCACCGTCGACACGCTCTTCCTCGGGGTCAACTCCATCGACCCCGGAAACGGCCTGTTCACCCAGGACGACGGTGAGGCCGCGGTCAACGCCGCCCTGACCCGAACCGCTCGACGCGTGGTCGTGGTGGCGGACTCGACGAAGTTCCAGTCCACGGCCTTCGCGAGGATCTGTGAGCTCGACGCCGTGCACGGTCTGGTGACCGACTCCGGGGTGGCCCCCGAGATGGTCGAGGAACTCGAAGGCAGGAAGGTCGAGGTCACCGTCGTGTGACCCCGACCTTTCGGATCAAGCGGGTCGGGGAACCTCACGTCCCTCGACCCAGACCGCGCGCACGCGCAACCCCTCGTCCAACAGGACCGCGTCCGAGACGGCACCGACCCGCAACGTACCCAGATCGGGCCGACCGATCGCCCTGGCGGGAATGGTGGTCAAAGAGGCCACCGCCTCGGGCAACGACATTCCGCTGCGCGTGGTCGCGATCCGCAGGGCGACGTCGGTGGTGAGGGTCGAACCGGCGATGGAGTCACCCTCGCTCAGACGGGCCACCCCCTCGCGTACCCGTACCGGCAGTGAACCGAGTACGTACTCCCCGTCGGCGCAACCCGTCGCGGCCATCGCGTCGGTGACCAGTGCGATCCGCCCGGGGGCCAACGCGTGGAGGAACCCGATCATCGTCGGGTCGACGTGCACGCCGTCCGCGATGACCTCCAACGTGGCCCCGGACTCGACGGCGGCGGCGACGGGTCCCGGAGCGCGATGGTGCAGCCCGCGCATCCCGTTGAACGCGTGGGTGAGGACGCTCGCACCCGCGGCGAAGGCGTCACGGACGACGTCGGCGTCGGCCCCGGTGTGCCCCACCGCCACGGTGATCCCCTCGCCGACCAGGGTGTCGATCGCCCACAGCGCCCCGGGGAGCTCGGGGGCGATGGTGACCTGGCGGATGTTGCCCCGACCCGCCCCGAGCAGGGCGTCGACGGAGGCACGGTCGGGCTCGGTCAGATGGGCGGGATCGTGCGCACCACGATGCGAGTCCGCCAGGAACGGTCCCTCCAGGTGCACGCCCAGCACGGTGGGACGCAGGGACACGTATTCGTGCAGGGCCTTCAGGCGGTCCGTGATCTGCGGGATCGGAGCCGAGACCAGGGAGAGGACGACGCGGGTCGTGCCGTGCGCGGCGTGCACGGCGAGGGCCTCGTCCAGAGCGGCGGCGCGAGCCTCGGCGTCGTCGAAGCCGGTACCGGCCGCCCCATGGCAGTGGATGTCGACGAAGCCCGGGGTGAGGATCGCTCCCGTGCCGTCGCGCAGCGTGCGGGCGGTGCGTTCACTCCAGCTCCCTCCGCGGCCCCGAGCGTGTACTCGCCCGTTCCGGAAGGCGATCCAGGCGTCTTCGAGGCGCACCCCCTGGTCCACCAGCGCGACGGAGTGGATCAGCACGTCGTCCGCGTCGGGGTCGCCGAAGCCCGACCGGGCGCTCATGCGGCCACCACCTCCTGCTCGGCGATGACCCGGAGCAGTCGTGCCGACTCCGCCGCCATCGCCTCGCGGGCGGGACCCAGGTACTTGCGCGGATCGACCATGCGGGGGTCGTCCCCCAGACGCTCACGGACGGTTCCGGTGAAGACGCCGTTGAGGTGGGTGGACACGTTCACCTTGACGATCCCCGATCTGACCGCCTCGCGAAGTCCGCAGTCCGGGACCCCGGAGGAACCGTGCAGGACCAGCGGGACGGGAACGGAGTCGCGCAGGTCACGGATGAGCCCGTTGTCGAGAACGGTCTCGCGTCGGGTCATCGCGTGGGTGGAACCCACGGCCACGGCCAGGGCGTCCACCCCGGTCTCTTGCACGAAGGAGAAGGCCTGGTCGGGGTCGGTACGGACCCCGGGCTTGTGGGCGCCGTCCTTGCCGCCGATCTCCCCGAGTTCGGCCTCGACCATGACCCCCGCGGCGCGCGCGTACTCGACGACGGCCCGCGTGGTGGCCACGTTCTCCTCGTAGGGCAGGGCCGCTCCGTCGTACATGACCGAACCGAACCCGAGGTCCACCGCGGCGCGGGTGAGGTCGGCGTCCTCGGCGTGGTCGAGGTGGAGCGCGAGGGTGGCGGTCGACTCCTCGGCGAGCTGGGCCACGGCCTTGGCCAGCGGGCCCATACGGCCCTGGTGGTAGACGACGCAGTTCTGTGAGATCTGCAGGACGAGGGGGAGACCGCTGGACTCGGCGGCGCCGACGAGGGCCTGGGCCGTCTCCAGGTTGACGAGGTTGAACGCCCCCACACCCACACCGCGTGCGGCGGCGTCGGCGAGAAGGGGGGCGGTGGGGCGAAGCGGCACGGGTTCTTCCTTCAGGTCTGGGAGACGACGACCTCGTGGAGGAGGTCGGGGTGGCTCTGGTGGAGTGTTCCGGCGAGCGGGGTGAGCACCGCGGCCGCGGACCAGGCGACCGCCCGGCGCAGCGCCTCGGCCGGCGCCTCGTCGTTCGCGCCGATCGAGATGGCGGCGACCGCGGCGTCTCCCGCACCGGTGGGGTTGCCGCGCAGTACCCGCCCCAGGCGGGCGTGCAGCACGGCCTCGGACGGGTCGGCGGGGACGGCGAGCATCCCCTCCTCGCCGAGCGAGACGAACACGAGCCGGGCGCCTTCGCGCTGCAACGTCCGCGCACCTTCGATCGGGTCGGCGACGCCGGTGGCCGTGCGCAGTTCGTCGAGGTTCGGTTTGAGGACGTCGGCCCCGGCACGGGCAGCCGAGAGGAGGGCACGCTTGCTCAGGTCGGCGATGACGCGTACCCCCGCGGCCCGGCCGAGCCCTACGACGTCGCAGACCAGGTCCTCGGGATGTGAGGGAGGCAGCGATCCGCTCATCACCAGGGTGCGCGCCTCGGAGGTGTTGCGCTCCACCAGGTCGACCAGGCCGTTCCATTCGTCACGAGTACGAGCGGGACC
>JAJYSG010000064.1 GCA_021793675.1 Actinomycetes bacterium | reverse complement strand
GACGGCGACGACGGCGGCGCGCGGCGGCGGGCTTGCCGTCGTGGTGCTCCTTGCCGGATCCGTCGTGCGTGCCCTCGCCCTCCTGCTTCTGGTGCGTGCGCTGGCGGTCGCCGTCCGACGAACGGCGACGACGACGCGAGCGTCCCTCGTCTGCGTCGCCGCGCTTCTTGTCCTCACCGGTCTTCTTCGACGGGGCCTTGGCGATGCGCCCCTTCGTCCCCTCGGGGATGTCGAGATCGGCGTAGAGGTGAGGGCTCGTCGAATAGGTCTCGATCGGCTCGGGCTGACCGAAGTCCAGCGCGCGGTTGATGAGCGCCCACTTGTGCAGGTCGTCCCAGTCGACGAACGTCACGGCGATCCCCTCGCGACCCGCGCGTCCGGTGCGGCCGACGCGGTGCAGGTAGGCCTTCTCGTCGTCGGGGATCGTGTGGTTGATGACGTGCGTGACGTCGGAGACGTCGATGCCGCGCGCGGCGACGTCGGTCGCCACCATGACGTCGCGCTTGCCCGCCTTGAACGCCGCCATCGAGCGCTCGCGCTGCTCCTGGCCCATGTCGCCGTGCACCCCACCGACCGCGAAGCCGCGATCCGCGAGCTCGTCGACGAGGCGCTGCGCCTGACGCTTCGTGCGGGTGAAGATGACGGACTTGCCGCGGCCGTTCGCCTGCAGGATGCGGCCGATGACCTCGTCCTTGTCGAGTTGGTGTGCGCGATAGATCACGTGACGGATGTTCGCCTGCGCCAGGCCCTCATCCGGGTCGGAGGCACGGATGTGGATGGGGTTCGACATGAAGCGGCGTGCGAGGGCCACGATCGGGCCGGGCATCGTCGCGCTGAACAGCTGCGTGTGCCGCCGCTGCGCGACGCGCTGGAAGATCTTCTCGATGTCGGCGAGGAAGCCGAGGTCGAGCATCTTGTCGGCCTCGTCGAGGACCACCTCGGTCGCGTTCGAGAGGTCGAGGAGACCCTGTCCGGCCAGGTCGATGAGACGTCCCGGCGTGCCGACGACGATCTGCGCGCCGGCTCGGAGCTGCTCGATCTGACCCTCGTAGGCCTTGCCGCCGTAGATCGCGACGACGCTCGTCGAACGTCCGCGGGTGAGGAGATCGATGTCTTCGTACACCTGGGTCGCGAGTTCGCGCGTCGGTACGACCACGAGCGCCTTTACACCGGGTTCCGGGTCCTTGCCGAGTCGCTGCACGACGGGGATGCCGAATCCGAACGTCTTGCCCGTCCCCGTTTTGGCCTGGCCGATGACGTCCTGCCCGGGAAGCGAGATCGGGATCGTCTGCTCCTGGATGGGAAACGCCTCTTCGATGCCCTTCTCGGTGAGCTGATCGATGATGTCCTGATCGATCGCGAGATCGGCGAATGCGGTCATGAAGAATGCTGCCTGTCTCAGCGGCGCGACGTGTCGACGCGGCGGCCGCCGGTTGTGACGTCCACGCCCTTCACATCACAGCCACAGGCGCGGGACTCCGATCCGGTGCCGGAGCTGAGCCCAGCTTACCTGCCGACTCCTGAAGCCCCGATACGCTGAGCTGGTGGTCAACTGGTTCTGGAAGCGTCGCCGCCCCGTCCGCAAGCTGCGGCTCCGCGCGCGTGGCGAGGCGGGGGACGCTGTCCGCGTCGACTTCGAGGAGCTCGCCCCGGAGGTCAACGTCTTCCTCGGTCAGGCCGCGTATCTGCAGCTCGGCTACTTCGAGACGCTCACGCGCCTGATCCGTCACACGCCGGAACTCGCGGAGAAGGAAGCGCTGTCGCACGCCGCGGGTGCCGCGTTGGAGAAACACCGCGGGATCGTCGAGATCATCCGCGACCGCGACGAGGACCCGACCGAGCTCATGCAGCCGTTTCGGGCATCGCTCGATCACTTTCGACACAGCACCCTCGGGGTGCGGCAGCGCGAGACGATGCTCACGGTGCACATCACCGCCGGCATTCTCGATGACTTCTACCTCGCCTTGGCCTCGAGCTACGGCGACACGGGTCGCCGCGTCGAGCGCGTGCTGCGCGTCGAGCATGACCGCGACCTGCTCGTCGACCTGCTGGTCGCGACGATCCGCGACGACGCGGAGATGCGCGGGCTCCTGTCGATGTGGGCGCGCCGCCTCGTCGGCGACACACTCCTCGTCGCGCGCGCCGGCCTCAGCCGAACCCGCCTCGATCTCGAAGAGGAACAACGCGTGGAGCCCGTGTTCACCGCACTGGTCGCCGCGCACTCACAGCGCATGTCCCACTTAGGCCTCTCGGCCTGAAACGCCGCGGGAACGCACATCGCGGCGTTGTCCTCGCGCGGCGCACTCTCGGTGCGCCTTCCCGCTGTACGTCCCCGCGACGCTTCAGGTCCTGTGGTGCGTCCTCAGGCGACGAAGCCGACGCGGCGGGCCTCTTCGGTGCCGATCTCGACATACGCGAGGGCTGCGGTCGGCACGATGTAGGTGGCGCCCTTGGAGTCGGTGAGGCTCAGCGACCTGCCGTCACCGGAGAGAGCACTGTCGACCTTCTTCGCGATCGCGTCCGCGGTCTCGTCGGAAGAGAAGGTGAGCTCGCGGCCGGAATTGATCATGCCGATGCGGATATCCACGGATCGTGCCTTTCGTAGCGACTTCCGCCCCGAACGGGGCTCCGCACCAGCCTATTGCAGGCGCGCGCACGGCGACCCGACGCACGCTGACGGCGAACGCGCACCCGCGTCACCGAGCGGCGCCGGAAGAATGTCACCGCTCCTCAGTAGCGTGTGACACATGGCTCTGACGACGTGGGATCCCGACCAGCAGGCCGTGCTTGCGCTCGCGCCCGACGCGACGGGAACGATCATCGGCGCGCCCGGCAGCGGCAAGACGGCCGTCCTCGTGGAACGCGTCGCACGGCTCATCGACGGCGCCGACGCGCCGTTCGCCCCCGGCCAGGTCCTCGTGCTCACGCCGTCACGTGCCTCCGCGACACGCCTGCGCGATCGTCTCGGCCAGCGCGTGCGCGCCGCGACGCCGGGTCCGCTCGCGCGCTCGGTGGGCTCCTTCGCGTTCCACGTGATGCGCGCCGACGCCGCCGCACGAGGATCCGCGGGACCGACGCTGTTGACCGGCGCGGAGCAGGACCGGATCCTCGCGCACCTCATCGAAGGCGACATCGAGGACGCGCGGATCGCCTGGCCCGACCACCTCGGCCCGACCGTGCGCCGGTCGCGCGAGTTCCGCTCTGAGCTTCGCGCATTCCTCGACACCGCCGTCGAGCTCGACGCATCTCGTGACGAGCTGCGGGCCGTGCGCGGTGGCGCGTGGCGCCCCGTCGTCGCCTTGCTTGACGAATACGCCGGGGTCATCCAGAACATGAACGACGAGGCGCGCGACGCCGCGGAGCTCCTGCAGGGAGCGACCGCGGCGCTCCGCGACGGAGCGCACATCCCGGGCGTCGACGAACTGCGGGCCGTGATCGTCGACGACGTCCAAGAGCTGACGCGCGGCGGCACGGCCCTCGTCGAAGCACTGCGAGCGCGGGGGGTGGCGGTACTCGCCGCCGGCGACCCGGACATCGGCTCGGGCGCGTTCCGCGGCATCACCCCTGAGGTCTTCTCCGAGCTTGTCGCCTCCCTGGGGGACGTGCTCGTGCTGCGCGACCAACATCGAGCGGGCGACGAGCCGACGTGGCTCGTGCGCCATATGACCGCGGCGATCGGGGTCGGCGGACACGTCCAGCATCGCCGGGCGCCCGGGCCCGAGCCGACCGAGTGGCACGCCGTGTCGGTCGTCCGCGCCCCGTCGCCGCCGGAGGAGGTCGACCAGATCGCGCGACGCCTGCGCGACGCGTATCTGAACGACGGCGTCCGGTGGGGCGAGATGGCCGTCATCGCGCACGACACGCGCCAGCTCGTCGCTCTCGAATCCGAACTCGCGGCGCGCGACGTGCCGACGCGCGCCGCCGGCGTGCCGAGACCGCTCGGGAGCGAGCGTGCCGTGCGACAGATCATGGAGATCCTCCGGCTGGGACTCACGGATCCCGCCGAGCGCGATCCGGACGCCCTCGTCGCCGCGCTCCGTTCG
>JAJYSG010000031.1 GCA_021793675.1 Actinomycetes bacterium | reverse complement strand
GCACGACGAGGCGGTGCTCGTCCTCGACACGGCGGCCCAGATGGCCGCGACCCAGGCGCGCGAGATCAAGAAGCTGCCCACGCTGCGCGGCCGCACCGTGGTGAACCTGTTCTTCGAGGACTCCACACGCACGCGCATCTCGTTCGAGACCGCCGCCAAGCGGCTGTCCGCCGACGTGCTCAACTTCTCGGCCAAGGGCTCGAGCGTGTCGAAGGGCGAGTCGCTCAAGGACACCGCTCAGACGCTCCAGGCGATGGGCGCCGACGCGGTCGTCGTGCGCCACCAGTCCTCCGGGGCGCCGCACCGCCTCGCCTACGCCGGCTGGATCGACTGTCCCGTGGTGAACGCGGGCGACGGCACCCACCAGCACCCCACGCAGTCGCTGCTCGACGCGTTCACGCTGCGACGCCACCTGGCGGGCGGCGCAGGCGACCTGGCCGGGCTGCACGTGGCGATCGTCGGCGACGTGCTGCACAGCCGCGTGGCACGGTCCGACGTGGACCTGCTCACCACGCTCGGGGCACGCGTCACACTGGTCGCGCCACCGACGCTGCTGCCGGTCGGGGTCGACGCGTGGCCGGCCGCGGTCTCCTACCACCTGGACGCGGCGATCGCGCAGCGACCCGATGCGGTGATGATGCTGCGCGTGCAGCGCGAACGGATGTCGAGCGCGGGCGGCGGGTTCTTCCCCAGCGCGCAGGAGTACTCGCGGCTGTACGGGCTCGACCAGCGGCGGCTGGACGCCCTGGTCGCGCATGCCGTCGTCATGCACCCCGGTCCCATGAACCGCGGCCTGGAGATCTCCGCCGACGCCGCGGACTCGCCGCGCTCCGTCGTGGTGGAGCAGGTGGCCAACGGCGTGGCGGTCCGGATGGCGGTGCTCTACCTGCTGCTCGCGGGTGCGACCCGCGACACCGCTCCGGCGGCGACCGACGACGAGACGAGGGTCCTGGCATGAGCACGCCCCGCAGCACCCGGTACCTCCTGACCAACGTCGCACCACTCGGCGGCGCGCGCACGGACGTGCGCCTCGCCGAGGGGCGCGTCGCCGAGCTCGGCCACGGGCTGGCGGCGGACGACGAGACCACGGTGATCGACGGCACGGGTCTCGTGCTGCTGCCCGGCCTGGTGGACCTGCACACGCACCTGCGAGAGCCGGGCCGCGAGGACGCCGAGACCGTGGAGACGGGGACCCGGGCCGCCGCGCTCGGCGGGTTCACCGCCGTGCACGCGATGGCCAACACCTCGCCGGTCGCGGACACCGCCGGCGTGGTGGAGCAGGTGTGGCGGCTGGGCCGGGACGCCGGCTGGGTCGACGTGTACCCGGTGGGCGCCGTGACGGTGGCACTGGAGGGGCAACGGCTCGCCGAGCTCGGGGCGATGGCGGCCAGCGCCGCCCGGGTCCGGATGTTCTCCGACGACGGCAGGTGTGTCGCGGATCCCGTGGTGATGCGCCGGGCGCTGGAGTACGTCAAGGCGTTCGACGGCGTGGTGGCCCAGCACTCTCAGGAGCCGCGGCTCACCGAGAACGCCCAGATGCACGAGGGCGTCGTCTCGGCGGAGCTGGGGCTGGCCGGCTGGCCCGCCGTCGCCGAGGAGGCCGTCGTGGCGCGCGACGTGCTGCTCACCGAGCACGTCCGCTCGCGGCTCCACGTGCTCCACGTCTCCACGGCGGGCAGCGTGGAGATCATCCGCTGGGCCAAGGGCCGGGGGATCGACGTCACCGCCGAGGTGACGCCGCACCACCTCTTCCTCACCGACGAGCGCGCACGCGGCTACGACCCGGTGTTCAAGGTCAACCCGCCGTTGCGCACCGCGGCCGACGTCGAGGCCGTCCGCGCGGGCCTGGCCGACGGCACGATCGACACCGTGGGCACCGACCACGCCCCGCACCCGAGGGAGGACAAGGACTGCGAGTGGGCCGCCGCCGCGTTCGGGATGACCGGCCTGGAGACCGCGCTGTCCGTGGTGCAGGCCACGATGGTGGACACCGGCCGGATGTCATGGGCGGACGTCGCACGCGTCATGTCGACCGCGCCGGCCCGGATCGGGCGGGTCGAGGCCGAGCACGGGCGGCCGATCGCGGTCGGCGAGCCGGCCAACCTCGTCCTGGCGGACCCCGCCGCCCACCGCGTCGTCGACCCACGGGCGCAGGCGAGCAAGAGCGTGAACTCGCCGTACCGTGACATGGAGCTTCCGGGCGCGGTGGTCGCCACGTTCCTGCGGGGGCGGGCGACCGTGCTCGACGGACGGCTCGTCGGGAGTCCTGTGCACGAGGGGAAGGTGCTGGCCTGATGCCCGCATGGGTGGACATCGTCATCCTGGCCGCCGTGGCGGCCCTGGCGGGGTGGGGCATGTGGCACGGCTGGCGTCGGCGCGCGCGTGCGTCCGTCGCGGCCGTCCCGGCCGTGCCCGCGGTGCCCGACGACCTCGGCGCGAGCCGCCTCGGCCCGCTCGAGGCGACGTACGTCTCCTCGACCACCACCGGCGACTGGCTGGACCGGGTCGCGGCGCACGACCTCGGCAACCGGAGCGCCGCCGAGGTCGAGGTGCACGACACCGGCGTGCTGCTGCGGCGACGCGGAGCCAGCGACGTGTTCGTCCCGGCGGAACGGCTGCGCACCGTCACCACCGCGCCCGGCATGGCCGGCAAGTTCATGGGTGGCGAGCGGCTCGTCGTCGTCACGTGGGACGCCGGCACCGACCGGCTGCTCGACACCGGGCTGCTCGTCCGCCACCGCGCCCAACGGCCAGCGCTCGTCGCCGCGGTGCAGGCCCTCATCCCCGGGGCGACGGCGTGAGCGCCGCCGTGCTGGTCCTGGAGGACGGCCGGACGTTCGCCGGGCAGGTCTACGGCGCCACCGGCCGGACGCTGGGCGAGATCGTCTTCAACACCGGCATGACCGGCTACCAGGAGACGCTCACCGACCCGAGCTACCACCGGCAGATCGTCGTCATGACGGCGCCGCACATCGGCAACACCGGCGTCAACGACGAGGACCCCGAGTCGGGACGCATCTGGGTCGCCGGGTACGTGGTGCGTGACCCCGCCCGCCGGGCGTCCAGCTGGCGCGCGCGCCGGACGCTGGACGACGAGCTGGCGGCCCAGGGGATCGTCGGGATCGCCGGCATCGACACCCGCGCCCTGACACGTCACCTGCGGGACCGCGGCGCGATGCGTGCCGGGATCTTCTCGGGACCGGCGCTGCTGGACGACCAGGGCGACCCGCGTCCGCTCGACGAGCTGCTCGACGAGGTGCTGGCGGCCGCGCCCATGGCGGGCGCCGACCTCGCGGGCGAGGTGTCGACCGGCGCGGCCTACGTCATCCCGGCGCTCGGGCCGGACGGCGCCGAGCTGTCCGACCCCGTGGCACGCGTCGCGGCGATCGACCTCGGCATCAAGTCGATGACGCCGCACCGCATGGCCGAGCGCGGCATCGAGGTGCACGTGCTGCCGGCGACCGTGACGATCGACGACGTCCTGGCGACGGCACCCGACGGGGTGTTCTTCTCCAACGGCCCGGGCGACCCCGGCGCCGCGACGCACGAGGTGGCGCTGCTGCGCGAGGTGCTGGACCGCCGGATCCCGTTCTTCGGGATCTGCTACGGCCACCAGATCTTCGGCCGGGCGCTCGGGTTCGGGACGTACAAGCTCGTCTTCGGCCACCGCGGCGTGAACCAGCCGGTCATGGACCGCACCACGGGCAAGGTCGAGATCACGGCCCACAACCACGGCTTCGCGGTCGACGCGCCCACGTCCGGGGAGGTCACCGCGCCGTTCGACGGTGGCCGCTACGGACGCGCGCGCGTCAGCCACGTCGACCTCAACGACGACGTGGTCGAGGGGCTGGAGGCCCTGGACCTGCCGGCGTTCTCGGTGCAGTACCACCCCGAGGCCGCTGCCGGCCCGCACGACGCCGCCTACCTCTTCGACCGGTTCCTGGGCCTCATGCGGCCGGAGACGCACGCGGCGCAGGCCGCGGGAAGGGCCGTCTGATGCCGCGCCGCGACGACATCCGCTCCGTCCTGGTCATCGGCTCCGGGCCGATCGTCATCGGCCAGGCGTGCGAGTTCGACTACTCGGGCACCCAGGCCTGCCGCGTGCTGCGCGCCGAGGGCCTGCGGGTCGTCCTCGTCAACTCGAACCCGGCCACGATCATGACCGATCCCGAGTTCGCGGACGCGACGTACCTCGAACCCATCACCACCGAGGTCATCACGTCGATCATCGAGAAGGAGCGGCCGGACGCGCTGCTGCCCACGCTGGGCGGCCAGACCGCCCTCAACGCGGCGGTGGCGCTCGCCGAGGCGGGCGTCCTCGAGCAGTACGGCGTGGAGCTCATCGGCGCGTCCATCGCGGCCATCCGCAAGGGCGAGGACCGCGAGGCCTTCAAGAAGGTCGTCGAGCGGTGCGGCGCCGAGAGCGCGGCGTCGCGCATCGTGCACACGATGGACGAGGCGTTCGCCGCGGTGGCGGAGCTGGGCGGTCTGCCCGTCGTCGTGCGCCCGAGCTTCACCATGGGCGGCCTGGGCAGCGGGATCGCGTACGACGAGGAGGACCTGCGCCGCATCGCCGGCCAGGGGCTGCACGACTCGCCGGTCACCGAGGTGCTCCTCGAGGAGTCCATCCTCGGCTGGAAGGAGTACGAGCTCGAGCTGATGCGCGACAAGCACGACAACGTCGTCGTCGTGTGCTCGATCGAGAACGTCGACCCGGTCGGCGTGCACACCGGCGACTCGGTGACGGTGGCGCCCGCGCTGACCCTCACCGACCGCGAGTACCAGCGGATGCGGGACATCGCGATCGCGGTCATCCGCGAGGTCGGCGTCGACACCGGAGGCTGCAACATCCAGTTCGCGGTCCACCCGGAGACGGGACGCATCGTCGTCATCGAGATGAACCCGCGGGTGTCGCGCTCGTCGGCCCTCGCCTCCAAGGCGACCGGGTTCCCGATCGCCAAGATCGCCGCCAAGCTCGCGATCGGCTACACGCTCGACGAGATCCCCAACGACATCACCGGCTCCACGCCGGCCAGCTTCGAGCCCACGCTGGACTACGTCGTCGTCAAGGTGCCGCGGTTCGCGTTCGAGAAGTTTCCCGCGGCCGACCCGACGCTGACGACCACCATGAAGTCCGTCGGCGAGGCGATGGCCCTCGGGCGCAACTTCACCGAGGCGCTCGGCAAGGCGTTGCGGTCGATCGACAAGAAGGGCTCGTCGTTCCACTGGGACGGCGAACCCGCCGCGGGCGCCGAGCTGGTGGCGCTCGTCGAGTCGCTCGCGACGCCCACCGACCACCGCTACGTCGACCTCCAGCAGGCGCTGCGGGCGGGCGTGCCGGTCGACACGATCTTCGAGACCACGAAGATCGACCCCTGGTTCCTCGACCAGATCGCCCTGGTCAACGAGGTGGCCGCCGAGGTGGCCGCCGCGCCCGCGCTGACGCGCGACGTCCTCGCGCACGCCAAGCGGCACGGGCTCTCGGACGTCCAGATCGCCTCGTTGCGCGGCACCAGCGAGGACTCGGTCCGCAACACCCGCTGGGCCCTGGGCGTCCGGCCGGTCTACAAGACGGTCGACACGTGCGCGGCCGAGTTCGCCGCGCTCACCCCGTACCACTACTCGTCGTACGACGAGGAGACGGAGGTCCGGCCGCGCGAGCGGCCCGCCGTCCTCATCCTCGGATCCGGGCCGAACCGCATCGGCCAGGGCATCGAGTTCGACTACTCATGCGTGCACGCCACGCTCGCCCTCAAGGGCGAGTACGAGACCGTGATGGTCAACTGCAACCCGGAGACCGTGTCCACCGACTACGACACCGCGGACCGGCTGTACTTCGAGCCCCTGACGTTCGAGGACGTGCTCGAGGTCTACGAGGCGGAGAAGGCGGCCGGACCGGTCGCGGGCCTCATCGTCACCCTCGGCGGCCAGACGCCGCTGTCGCTCGCGCAGCGGCTCGCGGACGCCGGGCTGCCCATCCTCGGCACGTCACCAGAGGCGATCGACGCCGCGGAGGACCGCGGCGAGTTCGGCAAGGTGCTCGCGGCGGCCGGCCTGCCGGCCCCGGCGTTCGGCACGGCGACGACCCTGGACGCGGCGCGTGAGGTGGCGCGGGGGATCGGGTTCCCCGTGCTCGTCCGTCCGTCGTACGTCCTGGGCGGGCGCGGCATGGAGATCGTGTACGACGACGCCCAGCTCACCGAGTACGTCGCGCGGGCGCTGGCCGACGCGGCGGACGGTGGCCGCGCCGGCACCATCGCGCCGCTGCTCATCGACCGGTTCCTCGACGACGCGATCGAGATCGACGTCGACGCGCTGTTCGACGGTGAGGAGCTGTACCTCGGCGGCGTCATGGAGCACATCGAGGAGGCCGGCATCCACTCCGGCGACTCGGCGTGCGCGCTGCCGCCGGTGACCCTGTCCGCCGCCGAGCTGGAGCGGATCTTCCGGTCCACCGAGGCGATCGCGCGCGGCGTCGGGGTCCGTGGGCTGCTCAACATCCAGTACGCGCTGGTGAGCGACGTGCTCTACGTGCTGGAGGCCAACCCGCGGGCGTCACGGACCGCGCCGTTCGTCTCCAAGGCTACCGGCGTGCCGCTGGCCAAGGCGGCCGCGCTCGTCATGGTGGGCCGCTCGATCGCCGACCTGCGTGCAGCCGGCATCCTGCCGGTGGACGACGCGCGTCTGCTCGACCTCGACCAGCCCATCGCCGTCAAGGAGGCGGTGCTGCCGTTCCGGCGGTTCCGCACCCGCGACGGCCACGTGGTGGACACGGTGCTCGGCCCGGAGATGCGCTCCACCGGCGAGGTCATGGGCTTCGACGTCGACTTCCCGACCGCGTTCGCGAAGTCGCAGACCTCGTCGTTCGGTGGGCTGCCGACCAGCGGGCGGGTGTTCATCTCGGTCGCCGACCGGGACAAGCGCTCGATCGTGCTGCCCGTCAAGCGGCTGCGAGAGCTCGGCTTCGAGGTGCTGGCCACCGAGGGCACGTCCGCGGTGCTGCACCGCTCGGGGATCAGCTCGACGGTGGTGCGCAAGGAGTCGCAGGGCCGCGGGCCGCTCGGCGAGCCGACCATCGTCGACCTGATCTCGGCCGGTGAGGTCGACATGGTGGTCAACACCCCGTCCGGTCAGGGCGCACGCGCCGACGGCTACCACATCCGCGCGGCGACGGTGGCGGCCGACAAGGCGATCGTCACCACGGTCCAGCAGCTGCACGCGGCGGTGCAGGCCATCGAGGCGCTCCTGGAGGGTCCGTTCCGGGTGCGCAGCCTGCAGGAGCACGACGCGGACGGACGGGCCCGGCGGGCCGCCCGGGCTGCGGCGGCCGGCGCATGAGCCCGGAGTCCTTCGGTGCGCGGCTGGCCGCCGCGATGGCCGCCCTCGGGCCGTTGTGCGTCGGCATCGACCCGCACCCCTCGTTGCTCGCCGCCTGGGGCCTGCCGGACGACCCGGGGGGCCTGCGGTCCTTCGCGCTGACCACGCTCGACGCCGTGGCGGGCACCGTACCGGCCGTCAAGCCGCAGGCGGCGTTCTTCGAGCGGCACGGCTCGGCCGGCGTCGCGGTGCTGGAGGAGGTCGTCGCCGCCGGTCGCGAGCGGGGCCTGCTCGTCGTGGTCGACGCCAAGCGCGGAGACATCGGCTCGACGATGGCGGCCTACGCCGACGCGTTCCTGCGCGACGGCGCACCGCTCGCCGGCGACGCCCTCACGGTGTCGCCGTACCTGGGCTTCGGCTCGCTCGAGCCCGCGGTGACGGCGGCGCGGGAGAGCGGCCGGGGCCTGTTCGTGCTGGCTCTGACCTCCAACCCGGAAGGGGCGTCGGTGCAGCACGCCCGGTCCGCCGACGGCACCCCCGTGGCGGTGGCCGTGGCGCGTGAGGCCGCCGCCCGCAACGCCGCGGAACGGCAGCTCAGCGGGGCCCGGCTGGGCTCCGTCGGTCTCGTGGTGGGGGCGACGGTCGGCGCGGCGGTGGCCCGCCTCGGCCTCGACCTGGCCGCCGTCGGAGGACCCCTGCTTGCGCCCGGGGTGGGCGCCCAGGGCGCCGGGGCCGACGAGCTGGCCCAGGTGTTCGGCGACGCGCGGGACGCCGTCCTGGCGGCCTCGTCGCGCGGTGTGCTCGTCGCCGGCCCGGAACCGGCGGCGCTGCGCTCCGCGGCCGCCCGGGCGCGTGACGAGGCGGCCAGGGCGCTGCGATGAGCTTCTCCGCGGCGGGCGCGGGCCGGCGCCGCACAGCATCTCGGCAGGTCGGATCCGTCGAACGCCCTCGCGTCGCGTTGCCGACTGACCTGCGGCTCGCTAGGTTCGATCCCGATCCCGACCGGGAATCCGGCCCCAGCCAGAGAAGGTGACGCGCGTGGCTCTTCCCCCGCTGACTCCAGAACAGCGCGCAGCAGCGCTTGAGAAGGCCGCCGCCGCCCGGCAGGCCCGTGCCGAGGTCAAGAACCGCCTCAAGTACTCCCAGGGCGCCCTGTCGGACGTCATCGAGCAGGGCCAGAAGGACGAGACGATCGGCAAGCTCAAGGTGGTCTCGCTCCTCGAGTCGCTGCCCGGCGTCGGCAAGGTCAAGGCCCGCGCCATCATGGCCGACATCGGCATCTCCGAGACCCGCCGGGTGCGCGGTCTTGGCCCCCACCAGGTCAAGGCGCTCGTCGACCGCTTCGGCTGATCGGGAGGCGTCTGCAGGCGGTGCCGGCAGACCACCGGCACCGTCCGCACCACCTCAGGAGCACGCATGACCCCGCCCGCCCGGCTGACGGTCCTGGCCGGGCCGTCCGCCGTCGGCAAGGACACCGTGGCCGCCGACGTCCGCACCCGCTTCCCGAACGTCTGGCTCTCCGTGTCCGCCACCACGCGCCCGCCGCGACCCGGTGAGGTCCAGGGCGTGAACTACCACTTCGTCGCGGACGACCAGTTCGACCGCATGGTCGCCGAGGACGAGCTCCTCGAGTGGGCTGTCGTCCACGGGGTCTATCGCTACGGCACGCCACGCCAGGCGGTGCTGGACCACCTCGCCGCCGGGGACCCCGCCCTCCTGGTCATCGACCTGCAGGGTGCGCGTCAGGTGCGGCGCCGGATGCCCGAGGCACGGTTCGTCTTCCTGGCCCCGCCGTCCTGGGACGAGCTCGTACGGCGCCTCGTCGGCCGTGGTACCGAGGGCGAGGAGGAACGCGAGCGGCGGCTGGCGAGCGCCCGCGTCGAGCTCGCCGCGGAGCCGGAGTTCGACCACGTCATCGTCAACGACGACGTGCACCGCGCCACCGAGGAGCTGGTCCGGGTGATGGGGCTGGCGAGCCCGCCGGTCGGCCCGGTGGCCGCAGGCTAGACTGGATGGCAGTGCGCGGGCTGCCTCCGCAGCCCCACGATCCCCATCCACCTCGGGAGAGGCCACCGTGTCCGGAACCGTCGCCCAGCCCACCGGCATCACCGACCCGCCGATCGACGACCTGCTCGAGAGGGCCGACTCCAAGTACGCGCTCGTGCTGTACAGCGCCAAGCGGGCCCGCCAGATCAACGCGTACTACGCCCAGCTCAACGAGGGCCTCCTGGAGTACGTCGGACCGCTCGTCGAGACCCGTCCGCAGGAGAAGCCCCTGTCGATCGCGATGCGCGAGATCGACCGTGGGCTGCTGACGATCGTCCCCATCGAGGACTGACCCGGCTCCGGCCGTGCGGATCGTCCTCGGCGTCACCGGCGGCATCGCCGCCTACAAGGCTGCGATCCTGCTGCGTCTGCTCACCGAAGCGGGCCATCGGGTGCGGGTGGTCCCCACCCGCACCGCGCTGGAGTTCGTCGGGCGGCCGACGTGGGAGGCGCTGTCCGGCGAGCCCGCGACACCCGAGGTGTTCGACGACGTCACCGGCGTGACGCACGTGGCCCTGGGGCAGCAGGCCGACCTCGTCGTGGTGGCCCCCGCCACCGCGGACCTGCTCGCGCGTGCGGCGGCCGGCATCGCGGACGACCTGTTGACCACGACCCTCCTGGTGGCGCGCTGCCCGGTGCTCCTCGCGCCGGCGATGCACACCCAGATGTGGCAGCACCCGGCGACCGTGGCCAACGTCGCGACGCTCCGCCTCCGTGGCGTGCACGTGCTCGAGCCGGCCGTCGGGCGCCTCACGGGCGCCGACTCCGGCGCCGGACGGCTGCCGGAGCCCGAGGAGATCGCCGCCGCCGCCCTCGCGCTGCTGCGTCCCGGGCGCCAGGACCTGGCGGGACGGCGGGTGGTCGTCTCTGCGGGAGGCACCCGGGAGCCGCTCGACCCGGTCCGGTTCCTCGGGAACCGGTCGTCCGGCCGTCAGGGCATCGCGCTGGCCGCCGCTGCGGCGCAGCGCGGGGCTGCCGTGACGCTCGTCGCCGCCAACGTGGCGCTGCCCGTGGGCCCCGGCGTCGACGTGGTGCCGGTCGAGACCGCCGAGCAGCTGCGCGACGCCGTGCAGGCCGCCGCGGCGCAGGCCGACGCCGTGGTCATGGCCGCTGCCGTCGCCGACTTCCGGCCGGTCGCACCGGCGGTCGCCAAGATCAAGAAGCAGCCCGGCGTCGCGGTCCACCGCCTCGACCTCGTCGAGACGCCCGACATCCTCGCCGGCCTGGTCACGCACCGGGCACGAGCCGGCCAGGTCGTCGTCGGCTTCGCGGCCGAGACGGGCGACGCGGACGGTGACGTGCTGGCCCATGGCCGGGCCAAGGCGCGGCGCAAGGGCGCGGACCTGCTCGTCGTCAACGCGGTCGGCGAGGGGCTCGGCTTCGGCACCGCTCACAACGACGTGGTGATCCTCGACGCCGCCGGCGACGAGGTGGCGCACGCGGCCGGCAGCAAGGACGACGTGGCGCACGCGGTGTGGGACGCCGTCGCGCCGTTGCTCGCGCCCGCCGGCTGAACGTCGCCACCGCCGGGACGGGACCAGCGGTTAGGCTTCCCGCCGTGACTTCGTCGACCGCGCGCCTGTTCACCTCCGAGTCCGTCACCGAAGGCCATCCCGACAAGGTCTGCGACCAGATCTCCGACGCCATCCTCGACGCGATCCTCGAGCAGGACACCACCGCCCGCGTGGCCGTCGAGACGATGGTGACCACCGGCCTGGTGCACGTCGCCGGCGAAGTCTCCACCGAGGCCTACGTCGAGATCCCGGCCGTGGTGCGCGAGGTCGTCAACTCCATCGGCTACACCTCGTCGGACATCGGCTTCGACGGCGACTCCTGCGGCATCTCGGTGTCGATCGGGCAGCAGTCGCCCGACATCGCCCAGGGCGTCGACAAGGCCATCGAGGTGCGCGACGACAGCTCCGACATCGACCCGCTCGACCACCAGGGCGCCGGCGACCAGGGGCTGATGTTCGGCTACGCGTGCGACGACACGCCCACCCTCATGCCGCTGCCGATCTGGGTGGCGCACCGGCTCGCTGAGCGGCTCGCCCAGGCGCGCAAGGAGGGCACGGTGCCGGGGCTGCGTCCCGACGGCAAGACCCAGGTGACGATCCGCTACGAGGGCGACCGCGCGGTGGGCCTCGAGACGGTCGTCGTCTCGACCCAGCACGAGCCGTGGGTGCAGCTGGAGACGATGCTGGCGCCGCAGATCGCGGAGCACGTCGTGGCGCCCGTGCTGGAGCAGCTCGAGCTCGACACCGCCGGGTACGAGCTGCTCGTCAACCCGACGGGGCAGTTCGTCGTCGGCGGCCCCAAGGGCGACGCCGGTCTCACCGGCCGCAAGATCATCGTCGACACGTACGGCGGGTTCGCCCGGCACGGCGGCGGCGCGTTCTCCGGCAAGGACCCCTCGAAGGTGGACCGATCCGCCGCGTACGCGATGCGCTGGGTGGCCAAGAACGTCGTGGCGGCGGGCCTGGCCCGGCGCTGCGAGGTGCAGGTCGCGTACGCGATCGGCCGCGCGCACCCGGTGGGCCTGTACGTCGAGACCTTCGGCACCGGCACGGTTCCGGTCGAGCGGCTCACCGCCGCGATCCACGAGGTGTTCGACCTGCGGCCGGCGGCCCTCATCCGTGACCTGGACCTGCTGCGTCCCGTGTACCGCGCGACGGCGGCGTACGGGCACTTCGGCCGCGAGCTGCCGCAGTTCACGTGGGAGCGCACCGACCGCGTCGCCGCGCTGCAGGACGCCGTCTCCTGAGGACGACGCCCGCGCCGCGGGGGTGCGGGATGGTGGGATGGGACCTGTGGAGCCCACCCAGCCGACGCTCGCCGGCATGCCGCGCGTGCGGTCGCCGCGCCTGGCGAAGGAGCGCGCCGTCGCGGCGGAGCTCCCGGTGGCGCGGGTCTGCGTCGACGTGCAGCCGGCGCATCTCGACCGGCTCTTCGACTACCTGGTGCCGGCGGACCTCGACGACGCGGCCCGCCCGGGGGTGCGCGTCAAGGTCCGGTTCGGCGGCCAGGACGCGGACGGCTACCTGCTCTCGCGGCACGAGCAGTCCGAGCATGCCGGGACGCTGACGCCGTTGCGGCGCGTCGTCGGCGAGCCGGTGCTGACGGCGGAGGTGGCGCGGCTCGCGCGCGCGGTCGCCGACCACTACGCGGGCACGCTGGCCGACGTGCTGCGGCTCGCGGTGCCGCCGCGGCACGCGCGCGTGGAGGCCGAGCAGCACGAGCCGGCGGGACCGGCGCCGGACGCACCGCGCGCCGTGGCGACCGCCTGGACGCCCTACCGGGGCGGCGCCGCGCTGCTGCAGCACCTCGTGGCCGGCGGCAGCCCGCGTGCCGTGTGGACGGCGCTGCCAGGGCCGGCGGGGGAGCGGTGGGCGGACGCCGTCGCCCAAGCCGCGGCGGCGTGCGTGCTGAGCGGCCGCGGTGCGCTCGTCGTCGCCCCGGATGCCCGGGACGTCGACCGGATCCTTGCCGCGCTGGCGTCGCTCGGGCTGCCCGCCGGCGCACCGGGGGGCGCCGTGCGACTGACCGCCGACGAGGGTCCTGCGGCGCGCTACCGGGCATTCCTGGCTGCCCGACGAGGGGTCGCCCGCGTCGTCGTCGGCACTCGCGCATCGGCGTTCGCCCCGGTCGCGGACCTCGGGCTCGTCGTGCTGTGGGAGGACGGCGACCCGCTGCACGCCGAGCCGCGGGCGCCGTACCCGCACGCGCGCCAGGTGCTGATGCTGCGCGCCGAGCTCGCTGGCTGCGCCGCCCTGCTCGGCGGCTTCGGGCGCACGGTGGAGGCGCAGCGCCTGCTGGAGACCGGATGGGCCCGTCAGGTGGCGGCGGATCGCGCGGTCGTCCGGGAGCGCACCGCGCGCGTGCGGGCGTTGACGGCCGTGGAGCTCGCCAGGGAGGGCGCGGCGGCCGCCGCCCGGCTGCCGGCACCCGCGTTCGCCGCCATGCGGCAGGCCCTGGCGACCGGGCCGGTGCTGGTGCAGGTACCACGCGCCGGCTACGTGCCCGTGACGGCGTGCGCCCGGTGCCACGCCCCCGCCCGCTGCGCCACCTGCACGGGACCGCTCGGGCTCGACGCGGCCGGCGCGGTGCCGTCCTGCCGCTGGTGCGGCCGGCTGGCCACGGACTGGGCGTGCCGGCAGTGCGGCGGCCGGGCGCTGCGATCGGTCCGGGTCGGCTCGGGACGCACCACCGAGGAGATCGGCCGCGCCTTCCCGGGCATCACGGTGCGCGCCAGCGGGTCGCACGCCGGCGGTGGCGTGCTGGACACGGTGCCCGACCGACCGGCGATCGTGGTGGCCACCCCGGGTGCCGAGCCCGTGACGGAGCACGGCTACGCGGCCGCGGTGCTGCTCGACGCCGCGGTCGCGACGTCCGGCGAGGGTCTGGCGGTCGAGCCGGACGCGCTGCGGCGCTGGCTGGCGGCCGCCGCCCTGGTGCGGCCGGCGACCGACGGCGGTCAGGTGCTGCTCGTCGGGGACGGCGCCGCCCGTCCCACCCAGGCGCTGGTGCGGTGGGACCCCGCGGGGCTCGCGGAGCGTGAGCTGGCCGAACGCGCCGCCCTGCGGCTGCCACCTGCGGTGGCGATGGCCGCGGTGACCGGTCCCCGGCAGGCGGTGGAGCTCGTCGTCGGCCGCGTCAGCGCGCCCGGCCTGGCGGTGCTCGGTCCGGTCCCGGTGACCGGGCCGGGGGCCACGCTCGACCCGGACGTGCGCGCGCTGCTGCGCGTGGCTCCGGACGCGGCGCCGGCGCTCGCCAGGTCCCTGGCCCAGTCGCTGGCGGTCCGCAGCGCGCGGCGGGAGGGCGGCACGCTGCGCACGCAGGTCGACCCTCCGGAGGTGCTGTGAACCTGGACGCCGTGCTGCTCGACCTGGGGAACGTCCTGGTGCGCTGGCGGTGGCGGGCGGCGCTCGAGGACGTCCTCACGGCCGACGAGGCGACCCGCTTCGCGGCGCAGGCGGACTTCGACGCCCTCAACGCACGCCTCGACGGCGGGCTGCCGTGGGACCGTGCGATCGACGAGCTGACCGCGCGCGACCCCTGGCTCGGCCAGACGCTGGCGCGCTACCGCGCCCGGTTCCCGCTGTCGCTCGAGGGGCCGGTGCCGGGCATGACGGAGCTGGTGGGCGAGCTCCGGTCGCTCGGCATGCGGCTCGTCGGCCTGACCAACTGGTCCGCGGAGATGTGGCGCTTCGCGCGACCGGCGGCACCCGTCGTCGGCACGCTCGACGGGGTCGTGGTGTCGGGTGTCGAGGGCGTGGTCAAGCCCGACGCGCGGATCTTCCGGGTGGCGACCGCGCGCTACCGCCTCGACCCGGTCCGGACGCTGTTCGTCGACGACAGCCCGCGCAACGTCGCCGCGGCAGCCGGGCTGGGGTTCGTCGCGGTGACGTTCACGGACGCACCGGCACTGCGCCGCGCGCTGCTCGCTCACGGCGTGCCCGTCGCGGCCCCCTAGGATCGCCGACGTGCGTGTGCTGTTCGCCGGGACCCCTGCTGCTGCCGTGCCCTCGCTGCGAGCGCTGGCGGCCTCCGAGCACGACGTGGTCGCCGTGCTCACCCGGCCCGACGCCCCGGCCGGACGGGGCCGTGCGCTGCAGCCGAGCGCGGTGCGGACGGCGGCCGAGGAGCTGGGCATCGACGTGCTCACCCCGCGCCGGCTGCGGGACGAGGCGTTCCGTGCCCGGCTGGCCGAGCTCGACGTCGACGTCGCGGCGGTCGTCGCGTACGGTGCGCTCGTGCCGCCCGACCTGCTGGCCGCCGTGCCGCACGGCTGGGTGAACCTGCACTTCTCGTTGCTGCCCGCCTGGCGCGGCGCGGCACCGGTGCAGCACGCGGTCATCGCGGGCGACGAGGTGACCGGGGCGACGACGTTCCTGCTCGAGCAGGGCCTGGACACCGGACCGGTGTACGGCCTGCTCACCGAGACGATCCGGCCGCGGGACACCGCCGGGGACCTGCTGGCCCGGCTCGCGGACGCCGGTGCCGGCCTGCTCGCGCGCACGCTGGACGGCATCGCGGACGGGGCGCTCGTCGCGGTGCCGCAGCCGGCCGACGGGGTCAGCCTGGCGCCCAAGCTCACGCCGGACGACGCCCGGGTGCGCTGGACGCACCCGGCGTCCGCGGTCGACCGGCGGATCCGGGGATGCACGCCCGAACCGGGCGCCTGGACCACGCTGCCGGACGGCTCGCGCCTCGGCCTCGGGCCGGTGACCGTGACCGACGAGGTCCTCGCGCCCGGGCTCGTGGTACCCGGGCGACGGGAGGTCCTCGTCGGGACGGCGACGCAGGCGGTCCGGCTGGGCGACGTCACGGCCACCGGGAAGCGCGCCATGCCCGCCGCCGACTGGGCGCGCGGCGCGCGGCTGGCGGCCGACACCGTGCTGGGGCAGGCGTCGTGACCGGGCCTGGCGGCGGCGGCCCCGCGGGCGGGACCGGATCGGCGGGTACCGGGGACCGCCGGGACGACCGCGGCCATCAGCGCGGTGCCGCCCGCGCCGAGGGTCGCAGCCGGCGCACGGCGGTCACGCCGGCGCAGCGCGGCCGTGAGGGCGACCCGTCGCGCACCGCGGCGTTCGACGTGCTGCGGGAGGTCGCCACGTCCGACGCCTACGCCAACCTGGTGCTGCCGCCCCTGCTGCGGCAGCGGCGGATCGCCGGCCGTGACGCGGCGTTCGCCACGGAGCTGGCCTACGGCACGCTGCGGATGCGCGGCCGGTACGACGCCGTGCTCGCTCTCGTCGTCGACCGCGGGCTGCAGAAGGTCGACCCTCCCGTGCTGGACCTGCTGCGCCTGGGCGCGCACCAGCTGCTCGGCATGCGCGTGCCGCCGCACGCCGCCGTCTCCGAGACCGTGGCGCTCGCCCGGGCCCAGGCCGGCGCCGGGGCGGCGCAGTTCGTCAACGCGATCCTGCGACAGGTCGCCGAGCACCCCCTCGAGACGTGGCTGGACCGGATCACGGCGGCCGCGGCGGACGACGACAGCCGGCTCGCCGCCGTGTGGAGCCACCCCGCCTGGATCGTCCGCGCGATGCGTGAGGCGCTCGTCGGGGCCGGTCGCCCGGCCGACGAGATCGCGGCGCTGCTCGCCGCGGACGACGAGGCCCCGCACGTGACCCTCGCCGCCCGGCCCGGGCTCGTCACGCTCGACGAGCTGCGGTCGCAGACGCACGGCGCGACACCCGGCCGGCTGACGCCCACGGCGCTGCGCCTGGCCGGCGGCGACCCGGCCGCGCTGCCCGCGGTCCGTGACGGTCGCGCGGGCGTGCAGGACGAGGGCAGCCAGCTCGTCGCGCTGGCGCTGGCGCACGCCCCGCTCGAGGGGCGCGACGAGCGCTGGCTCGACCTGGCGGCCGGCCCGGGGGGCAAGGCCGCCCTGCTGGCCGCCGAGGCCGCGCGGCGCGGCGCGCGGCTGGTGGCCAACGAGCTGCAGCCGCACCGTGTCCGTCTGGTGCGCGACTCGCTGCGCGCCGCACCTGCCGGCGCCGTGGAGGAGGTGCGCACCGGCGATGGCCGCCTCGTCGGGTCGGCCGAGCCCGGGGGCTACGACCGCGTGCTGCTCGACGCGCCTTGCACCGGCCTCGGCGCGCTGCGCCGGCGTCCGGAGGCGCGCTGGCGCCGGACCCCGGCGGACCTCGCCGCGCTCACGCAGCTGCAGCGCGAGCTGCTGACCGCCGCCCTGAGCGCTGTCAGGCCGGGCGGCCTCGTCGCCTACGTCACCTGCTCGCCGCACCTCGCCGAGACCCGGCTCGTGGTCGCGGACGTGCTGCGAGCGGCGGCGCGCGGCGGGACGACCGCCACGCTGGTCGACGCCCGACCGGTGGTGGCGGCCCTCGCCCCGAGCGGTGACGCCGACCTCGGCGACGGCCCGCAGCTCCAGCTCTGGCCGCACGTGCACGGCACCGACGCGATGCACCTGACGCTGCTGCGGCGCGACGACTCCTAGGCTTGTGGTGTGGCGGTCCGCATCAACCCCAGCATCCTGTCGGCCGACTTCGCCAACCTCGAACGCGACCTGGCGCTGATCGCCACGGCGGACTACGCCCATGTCGACGTCATGGACCAGCACTTCGTGCCGAACCTCACCATCGGCCTGCCGGTGGTGACCCGGCTGGCACAGGTCTCGCCCGTGCCGCTGGACGTGCACCTCATGGTCGACGACGCCGATCGCTGGGCGCCCGAGTACGCCGCGGCCGGCGCGGCGTCGGTGACGTTCCACGCCGAGGCGACGCAGGCGCCGGTGCGGCTGGCGCGCGAGCTGCGGTCGCGCGGCGTGCGGGCCGGCGTCGCGATCCGCCCTGCGACGCCCGTCGAGCCGCTGCTGGACCTGCTCGACGAGTTCGACATGATCCTCGTCATGACCGTCGAGCCGGGCTTCGGCGGCCAGCCCGTCATCGAGGGCACGCTGCCGAAGATCCGGCGCGCCCGTCAGGCGATCCGTGCCGCGAAGACCGCCACCTGGATCCAGGTCGACGGCGGCGTCAGCCGCCAGACCATCGGTCGCATCGCCGCCGCCGGAGCCGACACGTTCGTCGCCGGCTCCGCCGTCTACGACGCGGCCGACGTCCCCGGCGAGATCGCCGCGCTGCGCGCCCTCGCGGAGCCGACGGTCTCCGCCTGACCGGCCCCTGTCGCCGGTGTGGTAGAACAGACGGCGCAAGCACACGTGCTCCGGGGTCGGTGAAAACCCGAGCCGGCGGTGACAGTCCGCGACCCGCGAGGTCCTGCGAAGGACCGGACGGTGGACCCGGTGGAACTCCGGGACCGACGGTGAAAGTCCGGATGGGAGGAGTCGTGGCGGTGCGCGGCGATCCGTGCACCGCGACTGCAGGGCACCGTCCCTGCCGTCCCACCCCGGTGCCGACCGACGGCGCGGAGGTGAGGACATGGCGACCAGGATCGAGTCGACCCCGTCGCTGCTGCCTGCCGCCACCGACGCCGAGCTCACCGCGCTGCGCCGCGCCTTCGAGCTCGCGCGCCGCGGCCCGGCCCACGGGCCCAACCCGCGGGTAGGCGCGGTCCTGCTCGCCCCGGACGGCACGACGCTCGGCGAGGGGTGGCACCGAGGCGCGGGCACGCCGCACGCCGAGGTCGCGGCGCTCGCCGACGCCGCCGGGCACGGTCGCGACGTCCACGGCGCGACCGCCGTGGTGACGCTCGAGCCCTGCGACCACACCGGCCGGACCGGGCCGTGCAGCGTCGCCCTGCTGGCCGCCGGCGTGGCGCGCGTCGTGGCGGCGGTGCCGGACCCGAACCCCCTGGCGGCGGGTGGCGCCGACCGCCTGCGGTCCGGCGGTGTCGACGTCGTCGTGGGCGTGCTCCAGGACGAAGGGCGCGCCCTCCTGGGCCCGTGGTGGCACGCCGTGCGGCACGGCCGCCCGTTCGTCACGCTCAAGCTCGCCGTCAGCCTCGACGGCCGCGTCGCGGCCGCCGACGGCACCAGCCGGTGGATCACCTCGGACGTCGCCCGTCGGCACGCCCACGAGCTCCGCTCCCAGGTCGACGCCATCGTCGTGGGCACCGGCACGGCCCTCGCCGACGATCCCGAGCTCACCGCGCGGACCGCCGACGGCGCACTCGTCGAGCACCAGCCGATGCGCGTCGTCGTCGGGCTGCGCGACCTGCCTGCGGGGGCACGCCTGCACGGACCCGGAGGACCGCTGGTCCAGCTGCGCACGCACGAGCCGAGCGAGGTGCTGCAGCAGCTGGCCGGCCGGGAGGTGCGCCACGTGCTGGTCGAGGGCGGGCCCACGCTGTCGGCGGCGTTCCTGCGTGCCGGCCTGGTGGACGAGGTGCACGCCTACGTCGCCCCCGTGCTGCTCGGAGCCGGTCGGCTCGCCGTGGCCGACCTCGGCGTCACCACCATCGACCAGGCGCTGCACCTCGACCCCGTCCACGTACAACCGCTGGGGACCGACGTGCTCGTCGTGGCCACCCCCCGCAGACAGGAGAGCTGATGTTCACCGGGATCGTCGAGGAGGTCGGTCGGGTCGTCGCCCTGGACCGGCGCGGCGGCGAGGGCGACGCGCGCCTCGTCGTCCGCGGCCCGCTGGTCGTCCAGGACGCGCACGTCGGCGACTCCCTCGCGGTGGCAGGCGTCTGCCTCACCGTGACCGAGCTGCCCGGCGACGGCACGTTCGCCGCGGACGTCATGCCCGAGACCATCCACCGTTCCACCCTCGGCACGCTGGCCGCGGGCGACGAGGTCAACCTCGAGCGCGCGCTGCCGGTGGGCGGCCGCTACGGCGGCCATGTGGTGCAGGGCCACGTCGACGGGATCGGCGAGGTCCGCGACCGCGTCCCGGGTCCGCGCTGGGAGGACCTGACCATCGGCCTGGCCCCCGACCTGGCGCGGTACGTCGCGGAGAAGGGCTCGATCGCGGTCTGCGGGGTCTCGCTCACCGTGACCTGGGTCTCGGACGACGCCTTCGGCGTCTCGCTCATCCCGACCACGCTGGCCGCCACGACGCTCGGCGCCGCGGTGCCCGGTGCCCACCTCAACCTGGAGGTCGACGTGCTGGCCAAGTACACCGAACGGCTGCTGAGCGCGAGCGGGGTGCAGCGATGAGCGAGATCACGCTCGGCACGATCGAGGAGGCGCTCGACGCGCTGCGTGCCGGCAGGCCGGTGCTCGTCGCCGACTCGCCGGACCGCGAGAACGAGGCGGACGTCATCTTCGCGGCGCAGCACGCCACGCCGCACTGGGTGGCGTGGACCATCCGGCACTCGTCGGGCTACCTGTGCGCCCCGATGCCGGCCGCGCGCGCCGACGCGCTCGACCTGCCGCTCATGGTGCCGCACAGCCAGGACCCGCGGCGCACCGCGTACACCGTGACGGTCGACGCGGCCGCCGGCGTCAGCACCGGGATCTCCGCGGGCGACCGGGCCCGCACGCTGCGCGTGCTGGCCGACCCGGCGTCCGGACGCGGCGACCTCATCCGCCCCGGGCACGTGCTGCCGCTGCGTGCCGTCCCGGGGGGCGTGCTGCACCGCGGAGGGCACACCGAGGCGGCGGTCGACCTGTGCCGGCTCGCCGGGCTGGCGCCTGTCGCCGGCATCGCCGAGCTCATCAACGATGACGGCACCATGGCGCGGCTGTCGGAGGCGTGCGCCGTGGCCCGGGAGGCCGGGCTCGTCGTGCTGACCATCGAGGAGATCGTCGAGTGGCGGCTGGCCCACGACGACGTCGAGCCGGACGACGCGGCGCCGGCGCCCCGCCAGCCCCGCGTCCAGCACACCACGTCGGCCCACCTGCCGACGCGCTACGGCGACTTCCGCGTACGGGGCTACCGCGACCTGCGCACCGGCGACGAGCACGTGGCGCTCGTCCCGGTCTCCGGGCTGGCCGAGCGCCCGGTGGTCCGGGTGCACTCCGAGTGCCTCACCGGTGACGCGTTCGGCTCCGAGCGATGCGACTGCGGACCACAGCTCCAGGAGTCGATGCGGCTGGCCGCGGCCGGTGGCGGCGCCGTGGTCTACCTGCGCGGCCACGAGGGGCGGGGGATCGGCCTGCTCGCCAAGATCGCGGCCTACACGCTGCAGGACGAGGGACGCGACACGGTCGAGGCCAACATCGACCTCGGCTGGCCCGCCGACCGCCGTGAGTACGGCGCCGCCGCGGCGATCCTCGAGGACCTCGGCATCACGACGGTGACGCTGCTCACCAACAACCCGGCGAAGGTCACGGGGCTGCGCGCGCACGGCATCGACGTCGCCGAGGTGCGCGGCCTGGAGGTCGGGCGCACGCCGCACAACGCCGCCTACCTCGCCACCAAGGCCCGTCAGATGGGCCACCTGCTGAAGAACCTGGAGGAGACGGCATGAGTGGCGCCGGCGCACCGCGCATGGAGCTCGAGGGGGCGGGTCGGCGGGTCGTCGTCGTCGCGGCGTCCTGGCACCGCGTCGTCATGGACGGACTGGTCGCCGGGGCACGGCGGGCGCTGGACGAGGCCCACGCCGACACCACGCTGGTGCGCGTCCCCGGGTCCTTCGAGCTGCCGGTGGGCGCGTTGCACGCCGCGCGCTCCGGGGCTGACGCCGTGGTGGCGCTCGGCGTCGTCATCCGCGGTGGTACGCCGCACTTCGACTACGTCTGCCAGGCGGCGACGCAGGGTCTGACGCGGGTCGCGCTCGACACCGGCGTCCCGGTCGGGTTCGGGCTGCTGACGTGCGACGACGAGGCGCAGGCGCTCGACCGTGCCGGGCTGCCCGGATCGCACGAGGACAAGGGCTACGAGGCCGCCCAGGCCGCGGTGGCGACGCTGCTGGCGCTCCGCCCGCTGGACGCCGCGCCGGTCGTCGGCGCTTGACGTCTAGGCTGCCTGGTCGTGAACCCCGACGTGAAGACCTTCGAGAGCCTGTTCGCGGAGCTGGCGCGCAAGGCCGCCGAACGGCCCACCGGCTCCCGCACCGTCGTGGAGCTCGAGGCCGGCGTCCACGCCATCGGCAAGAAGGTCGTCGAAGAGGCCGCCGAGGTCTGGATGGCCGCCGAGCACGAGGGTGCCGACCGCACGGCCGAGGAGATCAGCCAGCTGCTGTACCACCTGCAGGTGCTCATGATCGCCCGCGGCCTGTCGTTGCAGGACGTCTACCGCTACCTCTGAGACGAGGACCGCCAGTGCTGAGGATCGCCGTCCCCAACAAGGGCTCCCTGTCCGAGCCCACCGTCGACCTGCTCCGGGAGGCCGGGTACCGGCAGCGGCGCGACCCGCGCGAGCTCGTGCTGCCGGACCCGGACAACGACGCCGAGTTCTTCTTCCTGCGGCCGCGCGACGTCGCCGTGTACGTGGGACAGGGCACCGTGGACGTCGGCGTCACGGGCCGCGACCTGCTCATCGACTCCGGATCGTCGGCCACCGAGCACCTGCCGCTCGGGTTCGCGCGCTCGACGTTCCGGTTCGCCTCCACGGCCGGCCGGCTGCGCGACGTCGGCGACGTCGCTGGGCTGCGCGTCGCGACGAGCTACCCGGTGCTGGTCGAGCGACACCTGCGTGACCGGGGCGTGGTGCCCGGAGGCATCGTGCGGCTCGACGGCGCCGTCGAGTCGGCCATCAGGCTCGGCGTCGCC
>JAJYSG010000030.1 GCA_021793675.1 Actinomycetes bacterium | reverse complement strand
CTACCTCGACGTCGGGTCGCACCCGGAGTACGCCACCGCCGAGTGCGACGACTGGCGCCAGCTGGTGACCCACGACCGGGCCGGTGAGCGGATCCTCGAAGGCCTGGTGGCGGACGCCCAGCAACGGCTCGAGCACGAGGGGCTGCCCGGGCAGATCCACCTGTTCAAGAACAACACCGACTCGGCCGGCAACTCCTACGGGTGCCACGAGAACTACCTCGTCCGGCGTCAGGGCGACTTCGGCAAGGTCTCCGACGTGCTGGTGCCGTTCCTCATCACCCGCCAGGTGATGACCGGCGCCGGGAAGGTGCTCGTCACGCCGCGTGGGGCGGTGTTCTGCCTGTCCCAGCGGGCCGACCACATCTGGGAGGCCGTCTCGTCGGCCACCACGCGGTCGCGGCCGATCATCAACACGCGCGACGAGCCGCACGCCGACGCGGAGCTGTACCGACGGCTGCACGTCATCGTCGGCGACTCCTCGATGGCGGAGCCGACGACGATGCTCAAGGTCGCCTCGACCGACCTGCTGCTGCGCCTGGTCGAGGCCGGTGCGCCGGTGCGGGACCTCACGCTGGAGAACCCGATCCGCGCCATCCGCGAGATCAGCCACGACATGACGGGGCGCCACCCCGTCACCCTGGCGAACGGCCGCACCGTCACCGCGGTGGACATCCAGGAGGAGTACCTGGCGCGGGTGAGCGACTTCGTCGGCGCCGAGATGGGCCCGAGCCCGGAGATCAAGGCCGTGCTCGACCTGTGGGAGCGGGCGCTGCGCGCGCTGCGCACCGGGGACCTGTCCCTCGTGGACCGCGAGCTGGACTGGGCGATCAAGCACCGGATGATCGAGCGCTACCGCGCCAAGCACGGGCTGGACCTCGCCGACGTGCGCGTGCAGCGCCTCGACCTGGCGTACCACGACATCTCGCGCACCGAGGGCCTGTACAACCTCCTGGCGGCGCGGGGCCTCGTGGAGCGCGTCACCACCGACCTGGACGTGTTCGAGGCGACCAGCCGTCCACCGCAGACGACCAGGGCGCGACTGCGCGGGGAGTTCGTCCGTGCCGCGCAGGAGGCGCGCCGCGACTACACGGTGGACTGGGTGCACCTCAAGCTCAACGACCAGGCCCAGCGCACCGTGCTGTGCAAGGACCCGTTCCGTGCCGTCGACGAACGGGTGGACCGCCTCATCGAGTCGATGTAGCCGTCCAGGGCCGGTCGGTACAGTGGGCGCCCGCCGGAGCGGCACGACGAGGAGGGGATCGGTGCACCGACGCGTTGTCGCGATGCTGCTCGTGCTCGCCGTCGCGCTCCTCGGGGCCTGCGCGCCGGACGCCGGATCGGGCGACCCGACGATCACGGTGTCCGGCGACGCCGGCGGCACCCCGACGCTGACCTACGTCGCCCCGCTGACGATCGACCACACCTACCGGCGCACGGTGTGGCCCGGCACCGGCCCGGCGTTGGTCGACGGCGGTCCCGTGCTGCTGCGCTACTGGGTCGAGGACGGCCGCACCGCGACGCTGGTCTCGGAGAACTACTCGACGTCTCCCGTGCCGCAGGTGCTCACCGAGGCAGACCTGGGTGCCGACCTCTACCGGACCCTCAAGGGAGAACGGGTGGGGGCCCGCGTGCTGCAGGTGACGCCGGCGGGCAACAACCCGCAGCAGGCGTACCCGGCGGTGACGGTGATCGACGTGCTGCCGACCAGGGCCGACGGCACGCCGGTCACGCCCCAGCCCGGGCTGCCGGCGGTGACGCTTTCGCCGGACGGGGCGCCAAGCATCAAGCCGACCGGTACCCCGCCGCCGACCACCCTGGTGGTGCAGCCGCTGCTGCGGGGCACGGGCCGTCAGGTGGAGAAGACGGACGTGGTGACCGTGCAGTACGCAGGCTTCGCGTGGACCAGCGGTGACCCTGTGGACGCGACGTGGGACCGTGGGCAGCCGAAGAGCTTCGCGCTGTCGGAGGTGCCGGCGTTCGCCGAGGGCCTGGCGGAGCAGCCGACCGGCTCGCAGGTGATGCTCGTCGTGCCGCCCAGCTACGACCTCGGCGCCACCCAGAGCGAGGCGCTGAAGGGCCAGACGCTCGTGTTCGTCGTCGACATCCTTGCCTCCGAGACCGAAGGGGTGACCCGGTGACCCGTCCCGACGCAGGTGCCTGGCGTGCCGGCGGTGCCACCGGAGCGGCGCGATGAGCGTGGCGCTGCGCGTGATCCCGTGCCTCGACGTCGACGGCGGGCGCGTCGTCAAGGGCGTGAACTTCGAGAACCTCAAGGATGCCGGAGACCCGGTCGAGCTCGCCGCGCGCTACGACGCCGAGGGTGCCGACGAGGTGACGTTCCTGGACGTCTCGGCGTCGTCGGCCGGTCGGGAGACGACCTACGACGTGGTGCGTCGCACCGCCGAGCAGGTGTTCGTTCCGCTGACCGTGGGAGGCGGCGTGCGGTCGGTGGAGGACGTCGACGCCCTGCTGCGCGCGGGTGCCGACAAGGTCGGTGTCAACACCGCCGCGATCGCGCGGCCCGAGCTGGTGTCGCAGATCGCCCGGAGGTTCGGGTCGCAGGTGCTGGTGCTGTCGGTCGACGCGCGGCGGGTGACGGGGGAGATCCGCACGCCGTCGGGCTACGAGGTCACCACGCACGGCGGCCGTCGTGGCACCGGCATCGACGCCGTCGCATGGGCCGTGCGCGCGGTGGAGCTGGGTGCCGGCGAGGTGCTGCTGAACTCGATGGACGCCGACGGCACGCGTGACGGCTTCGACCTGGAGATGATCCGCGACGTGCGGTCCGCCGTGCACGTGCCGCTCATCGCGTCTGGCGGCGCGGGCACGGCGCAGCACTTCGTCGAGGCGGCGCGGGCCGGTGCCGACGCGGTGCTGGCGGCCAGCGTGTTCCACTTCCGGACGTTGACGATCGGCGAGGTCAAGCAGGCGCTGCGCGCGGCGGGTGTCATCGTTCGGTGACCCGTCGGACGGCGCCCGGCGGGTGCGGGACGGCGCGGACGCGCCGGCCCGTCGACCCGAGGACATGCGAGGATCGGGCCGTGCCCGAGACCGCGCTCCCGACATCCGGACTCGACCCCGAGATCGCCGCGCGCCTGCGCCGTGACGCCGCCGGCCTGGTGGCCGCGGTCGTGCAGCAGCACGACACCCATGAGGTGCTCATGGTCGGCTGGATGGACGACGAGGCGTTGCACCGGACCCTGACGACCGGCCGCGTGACGTTCTGGAGCAGGTCGCGGCAGGAGTACTGGCGCAAGGGCGACACGTCCGGGCACGTCCAGTGGGTGAAGGCCGTCAGCCTCGACTGCGACGGGGACGCGCTGCTGGTCCAGGTGGACCAGGTGGGTGCGGCCTGCCACACCGGCGCCCGCACGTGCTTCGAGGCCGGCGGGCCGCTGCCCGCCGTGGTCGGGACGCGGGCATGACGCCCGGCGAGGCACGGGCGGGCGTCGACCACCCCGCCGGCGCACCGGCCGGTGACGTGTCGCAGCTGCCCTGGGGCACCACGTGGCCGTCGCTCGAGGAGTTCCGCGCCCTGGCGCCCGGCCGGCGGGTCGTCCCCGTGGTGCGGCGGCTGCTGGCGGACGGCACCACGCCCGTGGGTCTGTACCGCGCGCTGGCCGGTGGCCGGCCGGGCACGTTCATCCTGGAGTCCGCCGGCTCGGACGGGACCTGGGACCGCTACTCGTTCGTCGGCGTCAACTCGCGTGCCACGCTCACGGCGCGCGGAGGGGAACCCGTGTGGACGGGCGACGTGCCGGTGGGCGTCCCGACGAGCGGACGCCTGCTGGACGTGCTCGGTGGCACGCTCGAGGTGCTCCGGACGCCGGCTGTGCCCGGGCTGCCGCCGCTCACCGGTGGCCTGGTCGGCGTGCTGGGATGGGACATCGTGCGGCAGTGGGAGCCCACGCTGCCGGCGAACGCGCCCGACGAGCTCGGTGCTCCCGAGCTGGCGCTGCTCCTGGTCGGCGACCTGGCCGTCGTCGACCACCACGCGGGCGCGGTGTGGCTCGTCGCGAACGCCATCAACCTCGACGCCACGGACGAGCGTGTCGACGAGGCGCACGCCGACGCGGTGGCGCGGCTCGACGCCATGCAGGCACGGCTCGCCGCCCCTGCCGATCCGGGCATCGCGGTGCTGGGCACGGCCGCCGACGAGCCGGCGCTGCGGTTCCGCACCGAGCGGGCGGACTACGAGGCCTCGGTGCGCGCCGGCAAGGAGGCGATCCGGGACGGCGAGGTGTTCCAGGTGGTGCTCAGCCAGCGGCTCGACCTCGACTGCCCGGCGTCCGCGTTCGACGTCTATCGCGTGCTGCGGACCGTCAACCCGAGCCCGTACATGTACTACCTGCAGCTCCAGGACGCCGACGGCACGGACTTCGCGGTGGTCGGCTCCAGTCCTGAGACGCTCGTCAAGGTGACCGGTGAGCAGGTGGTGACCTTCCCCATCGCCGGGTCGCGCCCGCGCGGGGTGACCCCGGAGGACGACCGGGCGCTGGCCGACGAGCTGCTCGCGGACCCGAAGGAGCGTGCGGAGCACGTCATGCTCGTCGACCTGTCGCGCAACGACCTGGTGAAGGTCTGCGATCCGGCCAGCGTCGAGGTGCTCGAATTCATGGCGGTACGGCGCTACTCGCACATCATGCACATCGCCTCGACGGTCGTCGGGCGGCTTCGTCCGGGGGCGACCGCCCTGGACACGCTCGTCGCGACGTTCCCGGCCGGCACGCTGTCGGGCGCCCCCAAGGCGCGTGCGATCGCGCTCATCGACGAGATCGAGCCGGCACGCCGTGGCATCTACGGCGGCACGGTGGGCTACTTCGACGTCGCCGGTGACATGGACATGGCGATCGCGATCCGCACCGCGTTGCTCACCGCCGGCCGGGCGAGCGTCCAGGCGGGTGCCGGCATCGTCGCGGACTCGGTGCCGGCGACCGAGTACGAGGAGACCCGCAACAAGGCGGCCGCCGCAGTCCGGGCGGTCCAGATCGCCGCCCGGTTGACGGCGGCGGGCCGGTGAGCGGCACGACGACGCCCGAGGCGCGCTCGACGAGGGGCCGCAGCGCCCTCGTGGTGCTGCTGCTGGCGCTCGTGGCAGGCCTGTGCGCGCTGCCGACCTGGGTGACGGCGACCGGGCTCAGCCCTCTTGCCGGTCAGGTGACGGTGCGCGTCGTCGGCTCGACGGCGGCGCCGGTGGTGCCCGCGACCGCGTTGGTGCTGGCCGCCGCCGGCGTCGCGGTCGCGCTGGCCGGCCGGATGGGGCGCTGGGTCGTCGTCGTGGTGGTGCTGGCCGGCGGCGTGGCGCTGGCCGCCGCGGCGGGCGTGGTGCTGACCGACCCGACGGCGTCCGCGCTGGACGCTGCCGCGACGCAGACCGGGGTCGGGCACCTGGCGCAGCCGCCGTCGGTGACGGTCTTCCCCCTCATCACCGTCGTCGTCGGCGTCGCCACGGTGCTGGTCGCGCTGCTCGTGGCGCGGTGGTCGGCGGCGTGGTCGGCCCCGAGCCGGCGCCACGAGCGCGCCGGGGCGTCGTCGGGTCCTGCCCCGACGCCGGACGAGCGCTCCGACTGGGACGCCCTGACGCAGGGCGCCGACCCGTCGGAAAGCCCCTGACGAGGGGTCGGCGGCTAGGGTTGTCACACTCGAACCACGGAGGGCGCACCATGGTGGACCAGCACGTCGATGTTCCCGCGACGGCGGTGGAGCAGGCAGGTCAGACCGGGACGGCGCGGGCGGCGGAGGTTCCTCTCGCCGTGCCCCCGGCCAACGAGGGCAAGACCGTCGCTGCGTGGACCATGGTGGCGTTCATCCTGGTGGGGGCGATCCTCGTCGCCTTCGGTATCGCCGCCGCGCAGGCTTGGCTCGACTGGGCGGGTGCCGCCGTCGTCCTGCTCGGCCTCGTCGTGGGTGCGGTGCTGCGCAGGGCCGGCTACGGCCAGCCCCCGCGCCGGCGCTGAGCACCGCCCTGTTCGCTCTCGGCTGAATCACGAAGGAGTGCGATGTCGAACCCCGCGGACGACCCTTTCGCCCCACCGTCACCGCAGCCGGTCGGCGGCGCTGACCCGTCCGGCGGGGTCCCGTCGGGCGCGCCGGACCACGGCCAGCCGGCGTCCGGCCAGCCGCCGGCGCCTGACTACTACGGCCAGCCGCCGACGCCTGACTACTACGGCCAGCCGCCGACGCCTGACTACTACGGCCAGCCGCCGACGCCGGGATACGGCCAGCCGCCGACGCCGGGATACGGCCAGCCGCCGACGCCCGGCTACTACGGCCAGCCCCCGGCCTACGGAACGCCGCCCGCCGCGCCGCCCTATCCCGGCACCGGGCAGTACCCCCCGCCGCCCGGCTACGGCACCTACCCGCCGCCCTACTCCGCCTACGGCGCGCCGTACCCCAAGAACCACCTCGGCGTGCTGTCGCTGGTGCTGGGGATCGTGTCCTTCTTCACGCTCGGCTTCCTCGTGGCCATCCCCGCGGTCGTGCTCGGATCGATGGGCCGCCGGGCCGCGGACGAGGGGCAGGCCAACAACCGCTCGTTGTCGACGGCCGGGATGGTCGTCGGCTGGGTGAACATCGCGCTGAGCGCCGTCGCGATCGTCGGCGGCCTGGTGTTCCTCACGGCCTGGTCGAGCTCGCACCCCTGATCCGTGACCGCCTCTCCCGTCCTCGTGCCCGCCGCGAGCCCGAGTGGCCCGGCTCGTGAGGCCACGCGTGAGCTCGCGGTGCGTCCGATGGTCGTCGCCGGGGCGTGCGTGGCGGCCGCCACGATCGTCGTCGCGCTGCGCGACCCGCACGCCGCGGGCAGCTACGGGCTGTGCCCGTTCCACGCCGTGACGCACCTGTGGTGCCCGACGTGCGGCGGCCTGCGCGCCACCTACGACCTCGCCCACCTGCAGCTGGCCGGCGCGTGGCACGAGAACGCCCTGTGGGTGATGGCCGCGCCGCTGGTCGTCCTCGCCTGGGTCACGGTCCTGGTACGCCGCACCAGAGGGCTGCCGACCGCCGCGCCGCCGGTGTGGGCCCAGGTGCTGGGCGTCGCCGTGGTCCTCGGTTTCGGCGTCCTGCGCAACCTCCCGGGCTTCGCGTGGCTCGCTCCGTGACGACCGCCCACGTCACGGGCGCGTGACAGAAGGGCTCGCAACCGCCTCTACGATGGCCGTTGTCCGCGGGTTTCCCGCAGAGCAGCGGAAGGTGGGGGCTATGACCGTGCTCGACGACATCGTCGCCGGCGTCAGGCAGGACCTTGCCGTGCGCGAGGCCGCGACGTCGCTGGATCGGCTCAAGGAGACCGCGGCGCGCCGGCGCTCGGCCATCGACGGCGCCAGCCGCCTGCGGCTCGACGACGCGGTGACGATCATCGCGGAGGTCAAGCGTTCCAGCCCCAGCAGGGGTGCCCTCGCGGAGATCACCGACCCCGCGGCGCTGGCTGCGGAGTACGAGAAGGGCGGGGCGGCCGCGATCTCGGTGCTCACCGAGCGGCGCCGGTTCCACGGGTCGCTGGAGGACCTGGACGCGATCCGCGCGGTGGTCGACGTCCCCGTGCTCCGCAAGGACTTCGTGGTGACGCCGTACCAGGTGTGGGAGGCGCGTGCCCACGGCGCCGACCTGGTGCTGGTCATCGTCGCCGCCCTGGAGCAGGTGGTGCTCGAGGGCATCGTCGACCGGGTGCACTCGCTGGGCATGACGGCGCTGGTGGAGGTGCACGACACCGAGGAGGTGCGGCGGGCCGTGGACGCGGGGGCCCGCGTCATCGGCGTCAACGCCCGCAACCTCAAGACGCTCGACGTGGACCGCACGACGTTCGCGCGCGTGGCCCCGGCGATCCCGTCGGGGATCGTCAAGATCGCCGAGTCAGGGGTGCGTGGCCCGCACGACGTCATGGACTACGCCCGTGCCGGCGCGGACGGGGTGCTCGTCGGTGAGGCGCTGGTGACGGACGACGCGCCTCGCCAGTCGGTCGCGGACCTCGTCGCCGCCGGCTCCCACCCCTCGTTGCGGGCGGTGCGGCAGTGACGCCCATCCGCGGTGGCAGGGCGTCGGAGGGTCGGCTCGGCGTGCCGGCGACCGGTCCGCTGGCCACCCACACCGGCCCGTACTTCGGGGACTTCGGCGGCCGGTTCGTCCCGGAGGCGCTGGTCGCCGCGCTCGACGAGCTCGACGACGCCTACCACAAGGCCCTCGCCGACCCGAGCTACGGGGCCGAGCTGGCGCGGCTGCACCGGACGTACACCGGCCGGCCCAGCCCGCTCACGGAGGTGTCCCGGTTCGCCGCCCACGTCGGCGGCGGCGCGCGCGTCTTCCTCAAGCGTGAGGACCTCAACCACACGGGTTCGCACAAGATCAACAACGTGCTCGGCCAGGCGCTGCTCGTGAAGCGGATGGGCAAGACACGGGTCATCGCGGAGACCGGCGCCGGCCAGCACGGCGTCGCCACGGCCACCGCGGCAGCCCTGATGGACCTGGAGTGCACGGTCTACATGGGCGAGGAGGACACCCGCCGGCAGGCGCTCAACGTCGCCCGGATGCGGCTGCTGGGCGCCGAGGTGATCCCCGTGACCAACGGCAGCCGCACGCTCAAGGATGCGATCAACGAGGCCCTGCGGGACTGGGTGGCGAACGTCGAGACGACGCACTACCTGCTTGGCACGGTCACCGGTCCGCACCCGTTCCCGGAGATGGTGCGCGACTTCCATTCCGTCATCGGCGAGGAGGCGCGGGCCCAGCTGGCGGACGAGATCGGCGCCCTGCCGGACGCCGTCATGGCCTGCGTCGGCGGCGGGTCCAACGCGATGGGCATCTTCAACGCGTTCCTCGACGAGCCGTCGGTGCGGTTGTTCGGGTTCGAGGCAGGCGGCCTGGGCATCTCGTCGGGCAAGCACGCGGCGCGGTTCTCGGGCGGTGAGCCGGGCGTGCTGCAGGGCACCCGCAGCTACCTCCTGCAGGACGAGGACGGCCAGACGATCCCCAGCCACTCCGTGTCGGCCGGCCTGGACTACCCGAGCGTCGGGCCCGAGCACGCGTGGCTGCACGACATCGGGCGCGCCGAGTACCGGCCGGTGACGGACGTCGAGGCCATGGACGCCTTCTCGCTGCTGTGCCGTACCGAGGGGATCATCCCGGCGATCGAGTCGGCGCACGGCCTGGCCGGGGCGCTGCAGCTGGGTGCCGAGCTGGACGGCTGGGGCCTCGACCACCCGCCGGTGCTGCTGGTCAACCTCTCGGGGCGGGGCGACAAGGACGTGGCGACCGCGGCGCAGTGGTTCGGGCTGCTCGACGAGGGGGAGAACCGGTGACCACGCAGACCGCCTCACCGGTCGGGGCGCGGCTCGACGAGCTCGTCGACGGCGAGGGGCGCCCGGCACTGATCGGCTACCTGCCGGTCGGCTACCCGAGCGTGCCCGGCAGCGCCGCCGCCGTCCGCGCGATGGTCGACGCGGGTGTCGACGTCGTGGAGCTCGGCATGCCCTACACCGACCCGGTGATGGACGGCCCGGTGATCCAGCGCGCGGTCGAGGCGGCCCTGCAGCGCGGCACGCGGGTGCGCGACACGCTCCGGGTGGTGGAGCAGGTCGCCGGCTGCGGCGCGCCGATCCTGGTCATGACCTACTGGAACCTCGTGCTGCGGTACGGGGTCGAGGCGTACGCGCGCGACCTGGCGGCGGCGGGCGGCGCCGGCCTCATCACGCCGGACCTCATCCCGGACGAGGCCGCCGACTGGCTCGAGGCCTCCGACCGTCACGGGCTGGACCGCGTGTTCCTCGTCGCCCCGAGCTCGACGCCGGAGCGGCTCGAGCTGACGGCGCGGGCGAGCCGCGGGTTCGTGTACGCAGCCTCGACCATGGGCGTCACGGGGGAGCGGACGACGGTCGGCGCACGCGCCGAGCAGCTCGTCGCCGACACCCGCGCGGCCGGCGCGCACCGCGTGTGCGTAGGTCTCGGCGTCTCGCGGCCGGAGCAGGCGGCGCAGGTGGGGAAGTATGCGGACGGCGTCATCGTCGGGTCCGCGCTGGTCCGGGCGCTGCTGGAGGCGCCCGACGAGGCCGGTGGCCCTGCCGCCGTCGCGGCGGTCGCCGCGGGCCTGGCGCAGGGTGTTCGGGAGGCACACAGATGAGTGGTCTGATCGCGGCGATCCCCAGCCCGCCTCGCGGCGTCTGGCACCTGGGGCCGTTGCCCATCCGCGCGTACGCGTTGGCGATCCTGTCGGGCATCGTCGTGGCGTACTTCCTGCTCAAGCGCCGCTGGGCGGAGCGCGGCGGCGATCCGGAGAAGGTGCTCGACGTCGTCTTCTGGGCCGTGCCGTTCGGCATCGTCGGCGGGCGGATCTACCACCTCATCACCTCCCCGGACGCGTATTTCGGCAAGGGCGGCGACCCGGTGCACGCGCTGTACATCTGGAACGGCGGCCTGGGCATCTGGGGCGCCGTCGCGCTGGGCGCGGTGGGTGCCTACATCGGCACCAAGCGCAACGGAATCAAGTTCGCGCCGTTCGCGGACGCGCTGGCGCCCGGGCTGCTCATCGCGCAGGCGATGGGCCGCCTCGGCAACTACTTCAACCAGGAGCTCTTCGGCGGCCCGACGACGCTGCCGTGGGGCCTGCGCGTCTCGGACGCGAACACGCTGGCGGCGGGGTACCCGGTCGGCACGCTGTTCCACCCGACGTTCCTCTACGAGATGCTGTGGGACCTGGCCGCCGCGGCATTCGTCATCTGGGCCGACCGCCGGTTCCGCCTGGGCCACGGCCGCACGTTCTGGCTGTACGTCCTCGTCTACTGCATCGGCCGGGGCTGGGTGGAGCACCTGCGCATCGACACGGCGCACCACTTCCTCGGGCTGCGGCTCAACGACTGGACGTCCATGCTGGTCGGTCTGGGGGCGCTGGTAGCGTTCATCGTCGTCGGTCGCCGGCACCCCGGGCGCGAGACGAGCGTCCTGCTGGACCCACCGGCGGCGCAGGACGAGCAGGAAGCGGCCGAGACCGCGCGCTGACACGGCGGGCGACCGGAGGTCGTGGCACGAGTGGCGGGATGCTGCTCCGGCACGGTCCGGGAGGTAATGTCGCCCCACTGAGCGGGCCGACGACGTCCCAACCACTCACCAGGATGGACGTGCGGTCCCCGGCGCCCCGGGGCCGCGGAGGGCGGTGCTGATGTCGACGTCGCGCGTGACCGGCTCGTGGCAGTCGGGCATGCCGGACGCGACCGGGTTGTACGACCCGGACGCGGAACGGGACTCGTGCGGGTTCGCGTTCGTCGCGACGCTGCGTGGCACTCCTGGACGTGACATCGTCGACGCCGGCCTGACGGCCCTGCTCAACCTCGACCACCGTGGTGCCGTCGGGTCCGAGGTCGACTCCGGCGACGGGGCCGGCATCCTCACCCAGATCCCGGACGCGTTCCTGCGCGACGTCGTCGACGCGGAGCTGCCCCCGGCTGGTCACTACGCGATCGGTCTGGCGTTCCTGCCCACGGACGTCGACGAGCAGCAGCGGGCGATGCGCGCGATCGAGGCCATCGCGGTCGACGAGAAGCTCGACGTGCTGGCGTGGCGCGATGTCGCGGTCACGGCCGACCTGGTCGGTCCCACCGCGCGGGCCAGCATGCCGGCGTTCCGCCAGCTCGTGGTGGCGGACCCGTCGCGCGAGCTCGCCGGGCTGGACCTCGACCGGCTCGCCTTCCGCCTGCGCCGCCGCGCCGAGCACGAGGTCGGCGTCTACTTCGCCTCGCTGTCGTCCCGCACGCTGACGTACAAGGGGATGCTGACCACCGGGCAGCTCGAGCCGTTCTTCGCCGACCTGTCCGACCCGCGCTACTGCACCGAGATCGCCGTGGTGCACTCCCGGTTCTCGACCAACACCTTCCCGTCCTGGCCGCTTGCGCAGCCGTTCCGGCTGCTGGCGCACAACGGCGAGATCAACACCGTGCGCGGCAACCGGAACTGGATCGCCGCGCGCGAGGGCCAGATGCGCTCCGAGCTGCTCGGCGACCTCGCGCCGCTGATGCCGATCTGCACACCGGGCGGCTCCGACTCCGGCAGCTTCGACGAGGTGCTCGAGCTGCTGCACCTGGCGGGCCGGCCGCTGCCGCACGCCATCCTCATGATGATCCCGGAGGCGTGGGAGAACCACGCCCAGATGGACCCGGCCCGCCGGGCGTTCTACCAGTACCACTCGACGCTCATGGAGCCGTGGGACGGTCCGGCGGCGATGGCGTTCACCGACGGCACGCTGGTCGGCGCGGTACAGGACCGCAACGGGCTGCGTCCGGGTCGCTACTGGGTGACGGAGGACGGGCTCGTCGTCTGCGCCAGCGAGTCCGGCGTGCTGGACCTCGACCCGGCGCGCGTGGTGAGCAAGGGCCGGCTCGAGCCCGGCAAGATGCTGCTCGTCGACACCCGGCGTGGCCGCGTGGTGGACGACGAGGTGCTCAAGGCCGAGCTGGCGGCGCAGCGGCCCTACGCGCAGTGGCTCGCGGAGAACGCCGTCCACCTCGAGCAGCTGCCCGAGCGCGAGCACATCGCGCACTCGGCCGCCTCGGTGCGCCGCCGGCAGCGCACGTTCGGGTACACCGAGGAGGAGCTCAAGGTCATCCTCACGCCGATGGGCGCCACGGGGACCGAGCCGCTGGGCGCGATGGGGTCCGACACCCCGGTGGCGGTGCTCTCCGAGCGCCCTCGGCTGCTCTTCGACTACTTCACGCAGATGTTCGCCCAGGTGACGAACCCGCCGCTGGACGCGATCCGGGAGGAGCTGGTCACCGCGATCGGCGGGGCGATCGGTCCCGAGCCGAACCTGCTGACCGACGGCCCGGAGCACGCCCGCAAGCTGTTCCTGCCGTTCCCCGTGCTCGACAACGACCAGCTGGCGAAGATCGTCCACGTCGACCGCTCGCCGGAGTTCGGTTTCAAGGCGGCCCTGGTCCGCGGGCTGTACAAGGTCGACGGCGGCGGTGCGGCGCTGGAGGCCCGGCTCGAGGAGATCTTCGCCGAGGTCGACGCGGCGATCGCGCAGGGCGTGACCCACGTCGTCCTGTCGGACCGCAACTCCGACGCCGACCTGGCGCCCATCCCGTCGCTGCTGCTGCTGTCCGCGGTGCACCACCACACGCTGCGCCGGCACACCCGCACCCGGATCTCGCTCGTCGTCGAGGCCGGCGACGTGCACGAGGTGCATCACGTCGCGCTGCTCATCGGCTACGGCGCCGCGGCGGTCAACCCGTACCTGGCGATGGAGACCGTCGAGGACCTCGCCCGTCGCGGCTACCTGCCGGGCGTCGACCCGGAGACGGCGGTCCACAACCTCATCAAGGCGCTCGGCAAGGGCGTGCTCAAGGTGATGTCCAAGATGGGCATCTCCACCATCGCCTCCTACCGGGGCGCCCAGGTGTTCGAGGCGATCGGGCTGTCGCACGCGCTCGTCGACCGCTACTTCACGGGCACGACGAGCCGGCTGGGCGGCGTGGGGCTGGACGTCATCGCGGCCGAGGTCGCCGCGCGCCATGCCGACGCCTACCCGGCGAGCGGCAACCGCCAGCCCCACCAGCACCTGGCCGTGGGCGGCGAGTACCAGTGGCGGCGCGGCGGCGAGGAGCACCTCTTCGACCCGGAGACGGTGTTCCGGCTCCAGCACTCGACCCGCACGGGCCGGTACGACGTCTTCGAGCAGTACACCGAGCGGGTCAACGACCAGGCGCACCGGCTGATGACGCTGCGCGGGCTGCTCGAGCTGCGGGAGGGCGTCCGCCCGCCCGTGCCGCTCGACGAGGTGGAGCCCGTCTCCGAGATCGTCAAGCGGTTCAGCACCGGCGCCATGTCCTACGGCTCGATCTCGGCCGAGGCGCACACGACGCTCGCGATCGCGATGAACCGGCTCGGTGCGCGCTCGAACACCGGCGAGGGCGGCGAGGACCCCGAGCGGCTGCACGACCCCGAGCGGCGTTCCGCGATCAAGCAGGTGGCGTCCGGCCGGTTCGGTGTGACCAGCGAGTACCTGGTCAACGCCGACGACCTGCAGATCAAGCTGGCGCAGGGCGCCAAGCCGGGGGAGGGCGGCCAGCTGCCCGGCCCCAAGGTGTACCCGTGGGTGGCCAAGACTCGGCACTCGACGCCGGGCGTCGGCCTCATCTCGCCGCCGCCGCACCACGACATCTACTCGATCGAGGACCTCAAGCAGCTCATCCACGACCTGAAGAACGCCAACCCGCGGGCGCGCGTGCACACCAAGCTGGTGAGCGAGTTCGGTGTCGGCACGGTGGCGGCCGGCTGCGCCAAGGCGCACGCCGACGTGGTCCTCATCTCGGGCCACGACGGCGGCACCGGGGCCTCCCCGCTGACGAGCCTCAAGCACGCCGGCACGCCGTGGGAGATCGGGCTGGCCGAGACCCAGCAGACGCTCGTCCTCAACGACCTCCGGGACCGGGTGGTGGTCCAGGTGGACGGCCAGCTGAAGACCGGCCGGGACGTCATCGTCGGAGCGCTGCTCGGCGCCGAGGAGTTCGGCTTCGCCACCGCGCCGCTCGTCGTCTCGGGCTGCGTCATGATGCGCGTCTGCCACCTCGACACCTGCCCGGTCGGGGTCGCCACGCAGAACCCGGAGCTGCGCGCCCGGTTCAGCGGCAAGCCCGAGTACGTCATCACGTTCTTCCAGTTCATCGCCCGTCAGGTGCGCGAGTACCTCGCGCGGCTCGGCTTCCGCACCCTGGAGGAGGCCGTGGGGCACGTCGAGCTCCTCGACGTGCGCCAGGCGGTGGTGCACTGGAAGGCCGAGGGTCTCGACCTGGCGCCCGTGCTGGCGGTGGCCGAGCCGAAGCCCGGCTCGTCGTTGCACCACGTCAAGGCGCAGGACCACGGCCTGGAGAAGGCGCTGGACAACCAGCTCATCGCGCTCGCCTCCGCCGCGCTCGAGCGGGCCGAACCGGTGCGGCTCGACCTGCCGGTGCGCAATGTCAACCGCACGGTCGGGACGATGCTCGGCTACGAAGTGACGCGGCGCTACGGCGGCGCAGGCCTGCCGGACGGCACCATCGACGTCACGCTCACCGGGTCGGCCGGGCAGTCGTTCGGCGCGTTCCTGCCGCGCGGCATCACGCTGCGACTCTTCGGCGATGCCAACGACTACCTGGCCAAGGGTCTCTCCGGCGGCCGGGTCGTGGTCCGGCCGGACCGGTCGTCGGTGCTGTCCAGCCAGCACAACGTCATCGCGGGCAACGTCATCGGCTACGGCGCGACCGCCGGGCAGGTGTTCCTGCGCGGGCTCGTCGGCGAGCGGTTCGGGGTGCGCAACTCCGGCGCGACGCTCGTCGTCGAAGGCGTCGGCGACCACGGCTGCGAGTACATGACGGGTGGCACGGTGGTGGTCCTGGGCCGGACCGGGCGCAACTTCGGCGCCGGCATGTCCGGCGGCACCGCATACGTGCTGGACCTGCAGCGTGAGCTCATGAACGTGCAGGCCGTCGCCAGCGGTGAGCTGGGGCTGGCGCCGCTGGACGACGAGGACTGGGCGGTCGTCGAGCCGCTGCTGCGCGGGCACCTCGAGGAGACCGGCTCGCCCGTCGCGGCGCAGCTGCTGGAGGACCTCGACGCGACGCGCGCCCGCTTCACGCGCGTGCTGCCGGCCGAGTACGCCCGCGTGCGGGACGCACTGGCCAAGGCGGCGGCCGAAGGTGTCGACCCCGGGGCCCCCGGGGTCTGGGAGGGCATCCTGGCGGTGGCGCGTGGCTGACCCGCGGGGCTTCCTCAAGGTCCGGCACCGAGAGCTGCCTCCCAACCGGCCGGTGCCGGTGCGGCTGCAGGACTGGCGGGACGTCCACGAGCAGCTTCAGGAGGGCCAGGCGTTCCTCGTCGCGCAGGCGGGGCGCTGCATGGACTGTGGCATCCCCTTCTGCCACAACGGCTGCCCGTTGGGCAACCTCATCCCCGAGTGGAACGATCTCGTCTGGCGCGGTCAGTGGGCCGACGCGATCGAGCGGCTGCACGCCACCAACAACTTCCCGGAGTTCACGGGCCGCATCTGTCCGGCGCCCTGCGAGACGAGCTGCGTGCTGGGGATCAACCAGCCGCCCGTGACCATCAAGAACATCGAGGTCTCGATCATCGACGAGGCCTTCGAACGTGGCTGGGTGGCACCGCAGGTTCCGCAGCGGCTGTCCGGCCACACCGTGGCCGTCGTCGGATCCGGACCGGCCGGTCTCGCGGCGGCGCAGCAGCTGACGCGGGCCGGGCACACGGTCGCCGTCTACGAGCGGGACGACGCGATCGGTGGCCTGCTGCGCTACGGCGTGCCGGACTTCAAGCTCGAGAAGCACCACATCGACCGCCGCCTGGCTCAGATGACGGCGGAGGGCACGCGGTTCCGGCCCGGGGTCGCGGTCGGCGTCGACGTCTCGTGGTCCGGGCTGCGGGCGCGGTACGACGCGGTGGTGGTCGCCACCGGCGCGACGGTGCCGCGCGAGCTGCGGCTGCCGGGGCGCGACCTCGACGGCGTGCACGTGGCGATGGACTACCTCCACCAGGCGAACGAGGTGGCCAAGGGTCGCGACGTGCCGGACCAGATCACGGCGGCGGGCAAGCACGTCGTCGTCATCGGCGGCGGCGACACCGGCTCGGACTGCGTCGGGACCGCGCTGCGGCAGGGCGCGGCATCGGTGACGACGCTCGCGATCGGCCGCCGGCCCCCGGAGGAGCGGCCGGCGGACCAGCCGTGGCCGACCGACCCCGTGGTGTTCGAGGTGTCGAGCTCCTACGAGGAGGGCGGCGAGCGGGACTACCTCGCCTCGACCGTGGCGTTCGTCGGGGACGACGAGGGCCGGGTGCGCCACCTACGGCTGGCGACGACCGAGTACCAGGTCGACGGGCGGCGTGCGCCGACGCCGGGCACCGAGCGGGACGTCCCAGCGGACCTGGTGCTCGTCTGCATGGGCTTCGCCGGGCCGGAGACCGACTTGCTGTCTCAGCAGCTGGGCGTCACGCTGACCGACCGTGGCCTCGTCGCGCGCGACGAGACCTTCGCGACCACGGTGCCCGGCGTCTTCGTCGCCGGCGACGCCGGCAGGGGCCAGTCCCTCGTGGTGTGGGCGATCGCCGAGGGCCGAGCCGCTGCCGCCGCTGTGGACGCCTTCCTCATGGGCAGCACCGAGCTGCCTGCTCCAGTGACGGCGAGCACCACGGCGCTGCGCGCGTGACTGCGCGACGAGTGCCGGACGTGCGTCCGGGACGCGCTGGCGCGCGGCCCGGTGCCTAACGCCTCCAGACCACGGCCGGACAGGACGTTCGGTCAGATCGGCAAGATACGAAAGGCATAGGCTCCGAACCATGCGTAAGGCAAAGATCGTCTGCACCATCGGTCCTGCGACCGAGTCCCCGGAGCAGATCCAGGCACTCGTCGACGCCGGGATGGACGTGGCGCGGATCAACCGCAGCCACGGCGAGGCCGAGGCCCACGCCGAGGTGTACCGCCGGGTGCGGGCCGCCGCGAAGGCCTCGGGCCGCAACGTGGCCGTGCTCGTCGACCTGCAGGGTCCGAAGATCCGGCTCGGCCGGTTCGTCGAGGGCAAGCACTTCCTCGAGGTCGGGGACACGTTCACCATCACCACCGAGGACGTCGAGGGCACCAAGGAGCTCGTCTCGACGACCCACAAGGGCCTGCCGGGCGACGTGCGCCCCGGCGACCCGATCCTCATCGACGACGGCAAGGTACTCGTCCGCGTCGTCGAGGTGAACGGCCCACAGGTCGTCACCCGGGTCGAGGTGCCGGGTCCTGTCTCGAACAACAAGGGCCTCAACCTGCCGGGCGTCGCGGTGTCGGTGCCGGCGCTGTCCGACAAGGACGAGGAGGACCTGCGCTGGGGCCTCAAGCTCGGCGCCGACTTCATCGCCCTGTCCTTCGTCCGCAACGCCGCCGACTACGACGACGTGCGCCGGATCATGGAGGAGGAGGGCCGGATCGTCCCGGTCATCGCCAAGATCGAGAAGCCGCAGGCCGTCGACAACCTGGCCGAGATCGTTCACATGTTCGACGGCATCATGGTCGCTCGTGGCGACCTCGGCGTCGAGCTGCCGCTCGAGCAGGTGCCGCTGGTGCAGAAGCGGGCCGTCGAGCTCGCCCGCCAGAACGCCAAGCCGGTGATCGTGGCCACGCAGGTGCTCGAGTCGATGATCACCAGCCCGCGCCCGACGCGCGCCGAGGCCTCCGACTGCGCGAACGCCGTGCTCGACGGTGCGGACGCGGTGATGCTCTCCGGCGAGACCAGCGTGGGCGACTACCCGATCGAGGCCGTGCGCACCATGGCGCGGATCATCGAGTCGACGGAGGAGATGGGTGCCGAGCGGATCGCGCCGCTGGGCTCCATCCCGCACACGCGCGGCGGTGCCATCACGCGGGCGGCCGCCGAGGTGGGGGCACTGCTCGGTGTGAAGTACCTCGTGACGTTCACGCAGTCCGGCGACTCCGCGCGCCGGATGTCGCGGCTGCGTTCCGCCATCCCGCTGCTGGCCTTCACGCCGCTCGACTCGGTGCGCAACCAGCTCGCGCTCTCGTGGGGTGTGCAGACGTACCTGGTGCCGCAGGTGGAGAGCACCGACGTGATGGTCTACCAGGTCGACCAGACGCTGCGCGCGAACGGGCTGGGCGAGATCGGCGACCAGGTCGTGGTCGTGGCGGGCACGCCGATCGGCATCGCGGGCACGACGAACTCCGTCGTGGTGCACCGGATCGGCGGGGAGATCCCGGAGAAGCTGCGCTGACGCGCTGACGAACGGCGCCGCAGGGGCGGGACCGCATCGCGGTACCCGCCCCTGCGTGCCTCTCAGCCGGAGTAGGCCGGGCGGTGGGCCTCGATCTCGATGCAGTGTTGGCAGCGCGGGCGGTCGTCGGTGCCGGGCCGCTTGTTCCACCACGGGATGTCACGGCCGGCGGGGCACTCGTCGTCGTCGTGGTAGACCTGCGGGTCCGCAGGGTGGGCGGAGTAGTACGCCTTGACCTTCATGCACGGCCTCCTTGCCGACGCGCTGACCCCACGCCGTGGCCGCGATGCCACGGGGTGTGAGGTCGACGTTAGGCGGTCGAGGAACGACCTCCTAAGACTTCGGTCCCGTGACGTCGGCCACACTCGGGTGGGCCCGACCGACGACGTGGGCGCCGCATGACGGCAGCGGGGTGCGCGCACGCAACCCCGTGGGCCCCGCCGACGAGCTCCGAGAGCTGTCGATCACCGCGGCGAGCGCCCCGTGGCACCACCCAGGCCGACGACGCCGGGATCACCGATCGAGAACCTGCCGGTGCGGGTCCCCGACGGGCCCGTCGCGACCAGGCGGTGGGTGCCCGCCGGCGCCGCGACGGAGGGCGACGTGATGGGCGGTGCGGAGGGAGGTGCGGCAACGACCTGGAGCTGGCCGGCGGCCTGCAGGCTGCTCGGCGCACGGCCGCCCAGGTGGCGCAGCACGACGATCCGTCGTTGCCGCGTCGGCGGCAGCCGCAGCGCGCGCACTCGACGGGTGTACGCGAGCGGATCCCCGGATCGCACGCGCGACCGGTGCGACCACGGACGCAGACAGGCGTGCCGGCGGGACGGGCGAGAAGGTTGGGAGCAGGCGGACGGCGGGCCGCGGTCGTCGCACGAGGCCGTCCGTAGAGTTCTCTCGCAGCCCGCGGGGTCGCGGTGTCGCCGCTCCTGACCCGGTGCCCGACAGCCGGGCACGTCGGCGCGCTGCCTGGGCACGACGAAGGGGAGATGGCATGCCAGGTGTCGATTTCGTGACCGTGTCGACGGAAGGGCTGGAGTCCTCTCCGGTGGCGACGCAGCTGGCCGGGCTTCGTGCCAACGAGGCGCGCTACTTCAAGAACAAGCACGACCACGACCTCGTCGTCGTCCCCGCGGCGCAGGCCGCCGCGCAGCTGGCGTACGTCGACCGGATCCTCGCCGAGGAGCGTGGGCTGCGGCTGAGCGCCACACCGCTGCAGGTGAGCGAGTTCGTGGTGGAGGGCGTGCGCTGGACATACGTGTTCTACCAGGACGGACTCGCCCTCAACGTCCTGTACACCCTGGCGCCCGGCGGCAAGCGTGCCGTCGGGTTCAAGCTGTCCGACGGCATGGAGATCCCGGCTGAGCTGGCGGCCGCCGGCTTCAAGTTCGCCCGCCAGCGCTCGAAGCTCGCCGGGACGATCCGTGGGTCCTTCTTCGTCGTGAAGCACGAGTACTGAGGCCGCGGACCGGCCAGCGGAAGGGCCGGTCCGCGGCGCCCGCAGACTGTGCGGACGACGACGGCAGCCGCCCCACGGACAGGCTGCGTGAGTGTGGGCCCCGAGCCGCTACGCTCGCGGCCGGCGTAGCCGCGGAGGCGGACCGATCGGCCGCCACGCGAGAGAGATGGGTCGATGCACCTCCTGCTTCCTGCCGCAGCGGTCGACGCCGGAGACACGGCGTGGATCATCGTCTGCACGGCGCTCGTCCTGCTGATGACGCCCGGGCTGGCGTTCTTCTACGCCGGCATGGTCCGGTCGAAGCACGCGCTGGCCATGATCATGCAGAGCTTCACGACGATCGCGATCGTCTCGGTCACCTGGGTCGTCGTGGGGTACTCGCTCGCGTTCGACACGGATGCCGGTGGCGGCCTCATCGGCGGCCTGCACCTCGTCGGCCTGACCCACGCCGAGGTGGCGGTACCCGGCCTCCCGCTGACCGTCCCTCCGCTCGCGTTCGTGGCGTTCCAGCTGATGTTCGCGATCCTCACGGCCGCGCTGATCAGCGGCGCCTCCGCGGACCGGATGCGGTTCGGCGCGTTCGTGACGTTCATCGCGATCTGGTCGGTGGTCGTCTACGCGCCGATCGCGCACTGGGTCTGGTCTCCGGGCGGCTGGCTGCATCGCGCGGGGTTGCTGGACTTCGCCGGCGGGACGGTCGTGGAGATCGCCTCGGGGGCGTCGGCCCTCGCCCTGGCGCTCGTCCTGGGGCCACGGCGCGGTTGGCCACGGGAGATGATGGCGCCGCACAACGTGCCGCTGACCCTGCTCGGCGCGGGCCTGCTGTGGTTCGGCTGGATCGGCTTCAACGCTGGGTCGGCGCTGACCGCGGGAAACCTCGCCGCGAGCGCCGCGCTCGCCACGCACCTGTCCGGTGTCGGCGGCATGATCAGCTGGCTCGCGCTCGAGAAGCGGCTCACCGGAAAGGCGACGACGCTCGGCGGCGCAACGGGTGCGGTGGCGGGGCTGGTGGCCATCACACCGGCCGCGGGCTTCGTCTCGCCCGTGCTGGCGATCCTGGTCGGGGCGGCGGCCGGTGTCGTCTGCCTGTTCGCCATCCGGCTCAAGTTCCGCCTCCGCTACGACGACTCGCTCGACGTCGTGGCCGTGCACTACGTCGGCGGCGTGATCGGCACGCTCGCCATCGGCCTGCTCGCCGCGAAGGCGGTCAACCCGTCCGTCGTCCACCAGGGCTTGCTGCTCGGTGGTGGGCTCACGCAGCTGGGACGCCAGCTGCTCGGCGTGCTCGCCGCCTCGGCCTTCGCCTTCGTCGCGACCTACGCGATCGCGTGGGCGCTGCGGGCCACGATCGGTCTGCGGGTGACGCCCGAGGATGAGTACGCCGGTCTCGACTCGAGCCAGCATGCCGAGAGCGCCTACGAGTTCACCGCCACGTCCAGCCTGGGAAGGACCTCCTGATGAAGCTCGTCACCGCGATCGTCAAGCCGTTCAAGGTCGACGACGTGCGGGACGCCCTCGGCAGGATCGGGGTACGCGGCCTGACGGTCTCCGACGCGCAGGGATACGGCCGGCAGGGTGGCCACACCGAGGTCTACCGCGGTGCGGAGTACCAGATCGACTTCGTCCCGAAGGTCCGGCTCGAGGTCGTCGTCACCGACGACATGGTGGACAGCGTCGTCGAGACCGTCGTCACGGCGGCCCGCACCGGCAAGATCGGTGACGGCAAGGTCTGGGTGCAGACCGTCGAGGAGCTGGTGCGGGTCCGGACCGACGAGCGCGGGGACGACGCCGTCTGAGTCGGCCATCGCGGCCGGGCCCCGCCGGCATTCGTCGGGACGTTCCTCGTGTCCGTCGGCCATCGCCTCTGCACCAGGGCGGTCCCCAGGGCCGCCGCTATGGGAGCTCGCGCCATTCCTCGGCGAGCAGCGCGTAGCCCATGGTGTCGAGCCAGTCACCGGAACGATGCAGTGCGTCACGCACGGCGTAGAGCTCCCGGCGCATCCCGACACGTTCCATCAGGCGCCAGGACGCCACGTTGTCGGCGAAGCAGACGGCGGTCACGCGGCGCAGGTCGAGGTCCACGAAGCTGATCCGGATCAGCTCCCGGACCGCCTCGGTGGCGTACCCGTGCCCGGTGTGGTCCGGGTGCAGCACCCAGGCGAGCTCGGCGTGCACCGCACGGGCCCGGTCGGCCACCTCGGCCTGGGCCCAGGCGTCCTCGACGGCCAGCATCAGGTCGCCGATGATCTCGCCGTCGAGCAGGATGACCAAGGTCTTCGACAACCGGTCGGGCTCCTCGAACGAGGCCCGGTAGTCCTCGAAGGAGGGCTGGGTCCGGGTGAGCCACCGGCTCACGCCGTCCAGCCGCCGGAACCGCCAGGTCGGCTCGGCGTCGAGCGGCATCGCCGCGCGCAGCGAGAGGCGCGCCGTACGCACCGGCCACGCGACGGCATCAAGTGCTGAGGCCATGGGGAGATCCTGGCCGTCTTCGAGCGACGCGTCGACACCCCTGCCCGGCGACACCCGAACACGACTCTGCCGGGGCCTTGCCTGGGGGTGCCGCAGGTGATCACCGCCGAGAGCCTGCACGATGAGTGTCGCGGCCGGTTCGACCCCCGCCCCCGCCCCCGCCGCACCCGCACCCGCAGCGCCTGCTCCAGCGCCGGCCGCTCCCGCACCGGTTGCTCCCGCTGCGCATGCGGTGCAGGAGGGCGTGCACCCGGGCGCGTTCTGCAAGCCCGCCGGCGCCTTCGGACACACCTCAACCGGTCTGCTCATGCAGTGCAAGACCTCCGCCACCGGCACCCGCAGCCGCTGGCGTGCCGCCTGAGCACCTCAGCAGCAAACCGAGCCGAGTAGCGCTGGATGGCCGGGGCAGCAACGGACGCAGAGGTCGACGTCGCACTCGTCAACCTCGAGCAGGTCGCGGCCGGGCACGGCGACGCCCTCAAGCGACAGCACGAGGTGACAGCGAATGTGCCGGCATGGGACTCCCTGGAACGACGGGCCGAGCTCGACCCGCGGCTCGCGGCCGCCGGCGTGCCCGAGGACGCGCGCACCGCCGCGGCGATCGCGGACGTCGGCCGAGCCACCGCACCGGCCGCGGCCGCGCAGAAGCCTGCACGCGGCAAGACCGCGGCCGTGCGGTCCCGCGGTGTGACGCGTCAGGCCGATCGCGGCATCCAGCGCTGACCCCGGCCCTACGTGTCGATGCCGCGTGAACACTGACCCCCTGGCGCCGGGCGAAAGTTGACCCCCCTTCGCTGAAGAGTGAGGGAGTGATCACCGTGGAGGACTGGGCTGAGATCCGTCGGCTGTATCGGGCTGAGGG